>JAHJXP010000174.1 GCA_018827585.1 Pseudomonadota bacterium | reverse complement strand
GGCAGTTCAGGCCGCTGGCAGAAGAAATCGACACGATCGTGGCGCTTTTCAACCGGCAGGTTTACGGGCAGAGATTTCCGCACCGACAGCAGTTGAGCGATGCCCGCCTGGGACTACGGCGAATGCAGCGCCCGGCCCTGTGGATGAGCCGTTTGAAACGGCGGATGATGCCGTAGGGTGAAGGACAGTAGGCGAAGGGCGGAGGGCAAAGAGGCGGGAAATGAAATTCCGCCAAATCCTGCACGCCTCAAATGAGCTTCGCTGATTCTTCGAATTCTCAAAGCGTTATGCCTGGATGTCTTCGTCCCAGGAGTATTCAGGGTCCCGATAAAGGTGATCGTCATTCATTACTTTTTCGGGTGGCGCGGGTCCGTCACCCCCTCGGTCGGCCGCCCGAAGGAGGCCGTGTCCAGGCCCTTGAGGGGGTGGTTTTTTGCGTACATCCCCTTGAGTTTTTTAGCGCGCACCTCGGGATAGAAGGTGTGGATCGCTGCCTGGCTCCGATCCTGTGGCACCTCCTCGATGTCGTAGTCGGCCGAGCCCAGGCCGTTGGCCACGCCGCCGTGAATCTGGGCCTCGATGTCCTTCCCCTTGATGAGATTGAGCTTCTTCGAACCTTTGGCCAGGGCGCCGAACTCCTCCGCCTCGGAATTGAGCAGTCCGGGAGCGGCGTTCATCCGGTCGATGCAGGCCTTGTCCACGGCCACCGGATCGTAGGAAGCGAAGATGCCCAGTCCGTTGACGATAGGCGTGTCGGTCCAGCCGTAGCAGTCGCAGCTGGGGCTGATGTCCATGGCGAAATTGAGGAAAAAGGCCTTCCCCGCATCCTTCGTCAGCATGGCGGCCAACGCCGAGTCGGCGATGCGCCGCCCCAGGACGGGCAGGTGGTCGAAGCGCTGGATGCTCTTGACGCCCGCCATGTTGACGCAGAGATTGGCACACGCGAAACAATAAACGCAGCTCTCCAGGTCCACCTCCAGGCCCTGGTCCGTCACCTTGATCGATCCTTCCGGGCAGCAGTCTTCGCAGACCTGCCACCATTCGCACTGGCGTCCCGGGCAGAGTTGGGCCTCTATCAGGGGCTTATCGCCGGCCAGGGCGCCGTGCAGGTTCATCTTGCCCCTTTTGCTCGCCCCGCCGACGCCGATATTTTTGAGCGATCCCCCGTAACCGCCGGCCGGGTGCCCCTTGAAATGGGCCACCGACAGGAGCGCATCGGCATCGGCGATCGCCCGGGCCACGAACTGTTTGTTGAGGTAGTTTCCCCGGTCCTTGAGATCGACGATCACGTCGTCGGTTCCGAGCCAGCCGTCGGCGATAACGATGGGGCAGCCGACGGAACCCTGATTGAAGCCGTTGCGGTTCGCCGTCTCGAGATGATCCATGGCCAGGGTCCGGCTGATCCAGGGATGGTAGGGCATGGTCGTCGTATCGGTGACGAAGGGGCGCAGCCCCCTCTCCTTGAGAAGAGCCACCAGCGTGCTGATGATCACCGGCCTCAGGTATCCCACGTTGTAGGCCTCGCCCATATGGGTCTTGACCGCGACGATATCTCCCCGTTTCAACCGATCCAGCCAGCTGTGGGGATCACCACGGGGGCCGGATCGTTTGACCCTGAATGGATAGATAAGCTTCAGGCCGTCAAGAAAATCATCCTCTGCTATGACCCGGATGAGGCGGGACAGAAGGGGGCCAGGGAAGCGGCGCGGCGGTTGGGATATGACCGATGTTTCAACGTGGTCTTTCCGGATGGCCGGGACGTAAACGAATACTTTAATGCCGACCATGACCTTTTCGACTTTCAGAATCTTGTCCATGGTGTTTCACCGGTCTTTGTCAGTAATCCTGAAGCCTTGAGAGTAATCCACGAAGCATCGAAACTGACTACCCGCCGCAGTCGGCAAGGTTCGAATGCAATTGATCGTATATCTCGCTGCATCGATCTTTTTGCTTTTCGTCCATGGTGCCGCGTTCCCGAAAATGGGTCGCTTCAACGGTCATTCTGCGGGCAGTTCCGCTAAAGCAGGTGTACGGAAAAGAGCAAAGACAACGAGGTAAAGGGCCGCGCTGGCGATCATGGCTTCCGTAAAACCGAAACGGATAGCGATGGCAATGGTCAATGTTGAACCCAGGACGGATCCGAGACCGTTCACTCCCCACATCCAGGGGATCAAGGGTTCCATGTGGATCTTTTGCAGCAACCGGATGCCTGAGGGAAAGGGGATGCCCATGCAAAAGCCAAGAGGCAGCAGCAGCGCCACCACGATGCCGATACGCACTGCGAAGGAAAGCCCGAGGAGTTGATCGAGAATCAAGGGAAGAACAACGGTATATCCCAGCACGATGACCGCAACCCACAGAGACGCCCGCGCAATGCCCCGGGTCGTCTGCGTTGGGGTCATCAGCCGTTTGCTCCATAAGCCGCCCATGCCGGCGCCTGCCAAAAGGGAGGACAATAAAACGGCCATGGAGAGGACGGGCGAGCCAAGGAAAAGCGAAAACCTTTGCATCAGGGAAATTTCGATCAGCATGAAACCGACGCCCAAGACGGCAAAAAGCAGGACGACCCTGAAAAGAGGCCGTCGCCGGTTCGGCCTGTTCCCCGGCAACGATCGGGGGTAGTTCCTTTGCTTGAAAAGGGGAACCCCTGCGACTAAAAGGAGCAACGTGGCCGAGACCCACAAGACGAGGGAAACGGACTTCGGCAGTCCTTTTTCAAACTTGTAAAAAAACGGATTGTTGTCCGAAACGGGATCGATGTCATACCCCCTCTCTTTGACCAGCGCCCTCAACTCCGCGGCTGTTTTCTCCCCTCGCTCCAGAGCGACCAGCGCCGGATTGAGCGATGCACGGACACCGGGGAAAAAGGATATGCCGGGATTGTAGCCGAGAGGGTGCATGGCCTGGTAGAGGAAGGCCGTTTCCTGGTGATCCAGGGGTTTTTTCTTGAGCGCAAAGACCAGGTAATCTTCCGAGCCGACCATGTAGATGTGACGCATGGCCTGTTTCTCATCCACGCCGTTCGTCCTGAAAAATGCGAGAGAAAGCGAGAGCAGACGCAGGGCTTCAATGTCGTCATGCGCGACGACCAGCAGGCGCCCTTCTTCGCTGAGATGCCCCCAGTAATCGGCGATGGCGTCCGTCGTAAAAAGAAAATTTTCCGTCAGCGCGAAGCCTTCCAGGCTCCTGCTGGTGTTAGTGACGGGAAGGCTCAGCATGATAAGGTCATAGTTCCCCTTGTGGCGTTTCAGGAAGTGTCGCCCTTCTTCCACCACGACCTGAACATTTTTCAGATCCCGATAAATTCCCCCATTGAAAAGCGAATGCCGGCGGACCATGTCAACCAGATCCTTGTTGACCTCCACGGCAGTGATGTTCCTTACGCCTCCCATCAGCGCCAGGAGGACGTCTCTTCCACCGCCCGGTCCAATGATCAGGACATCATCCTTTTCCTCTTCCCGTAGAGATAGAAAAGGGAAGTATCCCGGAAAGGTCGTCTTCAACCCTTCAATCACGGGGCCGGGGCTGCCTGCATCCCCGGTAAATCGATACATCGGCGAACCGGCGGTACCGTCCAGATAGATATCCATCTGCTCCGGATAATCGAGCAGCTTGACGAGATCCGTGCGTCCGAAGGCGCTCCAGCGGGTTTCAACGATCCCTCCTCGTATGGAGGGACCATAGAGAACGTCATGGATCTCCTTTGCCGGGTTTTTCCCGATAGGAATGCTTGGCTCATAAAAACCGCCTCGTTCGGCCCCGAACACAAGGGCCAGCATCATGAACCCGAAGATGGGGATGATCCATTTCTTTTTGCCGGGCGGTTGCATGCCCGCCAGCAGGAGGGCGGCCACAGAGGATAATAACCCCAGTAAAAAAATAGCCGAGATGACCCCCAACAGGTCCAGGAGGAGCAGATATCCAAAAGACCCGCACGCCGCGCCGACCAGATCGAAACCGTAAATTTTCCCGCTGTCGGCGGGAAACTCTCGGTAGACGCGCGCCAGCAGGATGCCGACAAAGAAAAACGGAATTAGAAAAAGGAGGCCGTAGAAAAAGATATTGTCCAGCGCCCGGAACGAAGCACCAACGCGAAGACCAAGGATGACCGAAAATGAAACGGTCAAGGCGAAGATCGTTGCCCAGAAGGGAAAATCGCCGGAGGGCTTTTTCTCCTTGCACCCATTCCTGTGAAAGAGATGGAGAAAGATCCCTCCGCCGCCTAATCCCAAAAGGGCGAGGGCCAGAACGGCGAACACGTAGTGGTATGACAGCAACACGGAAAGGAGACGGGACAGGGCGATCTCAAAGGCGATCAGGCTGAAGGAAACGAGGAAAACGCCCCCCAGCAAAAGCCGACGGCTTTGTTCATGGACGCCGTGGTCCGGTGTCGTCAGAGACAAAGCCGCACCCGATCAGCGTCCGTCCGCCGTTCTGCCTGGCGCAGCAACAGCGGACGGACGGTATATTCGGAAAGGCGTTGCAATAACGTCATCTTTCACCCTATTTGATAAACCTGTCGGGCAAATAGGTGGCCACTTCGGGGAAAAAGAAACAGATGGTCAGCCCGATCAGCTGTATGATGATGAAGGGAATTACGGCATAGTAAATATCGATTAACTTGATCTCCTGCGGAACGGTCGCCTTCATGTAAAACAACGCATACCCGAAAGGCGGCGACATGAACGATGTCTGCAGGTTGATCGCCATCATGATCAAAAACCAAAGCTTGTTGAAGCCCAGACCGACAGCGATGGGCAGGAAGATCGGCAGCGTGATGTAGATGATCGCGATCCAGTCGACCAGGAAACCAAGAATGAAAATGATGAACATCATGGCAAAGAACATTCCATATTTTCCAAGAAAGTCGAAATACATGATGAGGTCCGTCACCACCTGTCCCCCGCCCAGCCCGAGGAAAACGCCGGTGAAAATGGAGGCGCAAAAGAGGATGGTCATGACCATGCAACTGGTCCTGCTCGCGGACCAGACGCACGCCTTCATCAGTTTCCACGAAAACCTGCCGTAGCAGATGACCAGCACGATGGCGAGCAGGCAACCGACGCCGGCCGCCTCGGTCGCCGTCGCCACCCCCGTCCAGATCGATCCCAAAACGCCGAAAATGAGGGCCATAGGCGGGATGAGGTTCTTCAACAGCAAAACAACTTTCTCCTTTGCCGTAATGGCCGACCGTTCCTCCAGCGGGAGGGCGGGACCCATGTTGGGACGCAGCCAGGTTATAATTAGAATGTAGGTGAAAAACAGTGACGACAAAATAAGGCCCGGGATGAAGCCGCCGGCGAAGATCTTGCCGACGGACACCCCTGCCTGGTCGGCCATCATGACCAGCATGATGCTGGGGGGAATCAGGATGCTCAGGACGCCGCCCGCCGCGACGGCTCCGCACGCCATGCGCTTGTCGTACCCTTTTTTCAGCATGACCGGGATGGCCAGGAGCGACATGCTGATCACGCTCGCCCCGACGATGCCGGTACTGGCCGCTTCAATGGCGCACATCACGATGACGGCCAAGGCGACGCCGCCGTTGAGCGGACCGAACAGATACATCATCGCCTTGAACAGTCCCTCTGAAATCATGGATTGGGAAAGGAAGGCGGCCATGAGAATGAAAAGGGGAATCGCGATGAGAATATTGTTGGTCGTCGAATCAAAGGCGCGGCCCAAAAACAGATACCATCCCTGGGGTCCCCACCCCAGGAAGATGAAGATGGCCGCCGTTCCACCCAATACCAAAGCCACGGGATGGCCGAGGAAAAGCCCGGCGATCACCACACCGAACATGGCAATCGTGACAATTTCCGGAGACATTTCGATCATAATTCTTCCCCTTTCACCAGATAGACGATCTTCTTGATGAAATCGGCCACGAGTTGCAGGAAGAGCAAAGCAAAGCCCACCGGGATCAGGGTCTTGGCCGGATAGACGATGGCGTTGAAGGCGCTGGGGGTCCTTTCCTGCATCATCCAGGACGTGGCGGCAAAGATGATCCCATCCCACAACATGACGAGCACAAATGGAAAGGCAAAGATCACGAAGGTGACGACCTCCAGGATCACCTGCTTTCGCTTGGACATGCTCCCCAGGAACACGTCGATGTTGGCATGGCCCTTGTAAAGCTGAGTATAGCCCATCAGCAGCATGATGGTGGCGCAAAAAATGTAACTCAGGATTTCATGGGTCCAGATGGTGGGGCTGCCAAGAACGCGCCGGGTAAACACCTCAAAGCAGGATAGCGCAACCAGGCATAATAAAATCCAGCTTACGACGCTCCCCACCCTTTCCGAAAGACCATCAATGAAATTCACTATGGTTTTGAGTGTATGCATCACTTGCCTCCATTAACCAAGCCCCCCTGCCCCTTCCCATCCCCCTTTGCGGGAGACAGGAAGGGTGACAGGAATGAAAAGGGGGTGGTCTATTGGACCGGATTTTGTTTATAAGGGGTCCCCGGTTTCCAGAACTCCTGTTTTTCCATGCGCTTCCGCACGTCCCTCTCGAGGGCGATCACGGAGTCATATACCTTGTGTTTCTTGGCGATGGTTTCCAGTTTCGCATAGATGTCATCCATGTGCGGAGGGGTCCGCCCCCAAGTGAATGGAGACTGGATCGCACGCCATTCCGCAAGATCCTTGAAGTATTTGGCCTGGGAGAAGGCGATCTTCGCATGATCGGCATTGGCCTCCGCATCGGCGAGCAGATACTTGTAGGCAAGTTCGTGGATCTTCGTCAGCGTCGCATCGTCCAGTTTGGTCATCTGGATGCCCTTCTCTTTGAATTTCCTCGTATATTCTCCGGAACTGTATTCGAAGTACGTCCAACTCCACATCATGGTCGCCATAGCCGCTTCCTTGAACATGAATTTTACCCGGTCGGGAAGCTTGTTGAAAGCGGCCTTATTGATCATAACGCCGGAAACGGGACCCGGCTGATGCCAACCGGGAAGAACCCAGTACTTGGTCACTTCCTGGAAACCCATGGCCCAGTCGCATTCCGGAACGGAGAATTCGCCCGCGTCGATCGTTCCGCGGGAGAGGGCGAGGTAAATTTCCGCCCCGGGCATGAAGATGGCCGCTCCGCCGAGATCCGCAAGGATCTTGGCCTGCACGCGACCGCACTGCCGCATTTTCACGTCTTTGTAGTCGTCGCCCTTGTAAATCGGCTTGTTGGAGCGCTGTCCGGATTCCGGTCCTGTAACGGAGTGAGGATACCAGACAAGGCCATATTTACCGTAGAGCTCCTGCGCCAGTTCCAGCCCTCCGGCCTGCCAAAACCAGAGCAGATAATCGCCGGGCGTAAGCCACACCGGCGTGGAGGTAATCAGGCTGAAGGCGGTGTTCTTGCCTTCCCAGTAACTCGGCCAGTCGGTCCCCATTTCAATGGTTCCCTTGGCCACCGCGTCGAACATTTCATCCGATCTCGTGACGAGCGCACCTCCCTGGAAATACTGGATCTGCAGATCCGGGGCCGCCAATCGGTTCATAAGATCGCCGAAATACTTGTCCCCCCGCCAAAGGGTGATCGATGGGGCCCACATGGTTTGATACCGCCACTTGGTTGCCGCCTGCGCCGCTTCCGCCAGGGTGCCCAGGACAAGCAGCGCAATCGCCATCGCCAGTAACCACCGTTTCGTTTCTTTCATCATTGTACCCTCCTTTCAATGTGATATCTCGAGTTCAACAACATGCCCTTCGCCCATTCAAGTGAAACACCAACGCCTTACTTCTTCATGGGCAACCACGTCTCCTTTTCGCGATAGCCGATCTATCACTTCCGGCTGATCGTTCCTTCCCAGGTACTGATTTTCGTCTCTTTCTTCTCCGCTTCACCGAACCAGCGAGAAGTCACACACTTCGCTTCCGTATAGAAGGCCACTCCGTCCCGGCCCATCACGTGCAGGTCTCCGAAGAAGGAATCCTTGTGACCGGCGAAGGGGAAGTAGGAAACGGGTACCGGAATGCCCACGTTCACACCCACCATGCCACCGTGGGTCCGGTGTACGAACTCCCGGGCAAAGTAGCCGTTCTGCGTGAAGATACAGGATCCGTTGGCGAACCTGCTGGCGTTCATGATCGCCAGCCCTTCCTCGAAATCCTTCACCCGCTTGATGCTGGTCACGGGGCCGAAGATCTCGCTGTCTCCCACCGACATCCCCGGCTTCACATGATCGAAGATCGTCGGACCGACGAAATGGCCGTTCTCGAAGCCCGGCACAACGCAATTGCGGCCGTCGAGTATCAGTTCCGCCCCCTCCTCGACCCCCTTGTCGATCCATTGGATGACGGACTCCTTGTGCTCCGCCGAGACGACGGGGCCCAGCTCCGTCTCCGGATGGTAGGCGCAGCCCACCTTCCGCTGCTTGGCATACTTGACCAGGTAGCCGATGAATTCGTCGGCGCAGGCCTCCTCGACGCAGAGCGCCGGCAGGGCCATGCAGCGCATCCCCGCGCAGCCGAAGGTCGAGTTGATGATCCCCAGGGCCGCTCTCTCCAAGGCCGCATCCTGAAGCACCAGGCCATGGTTCTTCGCCTCGCAGAGCGCCTGGACCCTTTTGCCGTGGGCCGCGGCGGTGGAGTAGATATGGAGGCCCACCGCGGTGGAGCCCACGTAGGAGATGCCCCGGACGTCCGGGTGCTTCAGGAGCAGCTCCGCCTCATTGCGGCTGCAGGTGACGATGTTTACGACCCCTCTGGGCAGACCCGCTTCGATCAGGAGTTCCAGGACCCGCATCGCCGTCTGGGGCGTGAGGCTCGCCGCCTTCAGGACAAAGGTATTGCCCAATGTGATGCACAAGGGGATCATCCAGCCGAAGGGGATCATCGCCGGAAAGTTGAACGGCACGATCCCGGCGAACACACCCACCGGCTCCCGGTACATCACCGTATCGTGGCCGGTGGAGACGTTCATCAACGCGTCCCCCTGCATCAGGATCGGGGCGCCGCAGGCCATCTCCACGACCTCCATCGCCTTGATGATGTCCCCCCGGGCCTCCTCGAGGTTCTTCCCTAACTCCGTGGACACGGAAAGAGTGAGTTCCTCCAGATGGGACTCTAAAAGGCTCCGAAACCGGAACATCACCGCCGTCCGGTCCTGGATGGGGGTGGAAGACCAGCCGGGGAAGGCCGCTGCCGCCGCCGCCACGGCACCGTTGACCTCCTCCACCGTACAGCAGGGGGCCTCCGCCATCACCTCGCCCGTGCTGGAGTTCGTCACCGGCATGTACTTGGCCGTCTTCGACTCCCGCCATTCGTTGTTCACACAGTATTTCAACCGCCTTGCCACCATGTCTATCCTCCCCCTGTTCGTTTATTGAGCGTAAGCCAGCCGATATAACTCCACAATTTCATCCTTTGTCGCCTGCCGGGGATTATTTCCGGGACTGCCGCTGGCAATGGCGTCCTCCGCCATTTGGGCAGCAAGTTTTTCCAGCATCTTCTCGCCCACTCCCAGAGTGGGAAGGGACGGAATCATGATATCTTTGATGAGCCTCTTGACCGCATCCGCAGCCCGCTTGGCAGCATCCATGTCGGACAATCCTGAGGTGTCTTCTCCCATGGCCTTGGCGATATGAGCATACCGGCAGGGATTGCCGATCAGGCTGAATTCAGTTACAACACCCAGCAGGGCTGCATTGGAAGCCCCGTGAGGAACATGGAAATAGGCGCCGATTGGCCGAGACATGCCGTGCACCAACGCGACGGAGGCATTGCTGAAGGCGATGCCTGCTTCCAAGGCCCCCAGCATTACCTTCTCCCTGGCTTCCACATTGTTCCCGTTGGCAAAGACCTGCCTCAGGTTGCCGGCGATCAGGCAGATCGCGGATAGGGCAAATACATCGCTCATCGGCTGAGATTTTAATGATACGTAAGCCTCAATTGCATGAGTAAGTGCATCAATGCCGACAGCCGTGGTTAATCCCCGAGGGCACGACAGGGTCATCAGAGGATCCACAATTGCCACTTCCGGCATGAGATAGGGGCTGCCGATCAGCATTTTCACATTCTTTGTTGTATCGGTGATAATGGTAAAAATCGTCACCTCGCTTCCGGTTCCGGCCGTGGTAGGAATTGCGACCAGTGGTGCACTCTTTTTAATGAGTTTGTTCAGGCCTTTGTACTCTTCAATGCTGCCGGTGTTGGTGAGCATGGCGGCGATGGCCTTGGCCGTGTCAATGGCACTCCCGCCCCCGACGGCGATCAAAAAATCACAACCGTTATCCCTGCAGATTTGCAGCCCTTCCCGAACATAACTATCCGTCGGTTCGGATGCTATCTTGTCATAAATGACAAAATCCAAACCCTGCTGCGAAAAGGCCTTTTTCACCCCCTCCAATGCACCTAATTTAGACAAGACCGTATCCGTAACAATCAAGCCCTTTTTACCGCCGATCCTCCTGCATTCATCTCCGACCCTTTCGACGGATCCCGTGCCGGTGATGAGCATCGGAGGAATGAGAAAAGTTCTTGCAGGCAACACGTCCATTCTCCTTTCAGCAATATTTTTTTGTTTATTGACCGACACCAATGATCCGCTTGATGCGTTACTTCATTCTGGAGCATCTACCATTGGATCGCAGACGATTTTTCGTAATAAGCTTCCCAATAATACGATGGGCTTATTGTCTCCATTTGTGTGAACAATACTAATTCTTTGGACATTGCCTCCTGACCGTAAACCATTACCGAAATCAACATTGCATCCGAAGTCTCAATTCTGACATATTTTTTTCTTTTTGAATCCGCAAGAGAGCCTCTTCAACTTCCCTGATATCCTGAATAATGGCATTTCTCGCCTGGTTCGCATCTCGCGCTACGAGCGCTTTGTAGATGCGCTCGTGCGCCTCGAGTACCCTCTTGGAAAAATCACGCCCGGGATTCAGTATTTCCTTGGCGTCCAAGAGGAGGGTTTCCACATAATCCAAAAGGAAGATTAAAAGGGGATTCTGGGTTGCGTTGGCAATAATGAGATGGAAAGAAACCTCTTTCCCCCGATAGTTCAGTGGCAGGTCATTCTGGAGGGCGTCACGGGTTTCTTGGAGTATTTGTTCCAGCCGCTGTAAATCATCACCAGTAATGGTGGAGGCGGCACATTCCGCGATATGGGGCTCCAAAACTAACCGTACATCGAAAAGATTTTTCAGGGAAAGATCCCGGAAAACAAAAAAATTGCTAAATCCCTCTTTTGCCTTCTCCGTGTCCACTTCGGTAACGAAGGCACCTCCCAGGGCCCCTTTGCGAATTTCCAATAAACCAAGGACCTCCAAGGAACGAAGGGCTTCTCTCAAGGAGCCCTTGCTCACGCCGAATTTATTCATCAATTCCTTATCCAAAGGAAGTTTGTCGCCTGCCTTGAGGACGCCGCTAAAAATGGCTTTGCGTATTTGATTGACGATGTTTTGAGAAACTTTATTGGTCTTTGCGCATTCAAACATAGGCCATCCCGAATGAATGGTTCTGATCCAATGCTACAGGGGGCAAAGTATGCGATGATATAAAATAGAACTTTATTTAGTTGGGCGTAAAGCTGAGCAATCGTGGTGTGTCATGGGGCGAAGATTTATAATATTGCCCTTGTTGCTTTCCCCATTATGCCCAGATGGGCTAAACGTCGATTTTTCCATATGACAGCATGTCTGATATGTCAAGAACAAATATTAAAAGATTTAATCATTGACAAGGCATTTCCAAGAGGATTGCGCAACTGTTTGGAATGTCTTTAAAAAAAGAAGACCGTTCTGAAAGTAGATACCTCTTCGTTCGAAAACTCAGGAAGTCAGGGGTCGGCTACAGAGGGTGGGGATAGCGCCCTATGGTCCGCCGAGTAGAAGGAGACGCCGGGTCGCTTGGAGATGCTCCGGATGAGAGGGCCAAGGAGGGTGGCGTTTATCTCCGAGTGATAACGTTCCAGCGAACCGGTGCCGTAATCGATACCGGTTTGCCGCCGACCAGGACGATCGGATCGATAAGAATCTGCCCGCTGAACGCTCGAGGAGTTGGCGGCCCTTGATGGCCGTGGATTCCAGAAAACGCCTGGCTCGGGCGTCCATGTACCAGACTTTCGATGGCGCCATGTTGCCTCCTTTCCCCCAAAGAAATCCTTATTTGAAGAGTCCCGTTTTCTCGAATTCGCCGATCTCGGCGTCGCCATAGCCGAGTTCGCGGAGGACCTTCCGGGTGTGCGTTCCCGTTGCGCAGCCGGCCGAGCGGTACTCCGGCGGGGTGGCCGAGTAGCGGATCGGGTGGCCGAGCTGCTTCACCTTGCCGCCCCCGGGGAGTTCCACCTCCACCACGAGCTCACGCGCCGAGACGTGCAGGTCAGCGAGGGCCTCGCCGAGCGCAAGGACCGGCTCCACACAGGCGTCCACCTTCCCGAAGAGGGCCATCCATTCCTCCCGTGTCTTCTCCTTGAGGATGGCGCGAACCTCCTCCTTGACGCGCGGAAGATCCGGGGGGACGATGCCGCCGGCAATCAGATCGGGACGGCCGATGGTTTCACAGAAGGCGGCGAAGAACTGGGGCTCCAGGCCGCCGAAGCTGAGATATTGACCGTCCTTCGTCTCGTAAAAGTCGTAAAGCGATCCGCCGTTCAAAAACCCCTCCTCCCGGCGGTTTTCCGTCCCGTCCGCGAGGAACGCG
>JAHJXP010000173.1 GCA_018827585.1 Pseudomonadota bacterium | reverse complement strand
TCTTGCACCGTTGGTCATTCCGGTCTTGACCCGGAATCCGGTGTTTTCCTGGATTCCGGCGCCTGTCCCGGACAATGATCCGGGATCCGCCGGATTGACATCGTGCACAATCACTTGCGGCGCTGTTTATAGCGGTCTGTCCCTATAATTATATGGTGGGCGGCGAGGCCGGCCGCGAAGCCGACGGCCATGTTCGAAAGCAGCGCCGCAGCAACGGTCGCGATCAGGGGAATAAGATCCCGCCCCGGGCGGACGTCGCGGACGAACTTGGTCAGTTCGAGCCCGATCAGAAACATCATCGCCCCGATGATCGCCGCCGGGAAGACGGAAAAGAGGCCGGCGATGGCCGCTGCGAAGAAGAGCCCCAGCGCGATCTCGATCGCCCCCTCGATCAGGTTCGTCCCCCCGGTGCGCGCCCCGAAGTAGTACTGGCCCGCCAGGCCGCCGCAGCCGTGGCACATCGGCATCCCCCCGAAAAAGGGAACGATCAGGTTCATGATCCCCTGGCTCCAGGAGAGCTTCCCCACGCTGACCGGCCGGTCCGGGAAATAGGTCCCGATCAGGGCGGAGGTCGCAATCGTCGCGTTGGTGATCGTGAGCGGGACCTGCGCGAAGCCGGCGAGCACCAGCGAATCCCAGATCTCCTTCGGGCTGAAGCCGGTCAGGGGCGGCGGCGTGAAGCGGATCAGGCTCCCCGCGGGAAGACGCCCCTCAACGGCGACAATGGCCATCCCCAGGAGCATCAGGACCACCGCAGCGGGGGCGTAGCGGCTCTCCCTGAACAGCAGAACGATCGCGACCGCGACGGCGCCGAGGACCCAGCCGGTGGAGATCATCTTGAGGGCCTCGACGGCAAGCATGATCCCGAGCGTCGCCTGAATCCCCCGGACGACGGAGTTGGGGGTGATCCGCGCCAGCCGGCCGATGATGCCAGTCGCTGCCAAGACAAGCCAGACGACCCCCATCGCGAAGCCCGAGGCGTAGATCATGGACGGCGTCCAGCGCTGGGCGATCGCAACGACGGCCAGGACCTTCATCGGCTCGATGGGCATGGGGAGTTTGTAGATCAGGCCGGTGGCGATGTTCGCCAGGCCCATCATGACGAGAAAGCCCGCCGGGTCGAGGCCGCATACCGCGATATAGCCGATGGCCAGCGGGAAGAGGGTCCCGAAGTCGCCCATCGAACCGGCCAGTTCCCGCAGATTGAACTCAAAGGATTTTATCTTCATCCCCGCCCTTCAAGCGCAAATCCATAATTTTTTCAGGGTGTCTTGCCCCTTTGAGCAAAGCGCCCGATACGGAAAAATAGAGCGCTGTCACCTATTTTTTCAGGTCTTTCTCAATCTCTCTCCAGGAGTGCGGCGCGGCTCAGGAAGATCGCCGGCTCTTTCACGATCCGGAACCCGGCCTCCCCGCACGCCGCGAGGGTACGCGTGAAACTCTTTTTCGCCACGTGGAATTTCGGCTCGGCCAAGAGCATACGCCCGCCCGGTTTGAGAAGGGCGGCAATCTCCCGGAAGAAACGGGACTTGTCCGGCACCTCGTGGGCCATCCAGAAGACGAGGACGAAATCGGCCGGCCCGTCCACCCCCAGACTGTTTTTCCGGCAGCGGTGCAAGACGATCCGGTCGGCCAGCCCCGCCCGGCGCGCCCGCCTTGCCAAGGCATCGAGCATTTTCTGCTGGAGATCGACGGCGATGACCTTCCCTTCCGGCCCGGCCAGCCTCGCCAGGCCGATGGTGAAATACCCCATCCCACAGCCGATGTCGACCGCCGTCATGCCGGTCTTCACGTAAGGGGCGAGAAGGCGCTCCGGTTCATGGAAGAGGCGGCGCAGGGGGTTGTCGAAGCTGTGGCACAACCACCAGGGACAGACGCGGTTGTTCATCCGCCGAAACTTGTCGAGCAGTCCCATGTTAAAGCTGACGCCCCCGTAAAAAAAGCGCCGCGCTCAGCAGCAGGTGGCGCCCTTCTTGGACTCGCCTCCGCATTCGGCGGGGCCGCAACAGGGCTGATCCTCCCCGGCGGGAGGCGAACACCCTGACTCGACAACGCAACAGCAGGTGGCGTCCGTCCGCCCCAGCATGGTGTTGATGACGGCCGCCGCGCAGCCGACGCCTGTCTGCACGGAAACGGCCTCAAACGGACAATTCCGGCTGCAGGCGCCGCACTCCATGCACGCGTCGCGATCCCGGACTTCCACACGCCCGCCGTTCATCTTTAACACCGCGTGGGGACAGACCTCCAGGCACATCCCGCATCCGGTGCATTTCTCTTCATCGAGTTTCAGGGTGACGACATCTTTCAGGTAAATCAGTTGTCTCATCTTAAGACTCCTATGCAATCGCGCGCGACACGATCCAAATCACCAGGCCGCCCGCTCCCATGCCGATCTCCAAGGGCAACGCCCACCTCATCTCGCGCTTCACCCCGGAAAGAGAAGTATAGGTGGAGCAGCCGGTAAAATTCATCGCCAGATAGGCCGTCACGGCCGGGATGATAAGCAGCCACGCCATAGCTTCCATCCGCCCCGTCCAAAGCGACAGATCGAAAGCCCGCAGGGAGAGAACTGCGACGGCAATGATCGCCCCGAGCAGCAAGCCCTTTGCCGAAAACGCCCGCGGGGGAAGGTAAGGCAGAAGAAGGGGGTGGATCACGGCCCCGCCGATGACCGCGCTCAGAAACGCCAGGACGGCAAATGATCCGTCATTCAGGGTGTTCATCCAGAATCCAGCGGGCCCGCCGATGCCGCCGAGGAGGAACAAGACCGGCGCGATGATTAATGTCGGTTTTATGGTTTCGACCAGCTCCACCGGGATCAGGACCGCCCTCTCCCGGAGCGTGAAGGTCTTCAGACGCATCGCGTCCGTCGCCCTGCCGCCGTCATCCAGATAGGCCGGAATGTCCCGTGCCAGGATCGGACCGTAGCGGACGCCGAATCCCGAGAGTTTCTTCACCGTGTGGGCAGCGACGCCCGGCGCTCCCATCTGGGGGAGTATCAGCGACCGGTGGCTGACGACCTCCTTGAGGCCGCTGGATTCGATCCTTCCGACCAGTTCCTCCGTCCCGAAAGTCCCTTTTCCCGCGGCGCACCAGACGTTGATCCCCTTCGTGTCAAGAACCAGGATCCAGAGATCCCGGCCGGGCAGGTCGCTCCGGAGCTCATCGAAGCTCATTTTGTAATTTGCGGTCACCAGGACGGGCGACTCCCGATCCGGATTCCCCAGGGCGTACAGACCCGGATCGACGGCGTAATCCATCCGGCCGACCCCCCAGCGGGCTTTGAACGTTCCCCAGCGATCCCGCCAGCGCAGCGCCGACGCCACCCGGGGCACGATTCCTGCCGGCGTCGAAACGGACCCGGTCACGAAACCCTGGTCGAGGCGCGGGCGGCTTGGCTGCGTTTCGCCGACACCGCCCGAGTAGCAGGCGGAACCGGTAAAAGACGGCAGAAAGATTGTTTCTTTTTGTTGGCAAGAAGGTTGACCCGCTTGATTCATAACCCATCCCCCCATGCTATTCACAGCACTGGCAATCGCCGGCCGCCTTTCTCATGGCCCCGATAAAAATCCTGACCGATTCCAAAACCTCTTTCCTTTTCTCCCCCGGGAGATGCCGGGCGATATTTTCGAAGAAGCCCGCCAGGCACAGCAGGACCTTCCGGTGGGTCTCCCTCCCCTCCTCCGTCAAGGCGAGCCTGGCCGCCCGGGAATCGTGCGCCGCCCTCTCCCGTGTAAGGAGGCCCTTTTGGATCAGCGGATTCACCAGGCGGGTGGTCGTGCTCTTTTCCACGGAAAGGATCTTATGCAGCTCCGCCAGTTCCAGTTCCCCCTTTTTCGCGACGGCGTCCAGAATGGTGAACTGGTGAAACGTGACGTCCATGCAGATGGCCTCGTCCCGGCTGCAGCACCGTATCTCCCGGGAAAGGCTCATCATTATTTCCAACATTTCCCGGCTGCTCTTGTTGAGATTCGCTGACATGGTTGTGTCATACAACTATATGCAGCCCGCTGTCAAGAAAAAATGCATGCTGTCAGGATGCGATGGTTTCTGCCTGAGAAACGGCGGGTCATAATAATGGGACCCTCATGAGCAGTCGTTCTGATCCCCACGGTTTTTGTATCGATGATGATTGGCGCTACCTCGTAACGAACGTGTCCTTCCGGCAAGCCTGCGTGAAAAATCGTAACGGAGGAGGTACCATCGGTTATCAAGCCTAAGGAGGATAACCGATGGATCAGCAATTCATACCCACAGCAAAGCCAACCCTTGAAGATGTTCGTCAGCGATTTGAGCAATGGCGGGAGAGCAGGAAGCATC
>JAHJXP010000172.1 GCA_018827585.1 Pseudomonadota bacterium | reverse complement strand
CAGTATGGCATATCCTGACCGTTTCGACAAGGGGCCTAAATGTAAAAGGGCAGACCCGTCGAAACGGGTCTGCCCCATGTGACATTCTGCTTCCTACCGAAACGAATCAACCCGTCCGACCTCGTGCGTGGGTGCGCACAGCAGTGGTCCTCAACGGCCGTACACCAAACTCGGCAGCCACAGCCCGATCGCCGGGAACATGTACAGCAGGAAGATCGCGATCACCTGGATCGCCATGAACGGCATCATCCCCAGGAAGATCTGGTTCAGCGTCACGTGCGGCGGCGCCACGCCTTTCAGGTAGAAGGCGGCCATCGCCACCGGCGGAGAGAGGAACGCCGTCTGGAGGTTCAGCGCAACCAGCAGGCCGAAGAAGAGCGGATCGATGTTGAAGTGCGCCAAGAGCGGGATGAAGATCGGCATGAAAATGACGATGATCTCGGTCCACTCCAGCGGCCAGCCCAAGAGGAAGATGATGATCTGCGCCAGGAGCATGAATTGCACCGGCGACATGTCGAGCGACTGCACCCACGCGTTGATGATCTCCTGACCGCCGAGGAGCGCGAACGCGGCGGCGAAGATCCCTGAGCCGACGAAGAGCCAGCACACCATGGCCGAGGTCTTCGCGGTGAGGAAGACCGCTTCCTTGAGCATCGTCCAGTTGAAGCGTCCGTAGGCGACCGCCAGGAACAACCCCCCGAACGATCCCATGGCCGCCGCCTCGGTCGGCGTCGCGAGCCCCATGATGATGCTGCCGAGCACCCCAAGGATCAGCAGCGCCAGCGGGAAGAACGATCCCAGGAGCATCTTGAAGATCTCGAGGCGGACGAAGGTGAAGATCGCGTAGAAAACCGCGAGCCCCGCGAAGCAGATCCCGAGCGCGATCCAGTAGCCCATCGGGGCGGGGTGACGCTCAACCGGCGCGGCCGTCTCGGCGGGAGGCTGTGGACTTTCCGGCGCAGCGCCGGCTGTAACCGGGGTCTCCTGCCCGCCTTCGACCGGCGGCTCCTGCAGCCCACCCTCTGCCTCCGGCTCCTGCAAACCTCCGGCCTCAGGCTCGACGATATCCGTCGTCGCCACGGCGCCCATCTCCTGCAGGCCGGACGTATCGACCAATGTCTGCGCCGTCACGGCATGATAGATCGACCCCATAAGCAGAGCAGCCGCGAGCAAAGGCAGGAGCGCGACGACCAGATGGCCGACCACCGTGCGCATTGAGACGTCGGCGTTGCGCTTCCCCTTGAGCGCGCCGATCAGCCCCGCAATGACATTGTTACTCCCGGTCTTGGTGATGACCTCCGCAAATTTGGGCAGCGGCACGTACCGGTCCTCCGCGGACAGCGGCGGCGCGATTCTGGGCTTGATCTTTGCGTAGATGATGACATAGCCGACGTACAATCCCGCCAGCATAATGCCGGGGAAGAGGGCGCCGGCGTAGAGCTGCATCACCGACACGCCGGCAGTGGCGCCGTAGAGGATCAGAAGCACCGACGGCGGGATCAGGATGCCGAGGGTGCCGCCCGCGGTCACGGCGCCCGCCGAGAGCCTGATGCCGTATCCGGCCCTGAGCATCGCCGGAAAGGCGAGCAGGCCCATCAATGTGACCACCGCGCCGATGATCCCGGAAGCGGTGGCGAAGATTGCACAGGTGATGATCGTCGCGACGGCCAGCGATCCGGGAATGCGCGAGGTCGCCAGGTGAAGGCTCTTGAAAAGCCTCTCGATCAGGTTGGCGCGTTCGACCAGATAGCCCATGAAGACGAACAGGGGAACCGAGATCAACACGTCGTTGTTCATGACCCAATAGGTGCGCTGCACCATCAAATCGAGCGTCTGCTGCACCGCCAGCGACGGGTTCACGCTGTGGTAGGCAAACCAGGTGAACATCGTTCCCAGCCCCATCAGCGTGAATGCGGTGGGAAAACCGAGCATGATCGCCACGACGATTAGCGCCAGCATGAGGAGACCCATGTGGCCGTTGGTTATCTGCGACGGCGGCGGCATCATCCAAAACAACCCCACAACCACCAAGGCCATGATTGAGAGTCCGAACCAGGCTTCTTTTCTCATTTGTCGGTCCCTTTCTTGGCCGTCACGAACTCATCGAGCTTGGCGATATCCTCGTCCTTGACGTGCATCATTTCCTTGAGCTTGTCGACGTCCACTTCCTCGACGTCCTCCTCGCGCGAGGGCCACTTGCCTTCTTTCAGGCAGCGGATGCAGCGGATGATTTCGACGATTCCCTGCATGAGCAGGAACGCCCCGGCGACGGGGATGACGGTCTTGAAATGGTAGACCGGCGGGCCGTCGGCGGTGATGCCCGAGTGCTCCAAGATTCGCCAGGAATCTCCGGCATAGATGTAGCCGGCCCAGCAGAGCGCGACCACCCCCGGCATAAAGAACAAGAAGTAGAGCGTCAGGTCGAGTCCGGCCTGCAGCCGCGGCGGGAAGAAGCCGTAGAGGACGTCGCCTCTCACGTGGCCGTTTTTCGAGAGCGTGTAGGCGCCCGCCATCATGAAAAGCATCCCGTACATCTGGATCATCCCATCGAAGGCCCAGTCGTGCGGGGCGTCGAGCGCGTAACGCGAGAACACCTCATAGGTGATCAGCAAGGTGAGCAACACGATGAGCCAGGAGAATGTTTTCCCTACAAATGTGCTGATCTTGTCAACGGTAATGAGCAATTTCTGCATAGTCACACCTGATCCTAAAAATCGGCAACCCGGGCGATGCCCGGATGGCTGATCGGTAATGCTTTAAAACCTCTTACTTTTTCTTCGGTTCAGCCTTCTTCGGTTCAGCCTTCTTGGCCCCGAAGTAATGGTTATAGGCCATGCGCCGGCTGACGTTATAATCCATGTCCCATTTCACGACGCGCTTGGCGAATTTCTTCTGCGACGCCTCGATCTCCCTGAACAGCGGGTTGCCCTCCCCTTTTTTCGCTGCGGTCTCGTCATAGGCCGTGAGTTGCCGCTGCAGGATCGCGTCGGGGGTCTTGTAGAACTTGACCTTGTCCTTGGTCTGCAGCTCGATGTAGTCCTGCGAATAGCGGTCGCACGACTTCCACCACATGTCGGCCGAGGCCGCTTCCACGGCGTTCTCGATGATCGCTTTCATCTTGTCCGGCAGGGCGTCGAACTTGGTCTTGTTGAACGTGATCTCGAAACATTCGGCGTTCTGGTGGTAGCTCTGCAGCATGCACACCTTGGAGACGTCGGGGAAGCCGAGGAGGCGGTCGGAAGAGGCGTTGTTGAACTCCGCCCCGTCCAGCAGGCCGCGGTCCAGCGCCGGGACGATCTCGCCGCCGGGCAGGGCGTTCACTGCCGCACCCAGGCCGGTGAACACGTCGATCGAGATGCCCACGGTGCGGAACTTCATCCCCTTGAAGTCCTTAATCTTGGTGATCGGCTTCTTGAACCAGCCGAGCGGCTGGGTCGCCATCGGCCCGTAGGGGAAAGAGACGACGTTGGCGCCGATGGAGGCGTAGACCTTCGCCAGCAGCTCCTTGCCTCCGCCGTACTTGTGCCAGGCCAGCATCATATTGGCGTCCATGCCGAAGCCGGGGCCCGACCCCCACAGCGCCAGGGCGTTCTGCTTGCCGTAGTGGTAGACCTGCACGCCGTGGCCGCCATCGAGCGTTCCCTTGGAGACCGCGTCCAGCAGGTTGAAGGCCGGAACCACGGCGCCCGCCGGCAGCACCTCGATCTTCAGATCCCCGCCGGTCATGTCGTTGACCTTCTTGGCGAAGT
>JAHJXP010000171.1 GCA_018827585.1 Pseudomonadota bacterium | reverse complement strand
TGACCGAATCCGGCCAGGATATCCCAGGGGACACGGTTCTTCGACCATTCACCCCAGAAGCCTCGGGCGTGGCACCGGTAGTGCTCCGTTTTCCGGCCGAGATAGGTTGCCAATTCCAGAAAATTATCAAATTGCTTGATCTGCTTTATTTCGTTCTGGAACAGCGCCTTTTCTCCCCTGTAGGAGGCCAGGGGGTCCGCCAGTTTGCGGGAATCCTGCCCCATGAAGGATTGAATATTCAAAAGGGCGTCGGCCTTTCCGACAAGGGTTTCAAAGCGCGGCAGAAGCTGGAGATCCCGCTGCCACTGGCCGAGGAGCTCCAAGGCCCGTTTCCGGCTGTTGCCCGGCGGAATGACCCAATCCGACGTCGGATAGGTCTCCTGCCCGAGCTTAACGGCCGCGTCCGTAGCGAGGAGGCGAGCGACCGTCTGGATGCGCCACGTGTCCGGATCGGCAAGATCCGGCGGCGGAAATCCGAAATCCGCCGTGACGCGCCGCTTGAACAGATGGCGCCTCTCCGGGCTGATCCGGTCCGCGATCGGCTTGCCGACATCCGCGAGAACAGAAAGGATGGTCCCCGTCGAGATCAACTCATCCGGCGTGATCTTCTTCCATCGGGAGAGAGGTTCGTCAAGCTTTGCTAAAGCGTAGGCAAGAAGATCCTCCTTGACCTCGTCTTCCTGGGCGCGGGTGATCTCGACGCCGAATTCCCGGAGGGCCTCCAGAAGCGACATCTCCCGAAGAGTCGCCTCGCCTTCAAATACCTTGAAGTAGCGAAGGTCGCCTTTCCCGATGGGCGTCCAGACGACACGGGGACGGCGTTCCTCCCGCACAAACCGATGCCGGAGGAGTAGTTCATGCCCTTCGTCGGCCCACAACTCAACCGCTTCTCCGCAGGTCTTCCGGAGAAGTTTTTCCCACTCCCGCGCGGGGTCGCACCAGAGGATGAACGGCGGCGGCTCGGTCGTCTTGGACAGGACCGATTGAATCTGCTCCTGAAGCCATTCTTTGAATGATGGATCCCTCATAGTCCTGTCAATCCTTTGCCTTCTCCGCTTCTAAACCGGCGTTTTCCGTGAGGTACATCCTGGCGAAAGCAATGAACCGCATCGCATCGTCCAGTAGCGGTTCCACTTGCTCCCTGGAGATATCGAAATATTCCCGGTAATCGCCCCTTTGCCTGAGGTCATAAGCCTTGTGGAGGGCGCGACCCATCGGCTCGGGGAAGATGCCGCCCTTCACAAAACGTTTGTTGAAGTAGGACAGCACCCCCGTATGTTTTGACGAGGTGTACGGTTCAAAGATCAAGAGGGCCAGGACGGCATAGAACATCCCGTAATAAATCCGATTGGCCACGGAACGGAGGCTTTTCCCGCCGGCAAAGAGATAGCGGGCTTCTTCCAGGCTTTCTTCCGCCTGCTGCAATCGGTAGCGGGCAAGGGCTTTTCTCTTCTCATCCGTGCTCATAGGGGGATGCCCTCCCGCTGAATGACCTTGTAGATCGGGGCTTCGGACATCGGGCCTTCCTCGATTTCATCCCTCCCGAAGATCACGGCGGAGATAAAGACGTCATGATCAAGGTTGATTCGGTAGATGATGTCATCGATATCCGCCACAATGGCCGGGTCGTTTACGGGGATTTCAATCATGACATCCAGGTCGGAATCCGATCTTCCCTCGCCCCTTGCCTTCGATCCGAAGAGGCGAAAATCCACAATCGGATACTTCTCGAACAGACGCTCGCGCAGAACTTTCAACGCCCGTTGCTCATGATCTGCCAGTTTCATGGGGTCACCGTCCTTTCTTTTCTCAGTCCCACCAGCCCGGTTTGGGCAGTTTCCCTTCCCGACACCAGCGCCGCTCGTCATCCCGCCAGGAGGCCCGGTCGGCGATGGCCTTCTCCACGTCCCTGGCCGCCAGGATGTCGGCAGCAAGGATACCCGCCTTCTGGAGGGGCGCGATATTGACCCGGACGCCATCGTTGACGTCCGGATGATACGCCCCCTCCTGGAGGATGAACTCCTGGACCGTCTGCGGCGGCGGTCGCTTCCCGTCCAGGCTCGACACCTGGTCGTGCATCGCCTGTTCCGCCAGCCAGGCGCCCCAGGGCAGGGTCACGGGGCACCGCCAGGATTTGATTGCCTCCCGGACAGCCTGCCCCTTGCCGGTCTTGATGTCCAGCTCCTTTTGCCAAGCCTTGATCTCTGATTTCAACGTGTCGAGCCGGTCGGCAATGGCAATCTGAACCTTGACGGATCCCGAAGCTTCCTGAGATTGGTCCTTCAGGGATTTCTGTTCCTTCTTTGCGTTCCGGATCTTTTCAGACAGAGGTTTCAGGACGTTTTGGTTGAACGGCTTCCACCACACGTCGCAGGCGCACTTCAGGGCCGCCGGGACCATTGCTTCCATTTCGGGGTCGATCAAGGCCGCCAGATCACCGGCCGTAGGATCGGCGGCCAGCGTCGTCTGTTCCGGCGGATTGGGGCCGACGGCGGTGCAGTGATGATCCAAATGGTTCATGGCGTCGGCGATCCAGGTGGAAAGGTCCGGATGCAATTCCGTCTCATCGGCCGCCGTTTTCCAAATCTCAAGGGGACCGGCGTCAACGGTCTCACCAAGTCTTCGGAGCCAGCGGACCTTGAGGCAGTGCATGGCGTCATTGACGGCAAACTGAC
>JAHJXP010000017.1 GCA_018827585.1 Pseudomonadota bacterium | reverse complement strand
TATTGGTATAGGGGACGACGTCGATCTTATTCCTTGAAAGAATATCAGCGACCTCATCCGTGCCGGATTTCCCTACGAATAGGAGAACGGGATAGGTCTCGGGGACGTGATCCATGAACACCATCAGGATGTCTAGTACCATGTAACGCCTATAACTTCGGATAAAGACGTTTCAGCTTGATCCGAGCGTCCGGTGTCGTAAATTGCCAGACAATTTTTCTCACGCTGTTATTTCGGTCTCTTTCCCATGCAGCCACTTGAGTCTGCATGGTTGCCATGTCGGGAATTCGGCGATCAAGGCACTGTCCTTTCAGGACGCTGAGTTCAATCTCCGCCATGTTCAACCAGCTGCCGTGTTTCGGCGTGTAATGGATATCCAGTCGTTCCGCCAGACGTCTGGCTTCCTTGGGTTCGAATGTTTCATAGAGTGAGGCGATACTGTGGGTGTTCAGATTATCCATAACCAGGCGTACCTTGATTGCGCTCGAATAGCGTTCATCGAGCATCTGCTTGATCTGCATCGCCCAATCCTTTCGGGTGCGATGTTCAGTGACCGCTACATGTCTTTTACCGGCCAGTGGTTCCACTTCCATAAATATCTCCGCCACCCCGTTTCTGACGTATTCATCGTCAATGCGCGCCGGCTGTCCAGGTGCGCACGGTATCGGCTCGCGGATTTCGCCGATCATTTGTTTGCAGGATTCATCCATGCACACCACCGGGTAGTCGGGATCATACGGCATGTGATAGATTTCGAGAACATCCTCCATATTGGCTACAAAGGCCGCACTCCCTTCGGGAGGGATTTTCCAGTACTTGCTGAGGTGAGGCTTAAGTTCGTTTTTTTTAAAACCCGCTGCACGGTCATATGCGACACGGATACGGCAAATCTGAGCTCGACAACCTTGTCGGCAAGGAGTCTGACAGTCCATCGTCGGCGCCCATCCGGGGCGTCTGAACAGGCCAATGCTATCAATCTTGCTTCAAATGCTCCGTCAAACGTGACTTCCCGTGGAGGCTTTTTCCTTGGTTTACGCTCAAGCGCCGCTTCGAGCCCATCCTCCACAAAGCGTTTTTTGAGGTGTTCAATCGCCCGGCTGGTCACCCCAAGCGCTGTTGCAACATCGGAAACATTCCATGCCGGACCATCCGTACCGGCGTCACACAGCAGCAACGCACGGGCATGGATAAATCTTCTGGCGTGGGTCTTTCCGCGGCGTGTCATTGACTCAAGCTCTTTGCGCTCCTCCTTGGTCAGTGTTACTCGATATCTTGGCGACATGGCGACCTCCCTCATTGAGTTGTCGCCAGAATATCATACTTTCTCTAAATACGAAAGATATAATGTTACATGGTACTAGGAGTTGTGTCGAATATAACGTATCCAAATTGAACATCAATAATTACAACATGTTTTACCACCCTTTACGGAAAGGAGTCTCCCCATGAACCAAATTCTCAGCTTCCGCTCACCCAACCTTATCTTGGCCGGTTTCGGCGCCGCGGAGAAACTCGGATCAGAGGCCAAGGCCTTGGGGGCCAAGAGCGCCCTGCTCGTTACGGATAAAGGAGTTGCCGATTCCGGTATCGCGGATACCATCAAAAACATCCTCGTAAAAGAGGGCATCGGCGTGGAGGTTTTCAGCCAGGTGAAACCGGAACCGGACCTGGCCTGCCAGGACGCCTGCATCGCCGTCGCCCGGAAGGGCAAATACGACCTGATCGTCGGCCTGGGCGGCGGCAGCGCCATGGACGTCGCCTCCGTGACGGCCGTCATGCTGACGAACCCCGGTCAGGTGACCGATTACGTCGGCGCCGATCTGATCAAGAAGCCGGGCATTGCGACGATTCTGCTTCCCACGACGGCGGGAACCGGCGCGGAAGTCACACCCAACGCCGTTCTGGCCGATCCGGCCGCCAAGGGGAAAAAGGTCATCATCAGCCCCTATATTCTGCCCAGAATCGCCATCATCGATCCCTATCTGCACGTCTCCATGCCGCCCTCCGTTACCTCCGCCACCGGTATGGACGCCCTGGCCCATGCGGTAGAGTCCTTTACCCATTTTACGAAGGCGAGCGCTATTACGGACGTCTTTGCGAGGGAAGCGATGGTCATGATCGGCCGCAGCATCCGCACGGCGGTTGCTAAGGGAGAAAACCTGGAGGCCCGTTACGACATGGCGATCGGCAGCCTTTTCGCCGGCATCGCTTTGGCGAATGCCGGAGTCAACGGCGTGCATGCTCTTTCGTACCCGCTGGGCGTCGAATACCACGTTCCCCACGGCGTCGCCAACGGTCTGCTCCTGCCCTACGTCATGGAATTCAACGTGATTGGAAACATTCCCAAGTTCGCCGCGATCGCCCGATGCCTCGGCGAGGACGTGGAAGGTCTGCCCCTGATCGATCAGGCCTATGCGGCGGCGGAAGCCGTGAAATCCATCCTGAACGACATGAAAATGGCTCACTCTCTCACGGATCTCAAAATCCCGGAGGACGCGATTCCGGCCATGGCCAAGGCGGCGGCGGGCAATACACGCCTGTTGACGGTGAATCCCCGCGCGATGACGGCCGCGGACATCGAAGGTATTTATCGGAACTGCCTGTAAAACCGACAGGCAATGGAGGACATCATGTACGGCTATTGTCAGCGCATGTTGCGCGTGGATTTAAGCGGCCGCAAGGTCGAAACCCAGCCGCTGGAAGAAGAGACGATCCGGAAATATCTGGGAGGTCTCGGTCTGGGATTGAAATTTCTCCACGAGGAAACGGGTCCGGAAACGGATCCCCTCTCGGAAAAAAATATTCTCGCCGCCTTCACGGGTCCCTGCACGGCAACGGGTGTTCCCACCTCGGGCCGCCATCATCTGGTGTCTCGCTCTCCGCTTACGGGCCTGTTCGGCGGCTCCAACGTCGGAGGATCGTGGGCCGTCGCCTGTAAACGCGCCGGTTTTGACGGTGTGGTCGTCAACGGCAAGGCGGACAGCCCCGTGTATCTGTGGATCCATGACGGTGTGGCCGAGATCCGGGACGCCCGGCCGGTTTGGGGAAAGAATACGTACGAAACCACTGATTGGCTGAAAAAGCAGACGTCGGAAAAAGCGACGGTCGCCGTGATCGGACAGGCCGGGGAGCGCATGGCCGGGCTCGCCAGCATCCCTCATATCGGGAGTATCGTTCGTGCCGCAGCGAGAACGGGGTTGGGTGCCGTGATGGGGTCAAAAAACCTCAAGGCAATCGTCGTGCACGGAACAGGCAATATCCCGATTGCCAAGCCGGACGAACTCAAGGCCTACATCAAAAAACTTACGCCCCACATCGTCAAGGCGACGGAGGGGTTCAGTAAATACGGAACCTCGGGTGGACTGGAGAACTATGAGAAACTGGGCAATTTCCCCCTGCAGAACTGGCGGCTCGGCCGCTGGCCGGGGGTTAAGAAGATCTCGGGCATTGCCATGCACGACACGATCCTCTCCGGCAGAAAGGCCTGCATGAATTGTCCCATCGGCTGCGGCCGTCACATCAAGATCGAATCCGGACCCTACGGTCCGATGAACGGCGAAGGGCCCGAATACGAGACGCTGGGCACCTACGGAGGCGAATGCCTCGTGGACGACCTGGCTGCCATCTCCAAGGCGAACCAGTTATGCAACGACTACGGAATGGATACCATTTCCGCCGGCGCGACCATCGCCTTTGCCATGGAGGCCTACGAGAAGGGACTCATCACCAAGAAGGACACGGACGGCGTCGAGTTGGTCTGGGGCAGCGGCCCCGCCATCGTCGAGATGACGCACAAGATGGGCAAGGGCGAGGGGATCGGGAAGATCATGGCGGAGGGCTCGAAGAAAATGGCGGCGGTCCTGGGCCGCAACGCGACCGAGTTCTGCGTCCAGGTGAAGGGATTGGAACCGTCAGCTCACGATGCACGTAGGTTCTGGAGCCAGGCGATCAGTTTCGCAACGGAAGCGCGCGGCGCCTGCCACAACGCAAGTTGGAGCCATCCCTATGAACTCGCGATGACCATGCCGGAGATCGGCATCAAGGAGCCGCACAAGTCCTATCAGATCGAGGGCATGGCCGCCATGACCGCGACGATGCAGGACCTGATGAGCGTCATGGACGCCATGATCCTCTGCCGTTTTTCTCAGGTGGGCAAGGCCGTGGACGTCAACAACCACGTCGATTTTCTGAATCTGATTACCGACTGGGGGATCGACGTTCCGGGATACATGAAGATCGGCGAGCGACTGACCAATCTGAAACGGATGTACAACGTGAAGTTGGGGGCAAGCCGGAAGGACGACATGCTGCCCTATCGCCTGCAGACGCTCAAGCGGACCGGCGAGGAGTTGACCAATGAGTTGCCGCCCATGGACCGGTTGCTCAGTGATTATTACGGGCACCGCAAGTGGGGTGAAGAAGGAATCCCGACACCTGAAAAATTAAAAGACTTGGGATTGGATAATCTGATTTCTCCGTGACGCCGCGTCAGGACCATACGAAGCGACTGCGGATTTGGCCCCCCCGGGGGCAGCAGGATGCAACGTCGCTCACCAGTTTTATCCGCATCAGCAACATCAGCCTCTACACTGCCAGCAAGGGGGCCGTGGCGTCCCTCACCCGGCAGTTCGCCGTCGAGATGGCGAAACACAATATCCAGTGCAATGCAATCGGGCCCGGCTATTTCCGGACGGAACTGAGGAAGCGCTTTTCCGGTATCCGGAAAAGGCCAAATGGGTTCTGAGCAAGATCCCGATGGGAAGGACTGGCCTGCCCGAGGACCTCGCCGGGGCGGCGGTATTTCTGGCTTCGGTGGTGTTGGACTACATTACGGGTCAGATTGTGAATGTCGATGGCGGTTGGCTGTCGGCATAAGGCGATGGAGAGAGCCGAAGAGAGATGCATAATATCCCTTGACAAGCAATAACCGCCCCTATACTTCGATCCGCCAAATGTAATATCTTATCAAAAGGAGATCTCGCTGATCAAGTTCTACGTGGCGGGCGTCCTCCAGAAGGTGGTGGACCGGGCGCGCCAGGTCCACGGCGGCCTCGGGATGACGGACGACACGATCATCTCCTTCTTCTTCCGCCATGAACGCGCGGCACGGATATACGACGGCACCGACGAGGTCCACAAGATGTCCGTGGCGAAACGAATCCTGCAGGAGTACTCCGGGCGCACCGTCCGGTGAGGGGCAGCAAATAAAATCGAACGCCTCTTCCCCTGTGGCGGCTACTTGAGATCGAACCCTTTGCCCTGGACAAACCCCTTCATGTGGGGACGCTGGGCTTTGCCCATCATCTCCGAAATCTGCTGCGTCCAGGTGTCGTCTCGGGCACTGCCATCCCGCTTGATGTAATATTCGCGGCATACTTGGTCGTAGGCACCGATCCGTGCCGCATCTTCCCCGTCGGTGTAGCGATCCGTCTTCAACACCGCCTCCAGCGGCAGTCGAGGCTTGCGCTGGGGATCGTCGTTCGGATAGCCGAGGCACATCCCGAAAACCGGGTAAACGTGATCCGGAATCCGGAGCAAGTCGCAGATCTTCTGCGGGTTGTTGCGAATCCCTCCGATATAAACGCCCCCGAGACCGAGGGATTCTGCGGCAATCATGGTGTTCTGGGCCGCCAGGGCCACATCCACCGTGGCGATGATGAATTGCTCGGTGTACCCCTGGACCATTTCCCGATCATTCATCCGGCAGGCCAACTCCGACCTGTTCAGGTCGGCGCAAAAGACCAGAAAAAGCGGGCAGGCCTCCACCCACGGCTGGGGGCCGGCCAGTTCGGCAATTTGTTTTCGGACCGCCGGGTCCTTGACCCGGATAATGCTGTATGCCTGAACAAAGTTGGATGTGGAGGCACACTGGGCCGCCGCCACAATGGATCTGATCATTTCCTCCGCGACCGGTTCCGGCTTGAACTTTCGGATCGACCGGTGGGATTGGAGCAATTCGATAACAGGGTTCATGGGCCATTCCTCCTTACTATTGTTGCCTTACTGTTTCCTTGTCCGGCAGAAGAACCGCCTTGACCACCGCGCCGACCTCGGCCGCCCGGAAAGCTTCCCCGGCTCGGTCCAGAGGGAAATGGCTCACCAGGGGTTCCAGATCCAGGATTCCTCCGGCCATGACGTCCAAGGCAAAACGATAGTCCCGATCGGCCGACGCATAGCTGAAAAAAAGGCTGTGCTCTGCCCGCACAGAGGGGGTGGGAATCCATGCAAATTCATGGGCGTACATACCGATGACCACCATGCTGCCCCCCCTGCGGATCAAGCCCACGGCGGCCTTGAAGGCCCCGGAAGATCCGGAGGCCTCCACCCATAGGTCCACCGGTCTCCCTCCGAAGATCGTCCGCAGGGCGCTGTCGAGGGATTCCCGGTCGAGATTGACCGTGGCCATTCCCATTTTACCGGCGGCCGGCAGCCGTACGTCACTGTCCGTTCCGGTCCCGATCACCGCAACCCGGGCCCCTCTCAACCTGGCGATGGCGGCTGCAAGCAGCCCGATGGGCCCCGGACCGCTGACCACGACGGTCTGCTCCGGCAGAATATCGACCTTGGACAGACCATGGACTGCCACGGAAAAAGGCTCGATCAGCGCAGCGGTTGCCAGGTCCAAGCCGTCGGGAATGGCGATCAGGTGGTTTTGGTTCACCACGGCCCATTCCGCCATGCCGCCGTTCATGTCCAGCCCGATGACCCGCCGCCCCTCGCATAGATGCGTACGACCGTCCCGGCAGACACGGCATTGTCCGCAGCCTTGAATCCCGATTACGACCACCCGGTCACCCGATCGAAAACGGTCGGCGCCGGGACCGAGGCCGACAACGGTTCCGGAAAATTCGTGGCCGAGAATAACCGGCGGCCGAACCCAACGGTATTCCGGCGAGGCCCGATAGGCATGCAGATCGCTGCCGCAGATGCCGGCGGCGGATACCTTCAGCAGCACCTCCCCATCGCCTGGCTCCGGCATCGGGAGCTCCCGAAGTTCGGCTTCATAAGGCTCGCTGCCGAATTTCACAAAAGCCTTCATCGTTGTCCAGCCTCCGCAGCTTCGGCGATCCGCGTCTACATGCCCAGATAGGCTTTTTTCACATGTTCGCTGTTGGCCATCTCCTGGGCAGGACCGGCCAGGACGATTCCCCCTTTTTCCATGATAAAAGCGGTGTCGGCAATCTTCATGGTATGGTGCACCTGCTGCTCCACCAAAAGAATAGTAACACCGATTTCAGCGATATGTTTCACCATATCGAACATCTGCTTGGCTAACAGCGGCGAAAGTCCCAGGGACATTTCATCGATCATCAACAGGTGCGGCTGGGCCATGAGCCCCCGCCCGATGGCGCACATCTGCTGCTCGCCTCCGGACAGGGAGCCGGCCAGTTGTTTGGTCCGCTCTTTCAAGACCGGAAAAAGGTCAAAGACCCGCTCGATGCCCTCGGAAATCTGGGGCCGCGCCCGTCGGCTGTAGGCCCCCATTTCCAGGTTTTCCCGTACCGTGAGGGTCTTGAAGAGCTTCCGGCCTTCGGGCACCAGTGCGATGCCCAGTTCAACGATTTCCTCAGGCTTCAGGTTCGCCATGTCCTTGCCCTGGAAGGTGATCCGACCTTTCCGGGGCTTGAGCAGCCCGCTGATGGCGGCCATGGTGGTGGACTTGCCGGCGGCGTTGGGTCCCAGCAGGGCCACGATTCCCCCTTCCCGAACGTTCAGGGAAACATCCCACAGGGCCTGAAAATCCCCGTAGTAGCAGTCGATATTCTCTACAGTGAGCACTCCGGATCCTCCTCTCCCAGATACGCCTTGATGACGCATTCATCGTTGGTCACTTCCGACGGGGTGCCGCAGCAGATCAAGGCCCCTTGCGCCATCACCAGGACCCGTTCCGACACCTTCATTACCGCAGCCATCACGTGTTCGATAAAGATGATGGTTGCCCCCTGGTCACGGAGTTGCCGGATCAGCGGGAGGTTTTCAGCGACTTCCGTAGGATTGAGTCCTGCCAGCACCTCGTCCAGGAGCAGCAGCCGGGGTTTGGTGGCCATGGCCCGGGCCACCTCGATGCGTTTGCGCTGGGCCAGAGTCAGATTCCCGGGCAGAGCATCGGCCAGGTTTTCGATCCCCATCATCTTCAATACCGCGAAAGCGGTCTCTCGGGCTTTGGCGACGCTCTTGTTCCGGGCCAGGGCCGGAACCATCACGTTTTCCAGTACCGTCATCTCAAAGGGGCGAACGACCTGAAACGTTCGACCGATGCCGGCAAGGCTCCGGCGGTGGGGCGCCAGATGGGTAATTTCCCGATCCCCCAGCGTGACGGAGCCCGCATCGCAGGAGTGGATCCCGGAAAGCAGGTTGAACACCGTGGTCTTCCCGGCCCCGTTGGGGCCGATCAGCCCGACGATTTCCCCCGGGCTCACCTCGAAGCTCAGATCGTTGACCGCCACCAGGCCGCCGAAGCGCTTGGTCAGGTTTTTCACTTTCAGAAGGCTCATGACCTCTCCTCCTTTTCTTTGGGCTTGTCGCGATCTTTTTTCTTTCGGCTGATCAGCGGCTCCAGGATCGAGAGGATCCCGCCGGGAATGAATTTCACCGTCAGGATCAGCACGAGGCCATAGACCACGTAGTGCAGGCCCTGCTGAATCGTGCTCAGATAGAATCGTAGAAACTCCCCCAGCGGCGTCATGAGCACGGCCCCGATCACCGGACCCCAGACGGTCCCCATGCCGCCGATGATGCCGTTGAGGGCCGGCTGCAGGGAGAACAGGTCCAGGGAGAAGGCGGTGTTGGGTTCCATCACATAGTTGTAGAACACATAGAAGACGCCCAGAACCCCGGTCAGGCCGGCGCTCCACATCAGGGCCAGAAATTGGGCAAGGGATGTATTGACGCCGAGGGCGCGGGCCGCCTCATCGTCGGACGCCGCCGCCCGCAGGTGGAAGCCTAGAGCCGAATTCCGAATCCGGTAGGTGAGAAGAACCACGATGACGGCCGTTGCCAGAAAAAGATAGTAGAAGGGCTCGCCGCTCGTAAAGGTCATGTTCTTGAATCCCGGTTTGAAGGGGATGTTGATGCCGACACTGCCGTTGGTCATGCTCCGCCAGTCGATGGCGACCATCCGGAGCACTTCGGTAAACGCGATGGAGGCCAGGGTGAAGAACGGGCCCCTCAGCCGGATCAGCGGCAGGCTGAGGATCACCCCGCCGAGCAGCGAGACACCCACGGCGATCAGCAGTCCGAACCAGGGCGAGACGCCGTATTTCACGTACAGGATCGCCGCGGTATAGGCCCCGATTCCGAAAAACGACGCATGTCCCAGGGAGAGCTGACCGCCGAATGCCGGGATATTCCAGGCCGCAGTCAGCGCAATGTAGAAAAAAATCAACGTGTATATATGCAGGACGAAGGTCGATTTGAAAAACACCGGTACCAGCAGCAGTAAAATAAAGATTGCCGCCCCGAAGGTGCGGAGATGTTTTGGTTTCACTTTAGTCCAACCTCCTCAGTGCCTCTGCCCATACCAAAGAGACCTTGCGGCCGCACGAGCAGGACCAGGATAAAGATGCCGAAGTAGATCGCCTCTTTGAGGGCCGGCGAAACGAAAGTGCCGCCGAATGCCTCCACGACGCCGATAAACAGACCGGCCAGAAAGGTGCCGCTCATGCTCCCCAGTCCGCCGAGCACCACCACCACAAAGGCCAGCAACGTGTAGGTCACTCCCACCGTGGGATAAACGGCATTGAAAGGCATCAGCAACACGCCACCCAATCCGGAAAACGCGCACCCGAGCCCGAAGGCCAGCAGGTAGTGCCGCTCCACATTCACACCCATGAGCCGTGCCACGGCGTTGTCTTCCACGATGGCCCTCAGGGCTTTTCCCGCAAACGTGAACTTCAGGAAGGCATAGAGAATGATGATCGACAGCAGCGCCGCCACAAAGGCCACGAAGCGCGGGATGCTGACGATGATCTCGAAAACCTCGAAGGCGCTCATGGAATAGGAGGTCTGCACGGTCCGGAAATCGCCTTTCCAGAAGATCAGCACCAGGTTCTGAAGCAGCAGCGACACCCCTACTGTGGTAAAGATTTTCATGGTCGCCGAGGTGGTCAGGATGGGCTGGACGACGACCCGCTGAAACGCCACGCCGAAGAGAAACATCACCGGCAGCACCACAATGGCAGCAAGATAAGGGTCCATGCCGTACAGATGGTGAAGCCAGAAGGTTAGATACATGGACAGCATCACCATTTCGCCGTGGGCGAAATTGATGATGCGCACGACGCCGAAAATCAGATTCAGCCCGATGCTGATCAGCGCATAGACCCCCCCCAGCAACAAGCCAGACACAAGTACCTGAATATACAGATCCATTCTGATTTGCCCCTTTTCGTCGAATGGTGTGCTGCGCCTGACTTCGGGCAGGCGCAGCACACCATTTCAGCGGTTACTTGATGAGGATCGGTTCCATGACTGCGGCACCCTTGGGGAATACGGTGACCAGCTTGCCGTCTCGCCACTGGGTGACTTGGGGCGTTACCCGGATGTTCTGGCCGTTCTCGTCGAACTTTACGCCCCATCCGGTGGCCGTGGAGCCGACTTTGACATCCATGGCCATGGCCGCTTTCTGAACAGCTTTGGGATCGAGGCTGCCGCCGGTTTTCTGCAGGATGTCGAAAACCACGTTGGCGCCCATATAGTTAGCCAGGGAATGGCCGGAGCGGGGGTTTGCCTTGAAGGTCTCCTTGTAGAGACCCAGAAAGTTGGTCAGCCCCGGGGTAAAAGCGGTATTGACCTCGTACTGGGTGAAATCAACATTGAGCACGCCTTCGGCGTTCTTGCCGAGGGCGTCGGCGAAGCTTTGGAGGCTGTGTCCGCCTCCGGTTCCAATGAAGGGCACATTGAGCTTCAGTTCGATGGCCTGCCGGGAGAGCAGAATGGCATCCTGGGCGTAGGAGACCGCCACCACGATGTCCGGCTCGGCCTTGCGCAGCCGGAAGATGACCGAAGAGAGATCCGAGGAATTGGCCGCGTAAGGTTCCACCGACACCACCTGGAGGCCCTTTTTCTTGGCCAGTTCGCTGAAGCTGGCCGCCACCGAGGAGCCGTAGTCCGAATCCTCGTGGGCGACGGACACCTTGATGTCGGACGGCTTCTTTCCCAGCTTGGGGGCCAGCCAGTCGATGATAAACTCGACCTGGGCCACGCTGAAATGGGCGGCGGTCGGGTTGATGCGCCACATGGTCTTGTAGCCGCGGGTCGTGATATCGTTGGCGATGGCGCCCAGTTCGAAGTAGGGAATTCCCTTACGTCCGGCCACTTCCGAAGCGACCATGCAGCGACTGCTCGAATAGGTGCCCAGAATACCCTTCACGCCCTTCTGTTCGATGAGCCGCTCGGCTTCGGAGCGGGAGGTCGCCGGTGTATTGGCATCCCCCTGCACGAATATCACTTCCATTCCGGCCACACCGCCGGCCTTGTTCCGCTGCATTCGCGCGATTTCCGCACCTCGCCAGCTCTCCTCCCCCAGCAGGGCAAGACTTCCTGAGATCGGGTACAGGGCGCCGATCTCCAGGGTTTTTGCGGCAAATGCCCCGGCGGAAAAACCCAACACCAGGCTAACGCAAAGCATTACAATCCATACCGTCTTTCTCATAAATGCTCCTTTCTCTTGGTTGGTTAATTTTCTGAGTCCCAGACATCCTACCCGCCCGAGATCCCGGTTCAAATCCTGCCCCCAGAGGGCCAGATCCACTTTTGCAAATGATATCATTGTAACATCCCGATTAAATTAACAATAATAGTCCATGCAGGTCAAGCTGCCCCGTCGTACCCGGAATACCGAACCGTTCCGACGCCCCTCCGGCCTCAACCGGCGTCTTGGGGATCGATCAGGTATTTGATGCCGGCCCCGGCCTCGGCCTGTCCGAAGGCCGTCTCCCACGCGTTCAGTGGATAGGTGCCGGAGACGAGAGGGCGAAGGTCCACCGCCCCGCCGGCCAGCAGGTCCATGGCCCGCCTCCAGGTCGCATGGGTATGGGTGAATGCGCCCTTGATCTGTACTTCCTTCATGGTCGCCGGATCCAGTTCCAGGGAAACCGGCCGACCGTAGAGCCCCACCTGGACAATCTCGCCCCGGCGGCGCACGGCCTCTATGCAGTTGTGGGCGGCCGCGCTCACCCCCGAACATTCGAAGGCCGTATCGATGCCCCGGCCGCCGGTGATTTCCAGAATGCGCTCCAGCGGGTCTTGCACATCGACCAGGATCACCGCCTCGGCGCCCAGTCGCTCGGCCAAAACGAGCCGATCCGTATCCTTGCGGGTGCCCGAGACGATCACCCGGCCGCCGGCCGCGCGGGCCACCTGAAGCACCAGCAGACCGACGGGCCCGGGCCCGGTCACCAGAACCCACGCCCCGGTTTTCAACTCGGCCCGTTCCTCAACGGCGTGAACGGCCACGGTGAGCGGCTCGGACAGGGCCCCCTCGTCGAAACCGATCGTCTCCGGGAGTCGGTGCAGAGCCGAGGCGCGGGTGCAGACGAATGTGGCAAAACCGCCGTCCACCCCGTATCCCAGTGCCAGCCGTTCCGGGCAAATGTTGGTCATTGCCGCCCGGCACCAACGGCACTGTCCGCAGGAAAAGGCTTCGCTTTCTGCGGTGACGCGATCGCCAACGTTCCAGTGGTCGACGCCCGGCCCGAGGGCGTCGATGGTGCCGGCCAGTTCGTGGCCCAGGGTCACCGGGGGGCGCACCTTCGAAAAAAGGCCGTGATAGATGTGCAGGTCCGTGCCGCAGATCCCGCCGCGCATCACCCGGATCCGCACCTGCCCCCGGCCCGGATCGGGATCCGGCACCTCGACCACCGCCACCTGGCCGGGACCGGGCTCCAGTTTTCGCAATGCCTTCATTTATGAATCCCCATTGGGTCCCGAAGACCCCGGCGGTGAACGTTTCGGCATGGCGTCGAAACGGCACAAGGCGTCCACGAGAACCGGAATCGAAAAGCGGGATCAGGCGGCCATCCAGCCGCCGTCGACAAAGATCACCTCCCCGGTCAGATAGTCCGAGGCGGGACAAGCCAGAAAGAGGGCCGTATTGCCGATGTCCTCGGGCGTTCCGAAGCGACCCAAGGGGATCCGGGACAGCATCCAGTCGCAGCGGTCCTTGTCCTGGAACGCCGCCTCGGTCATGTGGGTACGGACGTATCCCGGGGCCACGGCATTCACGTTGATGTTGCGGGCGGCCAGTTCCAGGGCCAGGGCCTTGGTCATGGAAAGGATGCCGCCCTTGGCGGCCCCGTAAATGGAGATGTTGGGGATGGCGATCTTGCTGGAGAGCGAGGCCAGGTTGACGATCTTGCCCCGGCCAGCCTTGGCCATTTCCCGGGCCGCGGCCTGGGCCATGAAGTAGGCCGACTTGAGTTGGATCTGCATGACAGCGTCGTAGTCCGCCTCGGAAACCTCTAGAAAGGGATTGCGGATATTGGAGCCAGCGTTGTTGATCAGCACGTCCAGGCGTCCGAAACGATCGAGGGCCCGTTGGACGATCCCGGGAAACGTCTCGATCCGGGTCAGGTCGCCGGCGATGATCTCCACCCGGCACCCGAAGTCCCGAACGATGTCCCCGGCGGCGGCGGCCAGCTGGGCCTCGGTCCGGGATACGAGCAACAGGTCCGATCCGGCTCCGGCAAGGGCCCGCGCGATTCCGAGTCCGATGCCCCGTCCGCCGCCGGTCACGATGCTCACCTTGCCTTCCATGGTAAACGCGTCCAGATAACTGCCCATGGTCTACCTCTTTCTCCTTTACTTGTAACCCGGAGCAGTTTGCCCCGATCGAAACGATAAGTCAATTGTTTTCCCGTTGTCTGTTTTTCCGTTGTCGGTTGCCGACCGGGGACGACCCGTCGCATCGGTCGGCCGCGGGCTGCAACCGGCCGGTGGCACCCGACGCGCCCGGTTCTCAGTCCATGAACTGGCCGCCGTTGACGTCGATGATCTCGCCGGTCAGGTAATCGCTGTCCCCGCCGGCCAGAAAGACCGCCACCCGGCCCACATCCTCGGCCCGACCGATGCGGCCCAGGGGGATGGTCGACAGGTAGTGGGTCCAGTCTCCGCCGGTGATGCCGCGGGTCATGTCGCTCTCGATCACCCCCGGGGCGATGGCGTTGACGTTGACGCCATAAGGGGCCAGTTCCCGGGCCAGGGACTTGGTAAAGCACATCACCGCCGCCTTGGAGGCCGAGTAGTGGGCGCCCACCGAAATGCCGCCCACCTTTCCGGCCACCGATCCCAGGTTGATGATCCGGCCCGACCGCTGCCGTTTCATGGCGCCCATGACCGCGCGGCAGCAGAGAAAGGTCCCCTTGAGGTTGACACCGAGCACCCGGTCCCAGTCAGCCGCGGAAGTCTCCTCAATGGAGGCCACCTGGCAGATGCCGGCGTTGTTGATCAGGATGTCGATGACCCCCCAGGCCTCCAAGACCTGTGCGACCGCAGCACCCACCGCCGCCTCGTCCGTGACGTCCACGGCCATGGACATGGCACGGCGCCCCATGCCCTCCACAGCCCGGCACGTCTCTTCGGAGGCCGCCAGCCGGATATCCCAAACGGCTACATCGGCCCCTTCCCGGGCCAGTTCCAGGGCCATGGCGCTCCCCAGCCCCCCACCGGCGCCGGTGATCACGGCCTTCTTTCCGCTCAGCTTCATCGGTGTTCACCCCTGCTTATCGTATTGCACCAGTTCGACCGTGTTGCCCTCGGGATCCTTCAGGTATGTGGCCCAGACGCCGGGCCTCAGGTTCTGAGGCGGGCAGTTGAAGCGCACCCCGGCGGCGGCCAGCCGCTGGTAGATGTCGTGGATCCCCTGCACCTGCAGAGCGAAATGGGTCAGCCCGAAGTCGCACTGGCGCAGGGGGGGGGGCATCGGCCCCTTGGGGTTGGTAGTAGTGAAACAGCTCGATACGCATCCCGTATCCCTTGAGCATGACCATGTGCGCCGCGGCGCTGGGCATGTCCACCACCGCGGAAAACCCCTCGCCGCCGCGGTGGTCCATGTCCCAGTCGACGGTAAACCCCAGCAGATCCCGGTAAAACCGGACCGCCGGCTCCATTTCTCTGACCGATATGGCAACGTGGTGCCAGGTAGCGTCCATGGGATGGCTCCTTGCGACGGATCTCCGTTTCGTCGAAAGCGGGAAGGCGCCCCCCGATCCGGATTCCGCCTTCCGGCGGAATCCGGATCGGGGATCGCACTATTCCTTGTAAGGCTTCCAGCCGCTCTCCTCCAGGCTCACGGAAATCTCGCTGGCCGGGATGGTCATGATCGGCTTGAGGTAGGGGAAATCATAGTACTTGGTCTTGGACGCATATTCGGCGATGACCGCCGGCATCTGGGCCTGGTGATCCTCGGGCCGCATGGTGATCGGTCCGATGGGCCCGTCCCAGGTCATGCCCTCGAAGGCCTTGATGATTTTATCGGTGTCGAAGGAGCCGGCCTTTCGGACCGCCTCGATGAACATCTTGGTGCCGATGTAGGCCTCCATGATCACGAATGAGGGCCACTTGCCGCCGGAGTATTTGTGGAACGTGTCCTCGAAGGCGCGGGCCTTGTCCGAATCGATGCCCAGGATGTACATGTTGGCCTGGATGCACCCTTCGGCCGCTTCCCGGGCGATGTTCATCACCCCGTCGTCGTCCAGGAAGGTGGCGCCGATGGGAATCTTCATGCCCAGTTTGCGGCTCTGGACGACGAGCTGGGTCAAGTCGGTACCCCAGTTGCCGCTGATCACGTAGTCGGCGCCCGATGCGGTGATCTTGCTCACGTAGGGAGCAAAGTCCTTGTTGAAGACCTGGTGGAATTCCTTGCCCACGACCTGGGTGTTCGGGGCGAACTGTTTGATGGCCGCTTCATAGTATTTGGCCACGTCGTAGCCCCAGGAGTAATCCTGGTTGATCAGAAACACCTTGCGGTACTGGGTCTTCTTGCCGAAATAGTGGGCCAGGGCCTTGACGTGCATGCCGGCGTTCAGGCACGTACGGAAGACATAGGGGTTGAAATTTTTCCCGGTGATGTCCATGGCCTCGGCGTTGGTGTCCAGATAGATCCGCTTGAGCCGGGGCATGGCCTGGCCGATGGCCCCGCCCACGCCGCTGGAGGATCCCTGGATCACCACCACGCAGTTGTCCTGCATCACCAGTTTCTTGGCCTTCTGGACGCCGATCTCGCCCTTGCCCTGGTTGTCCTCGATCACCAGCTCGATCTTCTTTCCGAGCAGGCCGCCCTTGCTGTTGGCCTCGTTCACCGCGGCCTCGATGCCCCAGATGGTCCGGTCCCCATTGTCCTTGAACGCGCCGGAGCGAATCTCGCAGACCCCGAAATTGACCGTATCCGCGCTCCAGACCACGGTGCCCAGAAGAAGACAAATGCCCATCATGCCAACAATGCCGCCAAATATCGTTCGTTTCATCATTTCCTCCCTTCTACTGTTGCATGGTTTTGTATCGCTGCCCGGCTTCACCTTCCGATGGGGTGGCGCCCCGGGTCAGACCTCCAGATAGGATTTGCGAATGGCCTCGTTGTTGCGCAGTTCGCCGGGGGTGCCGTGCCACTGGATCATCCCCTTGCTGATGACGTAGATCCGCTCGGCCAGTTCCATGACGATGGAAAGCTTCTGCTCCACCAGCAGCACGGTCATGCCCTGGCGGCCGATGTCCCGAATGATCCCGGCCACCATGTCGACGATCTTGGGGGCCAGACCTTCGGTGGGCTCGTCGATGAGGATCAGCTCCGGGTTTCCCACCAGCGTCCGGGCGATGGCGAGCATCTGCTGCTCGCCCCCGGACAGGGTCCGCCCCTTGGCGTGCTGTCGCTTCTTGAGGAGCGGAAACGCCTCGTAGCACCGCTCCAGGGTCCAGAGCCCGGGCCCTTGGGTGTGGGCATCGGCCTCGCTCTTGAGCCCGATCAGCAGGTTCTGATGAACGGTCAGCGAGGGAAATATCCACCGCTCCTCGGGAACGAAACCGATGCCGGCCCGGGCGACCTGGTAAGGTTTCCAGCGGACGATGTCCGTTCCCTTGAAGCGGATCTGTCCCCGCCGGGCCGGAGTCAAGCCCATGATCGTACGCATGGTGGTGGTCTTGCCGACCCCGTTTCGGCCCAGCAGCGCCACGGTCTCCCCGGCTTCGAGCCGGAGCGACACGTCGTGAAGCACGTGGCTGTTGCCGTAGTAGGTGTTGACGCCGTTCAGTTCTAGCATGGCTTGCCCTCGCCCAGATATGCCTCCTGGACCCTGGTATCGTTGCGGATGGCGTCCGGGGGGCCGGACGCCAGCACGGTTCCGTAGTGGATGACCGTTATGGTGTCGGCCAGGGAGAAGACCACGTCCATGTCGTGCTCAATGATCATCAGAGCCTTTCCCCGGGTGGTCCGGTCCACCAGGGAGACGATGCCCCGGGTTTCCTCGATGGACATGCCCGCGGTGGGTTCGTCGAGCATGATCAGTTCCGGGTCGGTGGCCATGGAAATGCCGATTTCCATGGCCCGTTGGGCCCCGTAGTCGAGGGAACCGGCCAGCAGATGGCGCTGCGCGTCGAGTCCGATCAATGCCAGGATCTCGAGGGTTTCCCGGTTGACCTCCGCCATCCGGCTCACCCGGCGGCTGAAGGACCAGCGGATCCCCTTCTTGGACAGGATGGCCGAACGGATGTTTTCGAACACGCTCAGGCCGGGAAAAATATTGGTGATCTGGAACGACCGGGAAACGCCCATCCGGTTGATCCGATGGGGCGCCATTCCGGAGATGCGCCGGCCCTTGAAGAGGATGGATCCCCGGCTCGGCGTGTAGCGGCCGGTGATCAGGTTGAACAAGGTGGTCTTCCCCGCTCCATTGGGTCCGATGATGGCATGCCGTTCGCCCTCTCGAACGCAGAGGGTCAAGTCCTTGATCACCTCCACCCCCCGGAAATCCTTGAACAGCCCCTGAATGTCGAGCAGAACACCCGCTGTGCTCATGGCTGCGTTGCTCCCGTCTTCTGTTTGGCCCAGCGCTCCCGGATGCTCCGGTAGAGCCCCGACAACCCGTTGGGGGCGTAAAGCACCAGCAGGATGAACAGCAGCCCCTGGACGATGGCCCAACGCTCCATCCAGGTGCTGAGCAGGTCGTTTATCAGGATCAGGGCGCAGCTGCCGATCACCGGGCCGAAGAAGGTTCCCCCCCCGCCGATAAAGGTCATCATGAGCACGTCGGTGGCCTTGTCTAAATTGATGAAGGTGGTGGTGACGAATTCCTGGAAAGCGGCGGCCAGCCCGCCGGCGACCCCCGCGAAAAAACCCGACAGGATATAGATGATCAGCCGGCTGGCGTAGGTGTTGTACCCGATGAAGCGGGCCCGATCCTCGTTTTCACGCATGCACAGGTTCAGGCGGCCCAGGGGGGTCAGGGTCAGGTACCAGAGGCAGCCGACGCAGATCAAGGTCACCAGCAGAACGAAGTAGTACCAGTTGAGGGTCCCCCACAGATCGATTTCCCATCCGCCCAGATTCAGGTTGGGCCGTATGAAGGCGATCCCGTCCTCTCCACCGGTGACCGCCCGCCATTTCTCGGCGGTCACGTAAATCAGCTGGTTGAAGGCTAGGGTGAGCAGCGCGAAGGGAACCCCGCGCATGCGCACCACGAACACACCGAAGGCCAGTCCCAGAAAGGCCCCGGCCAGACCTCCCAGCAGGATCCCCAGCGGCAGGGGCATGGCGAGTTGTTTGACCAGGATCACGGTGGCGTAAGCCCCGAAGCCGAAATAGGCCGCGTGGCCGAAGGAGAGCAGCCCCCCCTGTCCGAAGAGCAGATTGTAGCTCAAGGCAAAGATCGAATAGATCATCATGGTGATCACCAGGTTCAACCGATACTCGGAAATGAGCTTCGGCAGCACCAGCAGCACCAGGATGACCAAAGCGATCCTTATCCATCCGAAACGGGACCCGCGCATCAGGCTTTATCTCCCAGCAGTCCTTCGGGTTTGACGATGAGCACCACGGCCATGAGCAGAAACTCCAGCGCGACGGCCATCTGGGGCACCAGCAGGATGCCGAACGACTGGAGTTCTCCGATCAGAAACGAGGCCAGCAGGGCGCCTTGCAGCGATCCCATCCCGCCCACGACAATGACCACGAACAGGTCGATGATGATGGTGGCGGCCATGCCCGGATTGGTGATCAGGTAGGGCCCGCCGATCACCCCGGCCAAGCCGGCCAGGGCGCCGCCCACGCCGAACAGGAGCATGAAGACCAGCGGCACGTTGATTCCCAGGGCGTTGACCATCTCGGACCGGGTGACGGCGGCCGTGACGATGATCCCGGCCCGGGTTTTGTAAAGGATCAGAAAGAGTACAGTGAACACGGCCACAGAGATCAACAGGATGAACAGCCGATAGGTGGGATAGGTGATGTCCAGAAACTGGATCGAACCGGAGAGCATCGCCGGGATTTCCACGTGCAGCGGTTGATTGCCCCAGATCCACTTGACCAGTTCCTCGATGATGTAGGCCAGTCCGAAGGTGAGCAGCAGTTCGTGGGCGTGGCCGAACCGGTGCACCTTGCGCAGCAGGAACCGTTCGATCAGGATGCCCATGGCGCCCACCAGCACGGGGGCCACGATCATGCTCAGCCAGAACTGCCCGGTCCAGCGCAGGATGCTGTAGGAAAAATAGGCCCCGAGCATGTAAAGGGCGCCGTGGGCAAAATTGAGCACCCCCATCATTCCAAAAATGAGGGTCAGGCCCGAGGCCACCAGAAACAGCAGCATCCCGTAGACCAAGCCGTGAAGAAACTGAATGGGAATGACCGATAGAAGTTCCATGGATCCTATCTCCTCGGCTTTTTCGGGGCGTGGACGGCCAGCCCGTTCCAGTCCATAGCCGCTTCCATGAGGGTCTCGCTCAGTGTCGGATGGGGCATGACGGCCCGGGCCAGATCTTCCACAACCCCTTCCATGGTCATGACCGCCACCGCCTGGCCGACCAGTTCGGTGGCATGTTCGCCCACGATATGCACCCCCAGCACCTCGCCGGTATCCGCATCCCCGACGACTTTGGCGAAGCCGACCGGGTGTCCCATGGTCTGGGCCGCCCCGCTGGCCGCCAGGTGAAACCGGCCCACCCGGACCGGCCGGCCGGCGGCGCGAGCTTCGTCCTCGCTCATGCCCACGGCGCCGATTTCCGTCGGGCCCCAGATGCACCGCGGAATGGGGCGCGGGCCGCTCGGACCGTGCACGCCGGCCATGTGCTCCACCGCGGTCTCGGCCTCAGCCGAGGCCTTGTGGGCCAGCATGAGGCCGCCCACCAGGTCCCCGACGGCATAGACGCCTGTCAGGTTGGTTTGCAGATGGGAATCGACCCGCACAAACCGGCCATCCATGGCCAGGCCAAGCCCCGGAGCGTCGATCCCGGTCAGAACCGGCGCCCGACCGGTTGCCACCAGCACCCGGTCGCCGGCCGCGGTCTGCCGACGGTCATGGGCGTCGGCAAAGACCACCTCGGTGCGGTTCCCTGTGACGTGGACGGCCTCGACCCGCGACTGCACGTGCAGAACCGCCCCGCGCTGTTTGAGCAGGCGGCCCACGACCGCACGCACATCCCGGTCCTCGGTGGCCAGAATATCCTCGAGCAGTTCGATGATCGTCACCCGGCAACCCAGGTTCAGATAGATGGTGGCCATTTCGATACCGATCACCCCCCCGCCGATGATGGTGACCGCATCGGGAATCGCTTCGGTGTCCAGGGCCTCGTCGGTGGTCTGCACCCGACGGCCGTCCACGGCGATAAAGGGCGGTACCGCCGGTCGGGATCCGGTGGCCAGCAGAACGTTCCGGGTGTCCGCCTCCCGGGTCTCGCCGCTTTCCGAGCGCAGCACGACCTTTCCGGCCCCGGCCAGATGCCCCAAGCCGCGGAACACTTCCACGCCGTGGCTTTTCATCAGGGACTCGATGCCGTTGACCAGCCCGCCGACCACCTGGCGTTTGCGCGCCAGCAGCTTGGCCGGGTCCACGGCGAGCCGGTCGTTTCCGGTCAGAACGGCTGCCGAACGGGCTGCCTGGAGCAGCCGGGTGTCGTAAACCAGGCTCTTGGTCGGAATGCATCCGCGGTTGAGGCAGGTTCCGCCCAGGGCGTCCTTTTCGGCCAGCAGCACCTTGAATCCCTGTTGGGCCCCCCGGATGGCGGCCACGTACCCGCCGGGTCCGCCGCCGATGATTGTCAGATCGTACATGATCGTGCCTCTTTTCCCTACACTCGGGTGAAGGTGAACAGCGGATTTTCCAGCCTTCGCTTGAGGTTCTGAAGAAAATCGGCGGCCACCTTGCCGTCGACGATCCGGTGGTCCACGGACAGGCCCAGGGTGACGATCTTGCGGCTTTTGACCGTCCCGGCGTCCAGGTAGAGTTCATCCCGGACGCTTCCCACGGACAGGATGCCGCTCTGGGGCGGATTGAGAATGGCCGTGAAGTGGGTGATGTCGTACTGGGCCATGCTCGAGATGGTAAAAGTCCCGCGCTCAATCTCGTCCATGGTCAGGCGGCCGCGGCGCGCCCGATCCACCAGGTCGGCGCGCTGCCGGGCGATGTCGGCCAGTCCGGCGGTATCGGCGCCGGCCACCGCGGGCACGATCAGACCGTCGTCCAGGGCCACGGCCAGGCCGATGTTAACCTCGGGACAGATATGGATTTCGGCATTCTTCATCGATGCATTGAGCAGCGGAAAATCCAGGATGTTCAGCGCCACGGCCTTGATCAGCAGGTCGTTGACCGAAAGCCGAATGGCGAACCGCGCCTCGAAGTCCGTCTGGATCCGGCGCCGGTAGTCGAGCAGCGCGTCCATGCCTACGTCGGCGAAAAAATAGATGTGGGGCGCAGTAAAGGCGCTCTCGGCCATCCGCCGGGCGATGGTCTGGCGCATGGCGCCCATGGAAATCGTCTTGCCCAGTCCCGGCGCCGATGCCGCCCGGGCCGCCGTTCCCACGTCGCTGCGCACGATCCTCCCCCGGACTCCCGTGCCGGTGACTTGCCCCAGCGGCACCGAGAGGGCTTCTGCCGCCTTCCGTGCCAGGGGCGAGGCCTTGGGGCCGGCCGGAGCTGCGGCCAGGGCCCTTTCCACATCCGCAAGACAGATGACCCCGTCCGGTCCGGTCCCGCGGAGGCTCTCCAGGGCGATGCCCGCCTCGCGGGCCTGTTTACGGGCCGCGGGCACGGCCCGCAACGGTCCTTTGGGCTCCGCCGGGGCCGGAGCGGGCGTTGAAACCGGCGGAGCGGTCTCGGCCGCCGGGGCCGCCGCCAACTGCGACGGCTCTCCCGGAGTGTCGGCCCGGTAATCGTCCGGCAATACCTCGCCCGGCGCGGTAATGATCCCGACCACCGTGAGAACCGGCACCTCGCGGCCGGCCTCCAGCAGAATTCTGGCCAGGATCCCGGAGGCCGGCGCCTCCACTTCGGTGGTCACCTTGTCGGCCTCCACCACGAATATGCTCTCTCCTTTTTCGACCGGGTCCCCTTCTTTTTTGAGCCACTCGAGGATTTTTCCCTTTTCGACCGTTACGCCGAGCATGGGGATGACAACTTCAGTAGCCACGGAACCTCCTCTATGCGTAGGCCATCAGGCGGTTGATCGAACTGAGCAACTGCTCCTTGCCGAAGATGTAACGCTTCTCCAGGGGCGGTGAAAACGGTACCGGGGTGTCCGGGGAGCATGCCCGCAGGATCGGCGCCTTGAGGTACTCGATGGTTTCTTCGGCCGCGATGGCTGCGATTTCGGCCCCGAACCCGCAGGTCTTGTTGTCTTCGTCGGCCACCAGCAGGCGCCCGGTCTTCCGGACCGATGCAAGAATCGTCTCCTTGTCC
>JAHJXP010000170.1 GCA_018827585.1 Pseudomonadota bacterium | reverse complement strand
TGCTGAGCCTTTTTGCAATGCAGGCCGCAATCGCCATCCGAAACGCAAGGCTCTACAACAAAACCGAACAGTTGTCCGTGACGGACGAGCTGACGGGCCTGTTCAACCGTCGCGGTTTTTTCCAGTTGGCCGACCGTGAATTCGAACGCGCGTTGCGTTTCGGCCGGCCCCTTTCAGCGCTGATGCTCGATATCGACAACTTCAAGAGGGTCAACGACACCCACGGCCATACCGGCGGCGACCAGGTCCTGCGCGTGCTGGCCGATTGTTTCCGCCAGAACACCCGTGCCATCGATATCGCGGGACGCTACGGCGGCGAGGAATTCGCCATCCTCCTGCCGGAAATTCTCCAATCGGAGGCGATCCAGATTGCCGAACGCCTCCGGCAATCCATGGCAGACCTCTCCATTCCGATCGGCTCGGAGAATGGTCTTTTTCCGCCTGTGGACATCTCGATCGCCGTGAGCATCGGCGTGGCGGCCTTGTCGAAGGATGTTCCGAGTCTGACCGACCTGATCTCTCGAGCGGACCAGGCCCTGTATCGGGCGAAGGATTCGGGGCGCAATCGCGTCGTTGTCTGGGAGGAGAGGGAAAATAACAATCCGTGAAGGCGCCGGCCAGTCATTGCGGGACCGCTGGAGGCCGGTCGCGTTCGAAGCGCTGCTCGACGACGTGACTTCCCCATTGCTCGCCCTCCGCCTGGGAGACGAGACGAAAGCCGGACGCCTCGTATAGGCGCCGGGCTGTGTCAAGGCCCGCGAAGGTCCACAGACCGATCCGCCGGTAGCCTTTCCGGTCGCAGAAAGAGACCGCCTCCGCGAGAAGACGCCGGCCCCAGCCCCGGCCATGGAATTCGGGGGAGAGGATGAACCAGCGGAGGTGCGCCCCCTGGGTGGCCGCCTCCCGGCCGTCGATGGCGATGGCCCCTTCCACGCGCTCGCCGTGCAGAAGCGTCCAGAAGCCGTCCCGTTCCTTTTCGAAGCGGATGAGGAACTCCGCGAGCTCGGTTGCGACCTTGGCCTCGAAGAAGAGGCCGAAACCCCAGTGGCGGTGGTAATACTCCGCGTGCATCTCGGCGATCCGGCCGATCGCCTCCGGACGATAGCCGCCGATCTCGATGGGCTGCATCATCTGTTCACCCCCACCCTAACCCTCCCCCATCAAGGGGGAGGGAAGATGATTTACCCCCATCAAGGGGGAGGGAAGATGATTTACCCCTATCAAGGGGGAGGAGATTTTGGACTTTTACGAATCCGTCCCCGTGAACGGGCAGCCGGCGGGCGGTCGATCCCGGTCTCAGGCGGCCGTGAAACTGTCGCCCGGCTTCAGTCCTGCCTCCGCGGTGAAGGCGGCGGCATCCTGCTTTCCTTTTTCCGTCCGCACCTTCCCGATGCGGATCGCGCCGTCTGCCGCGGCCACTGCGAATCCCTTCTCATCGACCGCCGCGACCTCCCCCGGGGCGCCGGCGGGCGCCCCGGACTCCAACCGAGCCTCGAAGAAGCGGACCTTGTTCCCCCGCTGAAAGGCGTAGGCCCCCGGCTGGGGATCGCAGCCCCGGATCATGTTGTGGACCTCCTCCACGGGCCGCCCCCAGTCGATCCCGGCTACCCTGTCGCTGCAGAGCGGCTCGTAGGTGGCCAGGCCCTCGTCCTGGACCAGACGGGGCGCCCGTCCCGCCTTGATGAGCGCCACGGACTCGGCGATCGCCTCGACGCCGAGGGGAAAGAGGCTCTCGAAGTACAGCGAGCCGGTCGTATCCTCCGGACCGATGGGGACACGTTTCCGGAGGAGTACCGGTCCCGTGTCGATCCTGGCGTCCGGCCAGAAGATCGAAAACCCCGTCTCCTTGTCTCCCATGATCAGGGCCCAGTTGATCGCGCTCCCCCCGCGATGGCGGGGTAGGAGCGAGGGGTGGTAGCAGATCGCGCCCTGCGAGGGGCTCTCGACGAGGGAAAGAGGGATGATGTCGGTGACGAACGCCATGATCAGCAGGTCCGGTTTCAACGCCCGGAACTCCCGCAAGGACTCCGGCGATTTGTAGCTTTCCGGCTGATATGCGGGGATTTTGCGGCTGTCTGCCGCAACCCTCAGGGGGTCCGGTTTCCCCCCCTGTTTCCCCTGGGGGAGCCAGGCGGCGATGACTTCCTCGCCCCTTTCCACCAACGTTTCGAAGACCTTGGCGCCGAAGGCGGCCTGTCCCATGATGACGATGCGCATGCTGTTCTCCTTGCCGGCTTCGTAAAAAGTCCGGATGCTGCGTTGCGCTTCATCCGGAGCTTGTTCCGAGCGAAGCGAGGAATCTGCGGGTTTGATTCGGCTAAAGCCTCACAACCATTGCGGCGTACGCCACAGTACGCCTCATTCCTGAGGGAGGGTACTTGCGCGCCTTGCCTGCGGCCTTTTTACGAAGCCGGCACCGGCCGCCGCCGATTCCGACGATTAGACGAACCGTGACAGAAAGTCAAGAAAAAACATCCCAACACTTCAATATTATTGATTGTTGAAAAAAATACAAAATTCTTCTTGACAAGAGAGTTTCTCCGGGTAGAATCTCCACCAAGAGAATGGAGATAGTAGAAGATCATGCCGGCGACGCGGGGCGGCCGCCCGCATCTCTTGGGACGGCGGGAGAGAGACTTTGCAGAGCCCGGAAGCCGGAAAGGACAAAGCTGGGCGCCGTAACATCCGGAAAAAAAGGAAATGGGACAATGAGAAGGCAAAATAATTTGATTAACATGATGATGTGCATGTGTTATTACACCAGACGGGGAGGTCTGTTCATGTGAAG
>JAHJXP010000169.1 GCA_018827585.1 Pseudomonadota bacterium | reverse complement strand
GGCTTTTACGACTTTTTACGAGGGCACAAAAATTGACCAGCAGCAACATCGCCAAACGCTATGCCCGGGCCTTCTTCAAGGTTGCCAAAGAGGAGCGGCGTTATGAGGATTACAGCCTGGAACTGGGCCGCTTTTCCGCTATCCTCAAGGAAAACAAGGGCCTGAATGAATTCCTGGCCAACCCGATCTTCGCCCGGCAGGACAAGAAGGCGGTGGTGGAAACCATCCTGCAGAAGACGGGGATCTCGGAGCTGACCGCCAACTTCCTGAAGCTGCTGGTCGATAAGCGCCGGATCGGGATCATCTCCGACATCGAAAGCCGCTACCGGGAGCTCATGTACGAAGCGCTCAATAAGGTCAAGGTCACGGTCAGCACGGCGTTTCCGCTGACCGGCGAGCTCGCCGCGCAGCTACAGGAAGGCCTGGAAAAGCTGACCGGCAAACAGGTCGAGATGACCGTTCTTTTAGACCCGTCCCTGCTCGGCGGCGTCGTGGTCCGGATAGGAGACACGCTCTATGACAGCAGTATCCGGACACAACTCAACAAAATAAAGGACCTCTTGGGAGAGGAGATGTAGGGCATGGAAAGCATCAAGGCAGAAGAAATCAGCGAGATCATCTCCAGGCAGATCAAGGAGTACGAAAAGAAACTGGATATCAGCGAAACAGGGACGGTCCTCTCCGTCGGGGACGGCATCGCCAGGGTCTACGGCGTCGAAAACGCCATGGCCATGGAGCTCCTGGAATTCCCGGGCGGCATTCTCGGGATGGTCCTGAACCTGGAGACGGACAACGTCGGCGTCGCCATTCTCGGCGAGGTGACCCACATCAAGGAAGGCGACATCGTCAAGCGGACCGGCAAGATCGCCCAGATCCCCGTCGGCGAGGCGCTGCTGGGCCGGGTCATCGACGCCACGGGCGCCCCCCTCGACGGCAAGGGCCCCATCGAAGCGACCGAATACCGCCGGATCGAGATGATCGCCCCCGGGGTGGTCTACCGGCAGCCGGTCAATGAACCGATGTACACCGGCATCAAGGCGATCGACGCCATGACGCCCATCGGCCGGGGCCAGCGCGAACTGATCATCGGAGACCGCCAGATCGGCAAGACCGTCATCGGCGTCGATGCAATCATCCGCCAGAAGGACACCGGCGTTAAATGCATCTATGTCGCCATCGGCCAGAAAAAATCCACCGTCGCCCAGGTGGTCGAGAACCTCAAGAAGCACGACGCCATGTCCTACACCTGCGTCGTGGCCGCCTGCGCCAGCGACCCCGCTGCGCTGCAATACATCGCCGCCTATTCCGGCTGCAGCATCGGCGAGTATTTCCGGGACCGGGGCCAGGACGCCCTGATCATCTACGACGACCTCTCCAAGCAGGCCGTGGCCTACCGCCAGATATCCCTGCTGCTCCGGCGGCCGCCGGGACGCGAGGCCTATCCCGGCGACATCTTCTACAACCACTCCCGGCTGCTGGAGAGGGCGGCGCGGGTCAGCGAGGAGCTCGGCGGCGGATCGCTGACGGCGCTCCCCATCATCGAAACGCAGGCGGGCGACGTCTCTGCCTACATCCCGACGAACGTCATCTCGATCACCGACGGCCAGGTTTACCTGGAACCGAACCTCTTCTTCTCCGGGATCCGCCCGGCGATCAACGTGGGGCTCTCCGTTTCGCGCGTCGGAGGCGCGGCCCAGGTGAAGGCGATGAAGCAGGTCGCGGGCACCCTGAAGCTGGACCTCGCCCAGTACCGGGAGCTTGCCGCCTTCGCCCAGTTCGGCTCCGACCTGGACAAGGCCACCCAGGCCCAGCTCGACCGCGGCATCCGGCTGGTCGAGATCCTCAAACAGCCCCAGTTCGCCCCCATGTCGCTGGCCCAGGAGGTCGTCATCCTCTATGCGGGCACCCGGGGCTTCCTGGACAAGTATCCCGTGGACAGGCTGCAGAACTACGAGGCGCAGCTTCTGAGCTTCATGGAGAAAAAGTATCCGGAGATCATGAGGGAGATCAACGAAGACAAGGTCATCTCCCCCGATCTCGACAAGAAGCTGCGGGCGGCGCTGAAGGAGTTCGACTCGGTCTTCGCCGCCGAATAAAGTAAAGGACCACAAGGGAGCAGTTTTGAATGGCCGCACTCAAGGACATTAAACGGAAGATCACCGCCGTTCATAAAACGAGACAGATCACCAAGGCCATGAACATGGTGGCCGCCTCGAAATTCAAGGCCGCCCAGACGCGAATGGAGAGCTTCCGGCCCTATGCCGCAAAGTTCATGGAGGTCTTAAACAGCCTTGCCCTGCGGGTGGACGCCGGCAGCCATCCCCTGCTCGCGGTCAGGGAGCCGGAGCGGATCCGCGTGATCTGCATGACCTCCGACCGGGGACTGTGCGGAGGATTCAACAACAACCTGCTCAAGGCCGTCGAACGTTTCATCAAGGCAAAGCTGGGCGAGGGGCGGGACGTCGCGATCCTCCCCGTCGGCCGGAAAGGCCGGGATTTTTTCCGGAAAAAGGCAAAGATCGTCAACGCCCGGACCGAGGTCTTCGGGAAATTCGATATGAGCCTCGCCGTCGGGATCTCCGACGATGTCATCCCGCCCTTCATCGGCGAGGAGTACGACGAGCTCTACCTTTTCTACAACGAGTTCGTCAACGTCGCCGTGCAAAAACCCGCCGTTGTCCGGCTTTTCCCGCTCCCCGCCATCGACCGCAAAGAGGAGATCGAATCGAGCAAGCGTCTCGACTACATCTACGAGCCCTCCGCAAAGGAACTGTTGGAGAAGCTGCTCCCGATGTACGTGCACGTCCTGATCTACCGGGCGCTGGCGGAGACCGTCGCCGGCGAAAACGGCGCCCGGATGGCCGCGATGGACAACGCGACCCGCAACTGCGAGGAACTCATCCAGAGTCTGACGCTCAAGTACAACAAGGTCAGACAATCGGCGATCACGGCCGAGCTTATGGACATCGTAGGCGGAACAGAGGCGCTGGCGAAGGGATAAATATTGCGAGAACGTCATTCAAGGAGACGGTTATGAACATAGGAAGGGTTGTACAGGTTATCGGTCCGGTCGTAGACGTCGCGTTTGAGGGGGGCAAGCTTCCGAAAATCATGAACGCCGTCGCCATCACCAATCCGACCATCAACGACACGGAAGACAACCTGATCGTGGAGGTCGCCCAGCACCTGGGTGACAACGTCGTGCGCTGCATCGCCATGGATATCACCGACGGTCTGGTCCGCGGGATGAAGGCAAAGGACACCGGCGGACCGATCAGCGTCCCCGTGGGACCGGAATGTCTCGGCCGAATCCTCAACGTCGTCGGCCGGCCGGTCGACGGCCTCGGCCCGGTCGAGGCAAAGCACCACATGCCTATCCACCGCGAGGCGCCCACGTTCCTCGAACAGGACACCTCGGTCCATGTGCTGGAAACCGGGGTCAAGGTCATCGACCTCCTCGTCCCCTTCCCCAGAGGCGGCAAGATGGGGATGTTCGGCGGCGCCGGCGTCGGCAAGACCGTCGTCATGATGGAGATGATCCACAACATCGCCATGCACCACGGCGGCATCTCCGTGTTCGCCGGCGTGGGCGAGCGGACCCGCGAGGGGAACGACCTCTATCTGGAGATGAAGGCCTCGGGGGTCATCAAGCAGGCCGCCCTGATCTATGGACAGATGACCGAACCGCCGGGCGCGCGGGCCCGGGTCGCGCTCACGGCCCTGGCGGCGGCCGAATATTTCCGGGACGTGGAGGGACAGGACGTCCTGCTGTTTATCGACAACATCTTCCGGTTCACGCAGGCTGGCTCGGAGGTGTCGGCCCTTCTGGGACGCATGCCATCCGCCGTCGGCTACCAGCCGACGCTGGCCACCGACCTGGGAGAGCTTCAGGAGCGGATCACCTCTACGAATAAGGGGTCCATCACGGCAGTCCAGTGCGTTTACGTCCCCGCCGACGACCTGACGGATCCGGCGCCGGCGACGACCTTCGCCCATCTCGACGGAACCGTCGTCCTTTCCCGCCCCCTCTCGGAACTCGGCATCTACCCGGCCGTGGACCCGCTCGATTCGAGCTCCCGCATCCTGGACCCGATCGTCGTGGGCAAGGAACACTACCAGGTGGCTCGCCAGGTCCAGGTGACGCTGCAGAAGTACAAGGACCTCCAGGACATCATCGCCATCCTGGGCATGGACGAGCTTTCCGAGGAGGACAAGATCACCGTCAGCCGCGCGAGGAAGATCCAGAGGTTCCTCTCCCAGCCCTTCTTTGTCGCCGCCCAGTTCACGGGCACCGAGGGCAAGTTCGTTCCGGTCGCCGAAACGGTCAGGGGATTCAGGGAGATCATCGAGGGGAAACACGATGACCTGCCCGAACAGGCATTCTACATGGTCGGCGGCATCGAAGAGGTCGTGGAGAAGGCGAAGAAACTCGCCGAATAGCCGGAGGGTCTTGAGATGGCTGACGAATTGAAACTGGAAATCGTGACCCCGGAGAAGATGGCCTTCCAGGGCATTGTGGAAGAGGTGACCATCCCCGGCACGGAAGGCCAGTTCGGCGTCCTGAAGGGACACGCAGCCCTCCTGAGTTCGGTCGACATCGGGGAGCTCAGCTTCACCCAGGACCGCAAGAAGACCTACTACGCAGTCAACGCCGGCTACGCCGAGGTCACTGCCACTAAGGTCACTGTCCTGGTGGAGACCGCGGAGAGGTACGATCTGATCGACCGGGAAAGGGCGCAGAAGGCCAGGGAGCGGGCCCAGGAGAAACTGGCAAAGCTCTCCCGGGAAGACGTCGAGTTCGAAAAGGTCAGGGTGGCCCTCCTGAGGGCCATCGCGAGACTCAACGTCGCCGGGAAAACTTAGTGCTGAGGACGGAGTGCTTAGGACTGAGTGCTGAGTGCTGAGTGCTGAGTCCTAAGTCCTAAGTCCTTAGGTCTTAGTCCTCTTCCTCAATGGAGATATCGGTGATCTCGAACTCCCGGAGGCCGCCGGGGGTGTTGACCCTGACCTCGTCGCCGGCGCGTTTGCCGATCAGCGCCCTGCCGATGGGCGAGGTGACGGAAATCTTGTTGCTTTTGAGGTCCGATTCGAGAGGGCCGACAAGCTGATAGGCGGTCTCCTTCCCCGTACTGCCGTCCGCAATGGTCACCGTGGCGCCGAAAATGGCCCTGTCGCCGCCCAGGTTCTTGAGTTCTATCACATCGGACATCGCCAGGTTGTTCTCCAACTCCTGCATCTTGCCGTGCAGGAAGGACTGTCTCTCCTTGGCCGCGGAATATTCGGCGTTTTCCGACAGATCCCCCTGCGCCCTCGCCGTTTCGATGTCCCTGATATTCTCGGGGATGGAGATCGTCTTGAGGACCTCCAGCTCCCTCTTCAAACGGGCAAAACCTGCCCTGGTGATGGGTATCTTTTCCATAAGCTTAAACTTCTCCTGCCCGGATAATATTCGCGCCTCGCAGGCAGGTAACTACCACGCCAACACGATTTCCGCACGGTGTTTGATCATAAATAAAGAAACCCGAGAGTGTCAAGAAGGAATTATGCCGAGGAGCAGCCTTAATCCACCACCAACATTTTATGATGATTGAATTTACTGTAGAAATTATTATTTTTTGCTTACAACAAGGTGAAAGCAAATCGGCGGCAAGCTCCCGTCTTTTCAGGATTTGATTAAATTAGGTGGTGGATTTTGGGCAGGTAATGAACTTGCCACGCGCCGGAAACTGTGTTAGAGAAAAGCGAATCCGGTTTTCCGGTGCGGGAAAGGACTCCGGCGTGGCGATAATCGATCGGTATGCAAGGAATATCAACTATCTGCGGGTTTCCGTCACGGACCGGTGCAACTTGCGCTGCGCCTACTGCATGCCCAAGGAGGGGCTCTCCCGGATCGGTCACGACGACATCCTCCGCTACGAGGAGATCCTCAGGATCATCCGCGTCGCTGCCGGGATGGGGATCACCAAGGTCCGGATCACCGGCGGCGAACCCCTGGTCCGCCGGGGTGTCGTGGAGTTCATCGCCTCCCTCCGCGCGGTGCCGGAAATCACCGACATCAGCCTGACGACGAACGGCATCCTCCTGGAGGACTGCGCCGAGGCCCTCTTCGCGGCGGGGATCAAGCGGATCAACGTCAGCCTCGATTCCCTCAACGCCGAAAAATACGCCCGGATCACGCGGGGGGGCGAACTCCGGAACGTACTGCGGGGAATTCAAAAGGCCCGCGAAGTCGGTTTTTCGCCCATCAAGATCAACACCGTGGCCATCAAAGGGGTCAACGACGACGAGATCGCGGAGTTTGCCCGTCTGACCCTCTCGAATCCCTATCAGGTCCGCTTCATCGAACTGATGCCCTTGGGCACGGCAGGCGGCGAGAACAACGGCCGTTACCTGGCAAACGACTTCATCAGGGAGAGGATCGGTCAGATCGGCCGCCTCGATCCGGTCAACGGCAACAGCCGAAAAAACGACGGACCGGCGCAAATCTACCGGCTGGCGGGAGGAGCGGGAGAGATAGGTTTCATCAGCCCCGTGAGCCGCCACTTCTGTGATTCCTGCAACCGCCTCCGCCTGACGGCGGACGGCTTCCTCCGGTCCTGCCTGCTTGTCGACGACGAGATGGATCTGAAAGGCCCCCTCCGGGCGGGATGCGGCGACAGCGGGATAGAAGATCTCATCCGGCAGGCAATCCTCCGTAAACCTCGACAGCACGAGGTCATCTGCGAGGAGGGCCTCGTAAAGAAATGCATGAAGGAGATGCCGGCGATCGGCGGATGAGGAAAAAGAAACGCCATGACGACCCAAGCCGCAACAGCCCAGGAAGACTGGCGGGCAACGCCGCACGGACATTACCTTGACGGAAGGATCAAGAGTCTCATCCTTGATCTGACCGCGCCCCGGGCCGGGGAGCGTCACCTCGACATCGGGTGCGGCAGCGGCGAAAACCTGTGTCTCTTCAGGAGGAAAGGGTGCGACGTCACGGGCATCGATCCCTCCCCCTCCTCTTTGGACATGGTCCGCCAGAGGCTCCAGAACCGCGCCGAACTCCACCAGGGACAGGCCGAGGACCTCCCCTTCTCCGACAACGAGTTCGACATCGTCACCCTGATCGCCTCCCTCGAATTCATGGCCGATCCGAGCCGGGCCGTCGCCGAAGCGATCAGGGTCTGCCGGGGGCGGGTCTTCATCGGGGCGATGAACCGCCTTTCTGCAATCGGCTTCCAGGGACGTCTGCCGACCCTCTTCCATCCGCCACCGGGCAAGAACGCCCGGTTCCTCCACCTCTCCGGGCTGACCGCCATGATTCGGAATCAGCTCCAGGGGGTCAGGATCCAGTGGGGAAGCGTCATCTTCCTTCCCTGGGGCTGGTACAGCAAGGGGGCCGGCCTGGAGGAGCGGATCCCCGTAATGAACAACCCGTTCGGCGCCTTCCTTGGCCTTTCGTTCCCCGTGACCTTCTCCTTCAGGACGATCCAGGAGGTCATCCGGGAACCCGCCGCGCTCGGCGCAGAGGCACGGAGGCCGGTGCCGGGGGTCGTCAGGGGGTTCAAACATGGTTCATGAAGCGCTGCTGTACGAAAAGGAAGATGAACAAAACGTGCGGTGCGGGCTCTGCGCCCACCGCTGCCGGATCGCCCCCGGCGCGCGGGGGGTCTGCGGGGTCCGGGAAAACCGGGCGGGGGTCCTCTTCAGCCTCGTCTACGGAACAATCCTCGCCGAGAACCCCGACCCCATCGAGAAGAAGCCCCTCTTCCACGTCCTTCCCGGCTCCCGCTCCTTCTCTATCGCCACGGCGGGCTGCAACTTCCGCTGCGACTTCTGCCAGAACCACGACATCTCGCAGATGCCCAGGGAGGAGGGCCGCATCGCCGGGAGGAAGCGGACGCCGCAGGAGATCGTCGAGCTTGCCCTCCGGAGCGGATCGCGGAGCATCGCCTACACCTACACCGAGCCGACCGTCTATTTCGAATTCGCTTACGACACCGCCGGGATCGCCCGGGAAAAGGGACTGGCAAACGTCTTCGTGACAAACGGCTATATGACGGGAGAGATGCTGGAGCTCCTGGCGCCGCGCCTAAATGCGGCAAACGTGGACCTAAAGGCCTTCAGCGACGATTTCTACCGGAAACGGTGCGGCGCGCGCCTGCAGCCGGTCCTGGAGGGCCTGCGGAAGATGAAGAACCTCGGGATCTGGATCGAGGTGACGACCCTCCTCGTCCCGGGGCACAACGACACGGACGAGGAGCTCCGGCAGATCGCCGGGTTCATCCTCTCTCTCGGGGCGGAAACCCCCTGGCATATCAGCCGTTTCCACCCCCAGTACCTGATGACGGAGACGCCGCCGACTCCGGCCGCCTCCATCCACCGGGCCGTTCGGATAGGAAAGTCCACCGGCCTGAAATACGTCTACAGCGGGAACCTCCCCGGCGACGCAGGAGAAAACACGCTCTGCGCCCGCTGCGGCCATCTCCTGATCGGCCGCTGCGGATTTTTCATCGAACGGCTGGACCTGAGAGGATCGACATGCCCGCAGTGCGGGACGCCCCTCGACGGGATCTTCTGACGGATTGAGACCTTTGAATTTATGCCCTCCCAGTCATTGCGAGGCGCACAGCGCCGAAGCAATCTCATGAATGATCGAATGCTTATGGGATTGCTTCGCTTCGCTCGCAATGACCCTGGCGTATTTTTTAAAGCTCTCGAAGAGAGAATCAACGCCGGCCGCTGAACTCTGCGCCCGCACACGCACTCCGGCGGCCGGCGGCAGCGGGAGAATAGAGGGACGTAATACCAATCCTCTCTGAATCTAAGCGATCAGCAGCGCCGTCATGTCCATGACGTTGGTCCCGGTCGGGCCGGTCATGATCAGGTCCCCCGTCTCCCGGAAGAAGCGGTAGGAGTCGTTCCGCGCGAGATAATCGTCGAGCCTAAGGCCCGCTTTCTTCGCCTTTTCATAACTCGTATGATCCACGACCGCCCCGGCGGCGTCCGAATGGCCGTCGATCCCGTCCGTCCCGGCGCTCAGGAAGATAAAACGCGGATTATCCCGGAATTCGTTGAGGGCGGCCAGCACCATCTCCTGGTTCCGGCCGCCCATCCCGTCCCCCTTGAGGGTCACCGTCGTCTCCCCGCCGAACAGCAGGCAGACCGGCGCCGCGAAGGGCTGCCCCGTCGTCGCGATCTCCTCGCCCATTGCCATAATTGCCCTTGCCACCTCCCGCGCCTCGCCCCGGAGGCGGGAACTCATGATCCGGGTGGGAATCCCCAGCGCCTCGGCCCTTTCCTTCCCCTTGCGGAGGATCTTCAGGTTGCTCCCGATCAGAAAATGGTCAATCAGGGGACTCGGGTCCTTCGGCGTCTCCTCCATCTCCCCGGCGAGTCCTTTCTTAACAACCGTCCGGACGCTTTCCGGTGCCTGCTCCCAGAGGCCGTACTTCTTCAGGATGGCGTGGGTGTCCGCAAAACTGGAGCGGTCGAAGTAAAGCGGCGCGGAGCCGATCGCCTCCAGATCGTCGCCGATGACGTCGGAGACGACCAGAACGATCCCGCGCGCCCGGGAAATCCTTCCCAGTCTCCCCCCCTTCACGAGGGAGAGGTGCTTCCGGACGATGTTGAGCTCCTCGATGGGGACGCCGTTGGCGAGGAGCCCCTTCGTCAGCCCCTGCATCTCGGCCAGCGTGATCGGCGGCACCGGCTTCTCGATGAGTGCCGAGCTCCCGCCGGACAAAACGTAGATATACAAGTCGTCTGCGGAAAGGGCGGACATTCTCTGCAGGAGGATCTCCGCCGCCCGGATGCTCTTCTCCGTAAGGACGGGGTGCGAGCTCTCGAACACCTCGATCCCTTCGAGCGCGGCGCCGTAGTTGGAAACAACGAGGCCGTCTGTCGCGCGCCCGCCCAGGACGGCCTTTACGGCCCGCGCCGTCTCGACCGACGCCTTCCCGCTCCCGAAGACGTGGACGCCGCGGTATTCGTCGAGACGGTAGTTCTTCCCCTCGATCGCCAGTACGCCCCCTTCATATTTCAGGACGTCCCGGACCAGGTTCCCCGGCAGCGCCGAACCCAGGGCGTCCATAAATACGCTCATCATTTTTTCCCTGTTGGTCATCTCTCCTCCTTATCGTTCCTTGAGAGGGCTTCACCGGCGCCCAGACCCTTTCCCCGGCCTTTCCGGAGTCCCTTTTGCCTTCCACGCCTACACGGGAGAACAGCCGCCCACAGTCCTTCTAAAGCGGCAGCAGTCTCTTTCCCTGCGAAACCGCCATGAGTATAATATCAAAGACATGAAAAGGGAAGCGCCCCGAATCATTATTTCCGACGGCAATTCGCATCCCCCCTCTGATAAAATCTCCTTGACAGACGAGACCGCTTTCCTTATTTTTAGTGGTGGCGGAGTTTGTCAAGGATGCCGAATCTCGATCTCCCGCGCCGGTTGCCCGTAAAATCAGCGACAACTGCGTGTCGCGCGGATTGCTCGTGTACCCCGGCGGGCATTACGGGAACGTGGTGGCGATGCTCCCGCCTCTAATTGCATCGACCGAGCAGCTCGCCACGGCCATCCAGGTGCTCGGCGAGGTTTTGGGCGAGATTCTCTGACATGGGCGCCGATCGTGGTTCAATCAATAATTCTATCATGGGTAAAACCCCCGCGCCGGATGAAAAGAACGAAAAGCGAGCCAAATTCCCCTTAAAACGGGCTTCAGCACAGAGGTCCCTTTGGGCCGGAAATCCCTTTTTTACAAGTCGGGTGGCGGGATGCCTCGTTTTTATCCTTTTCTTTTCCGCTTCCATGGTTTGCGGCGCGGCGCAAAACCCGGGGGAGGAAAATCCCTGTACGTTCAGTTTTTATTTTGAAAATGACCTCTTTTTCAATACCGATCAGCATTACACCAACGGGGTCAAATTGACCTGGATTTCCCCCGATTTGACCAGTTATGCCGAAAGCGAGAAACTGCCTGACTGGAGTCACCGCTATATCCGCATGCTGCCCTTCATCAATGAATCCGGGCTGAAACGCAATGTCGCTTTTTCCATCGGCCAGGCCATGTTCACACCCGCGCATACTGAAAGGGAAGACCTCATCGTTAACGATAGGCCCTACGCGGGATGGACCTATTTGGGCGTGGCCTTCCACAGCAAGAATGACCGACGCCTGGACTCCATGGAGATTCAACTGGGACTGGTCGGTCCGGAATCCTTTGCCGAATTCACGCAAAAAGAGGTGCACACGCTCAGGGGGTTTCCCATTTCCAGAGGGTGGAATAATCAGTTGCGGAACGAACCGGGCTTGAACTTTTTTTACGCGCGGAAATGGCGTGTATTCGATACCGGTCTCGAAAAGGGGCTGGGATTTGATATGCTGACCCTGATGGGAGGCGCTTTGGGAAACATACACACCTATGCCAACGCAGGACTGGAAATGCGCTTTGGCTGGAACATCCCCGTCGATTTCGGAGACTCCCAAATCCAACCGGCAAGCAGCTCAAATGATCCGGTCACTGTTGGAGATCCGCGTCTTTCCGCCAGCAAAGGGTACAGCATGTACCTGTATACGACCGTGGGCGGCCGGGCCGTACTCAGGGATATCTTCCTCGATGGAAACACCTTCGCCCAAAGCCACAGCGTCGATAAAAACCACTTTGTTGCCAATGCCGCCTTCGGGTTCAGCGTGATCTTCCGCCGCTTCAAACTCTCGCTCGCCAAAGTGATCTGCACCAAAGAGTTTAAAGGCCAGCAGGATGAGCAGCGATTCGGTTCGATCACGCTTTCCTTCACCTATTAACCCTAACTCTGAGTGAAGAATCCCGACTGTCAAGGCAGGGCTCCGTTTCCACAAAGAAAAGGGGGATGCTCTACTGGCGGCTCACGCAGCCCCGAAGGCGGCGAGGAGTGCCGTCCGTTGCAGCAATTCGCATCCCCCCTCTTGACGGCGCGGGCGGCGCCATGTATTATTTGACCGGCAGGACATCCCCGCGGGGGTTCTTCAAAAACCCGGGTTCCGAAGACAGGAGTTAACCATGGATTACATCAAGATTAAATTCGTGGAAAATCCGGAAGCCGTCGAGTCCGAATTCCGCAAGACCCTGGAAGACATGCTGCGCGTGGTCAACCCGCGATTCACGCTCTTTCAGCACCGGTGGCGGCCTCAGATCGACATCTATGAAACCGGCAATCAGATCGTCATCCTGGCCGAGATCGCCGGCATACGCCGGGAGGAGATCCAGTTGGAGATCGGTCCACGCACCGTAAAGATCTCGGGAATCCGGGAAGGCTCATCGCGCGGGGAGGACGCCAGCTACCGCCTCGCTGAAATCCCCTACGGTTACTTCGAGCGGAACCTCACCCTTCCCGTCCCGGTAGACACGGATACGGTGGCAGCGGTCTACCGGGACGGCCTGCTGGAGATCAAGCTGACCAAACGCCCCCTCGATCGCATTCACAGGATCGTCATCCAGAGCGAATGATCCGCACGGCCTATGGCTCTGATGATCAGTTCATTGCAGCGTAACGTATGGAGCGGCCTTGGGGAAAGCCGCCATTCCGGAGGATTCCATGACTGAAACCGACCCTCACGAAGAATTAAAAATCGCCCGGCTCCCGGATGTCCTGCCTGTGCTGCCGCTCGAAAACGCCTTCGTCTTTCCGAAAATGGTTTTCCCGCTTGAAGTTTCCGGTAAGCCTTCGACCACACTTATCGATGAGGCGATGGCCGGCGACCGCCTGATCGGCCTTGCCCTGCTCAAGGAAAAACCCGAAGAAAAGGCCCCTCCCCGTAAGGAGGATTTTTACAACATCGGCACGAGCGTCGTGGTCCTCAGGATGGCCAAGACCGCCGACAACAAGTCCCAACTCCTCCTCCAGGGGATCAACCGTTTCCGCATCATCGAATTTGTGGAAGGGAAACCCTATCTCCGGGCCCGCGTGGAAAACATCGAGGACCCGCAGGTCAAGGACATTGAGATTGAGGCGATGATGGCGAACCTCTTCGGACTGTTCGACAGGATCGTCAGGTTGTCCCCCTTTCTCCCCCAGGAATTCGGGGTGATGGCCAAATCGATCGCCGAAGCCGGAGTTCTGGCGGACCTTATCGCCTCCGTGATCAATGCAACCATCGAGGAAAAGCAGAAGATCCTCGACATCCTGGACGTGAAGGAACGCCTCCGGGAGGTGACCCGGCTGGTCAACCACCAGGTCGAGATCCTCGAGCTGGGCAGCAAGATCCAGTCCCAGGTGAAGGACGACATGGACAAGAGCCAGCGCGAATACTACCTCCGCCAGCAGCTCAGCGCCATCCGGAAAGAGTTAGGGGAGACGGACGAAGAGAAGGTCGAAGTGGAGGAGTATCGGGCCAAGATCGAGCAGAAGAACCTCCCGGAAGAGGCGAAAAAAGAGGCGGACCGCGAACTGGCGCGGCTCTCCCGGATGCACCCCTCCTCGGCCGAGTACACGGTCTCCTCCACCTACCTGGACTGGATCACGGCCCTCCCCTGGCATGAAAGCACCAAGGACAACCTCGACATCAGAAAGGCAAGGCGGGTCCTGGATGAGGACCACTACGGCCTGGAAAAGGCCAAGAAAAGGACCCTCGAATATCTGGCCGTGCGCAAACTCAAACCGGATACCAAGGGGCCGATCCTCTGCTTCGCCGGCCCTCCCGGGACGGGAAAGACCTCGCTGGGCCACTCCATCGGCCGCGCCCTCGGACGGAAATTCATCCGGATCTCCCTGGGCGGCATCCGCGACGAGGCGGAGATCCGCGGCCACCGCCGGACTTACGTGGGGGCACTCCCCGGCCGCATCATCCAGGGGATCAGGCGGGCGGAGTCCAATAATCCCGTCTTCATGCTGGACGAGATCGATAAGGTCGGGACCGATTTTCGCGGCGATCCCTCCGCGGCGCTGCTGGAAGTGCTCGACCCGGAGCAGAACTTCTCCTTCGTCGATCACTATCTGGATGTCTCCTTCGACCTGTCCCACGTGATGTTCATCACAACGGCGAACATCATGGAGACTATCCCACCGGCGCTCCGCGACCGCCTGGAGGTGATCGAACTGCCCGGCTACACGATCGATGAGAAGATCCGGATCGCCCAGCGCTACCTGATCCCGCGGCAAACCGAGGCGAACGGCCTCAAGCCCGAACAGATCAGCTTCACGAAAAGCACGATCGGCGGCATCATCACCGGTTATACCCGGGAAGCTGGCGTCCGGAACCTCGAACGGGAGCTGGCCTCGGTCTGCCGCGGCGTGGCGACCCAGATCGCCGAGGGGATCATCGAAAAAGCCGCTATAAAGGCGCGGGACCTGCACCGTTTCCTCGGACCGGTCCGGATCACCTCCGAGGCGGCGGCCCGGACCGCAAAGCCAGGAGTAGTCATGGGGCTCGCCTGGACGCCGACCGGCGGGGACCTCCTGTTCATCGAGGCAACGGCCATGCCAGGGAAAAAGGGGCTCACCCTGACCGGCCAACTCGGCGACGTGATGAAGGAATCGGCCTCCGCGGCGCTGAGTTTCATCCGCGCCAACGCCGACGAACTGGGGATCGCCAGGGACTTCTTCGAAGAGGTGGACATCCATATCCATGTCCCCTCCGGCGCCATTCCCAAGGACGGCCCGTCGGCGGGGGTCACGATGCTCACCGCCCTGACTTCGCTCCTCACGAACCGGACGGCGAAGAAGGACCTTGCCATGACGGGCGAAATCACCCTCCGGGGCCTGGTCCTCCCGGTGGGCGGGATCAAGGAGAAGGTCCTCGCCGCCCACCGCGCCGGGGTGAAGACGATCATCTTGCCCAGGTGGAACAAAAAAGATCTCGAGGACGTGCCGGCGAAGGTCAAAAAGGAGATCACCTTCCACTTCGTGGACGAGATGCTGGAGGTCCTCCGGCTCGCCATCGAAAAGACGCCTGAGTAACCAGGCCCCCCTGTGCGCATAGGGCAGTGTAAAGGCTGTACGCCCGGCCACGATGGGAGCGCGGCCCGTCCGCACGCTGACCGGGTTGCTGGATCGGCGGGACAAGGGAGTATTGTCTGTTCTTCTCTTCATCCGTGGAATCCCTCCCCCATGCATCAGGGATGAGAACAAGCCAAAGAGAATCGAAATGAATGCTTTCAGTGAACTTTTTCGGCCAGGCAGAATAAACCGCCTGAAGATCGACAACCGGATCGTCATGGCAGCCATAGGTAGTAAATTGGCCGATGAAGAGGGTTATGTGACCGACCGGGCGATCGATTATTATGTGGAGCGGGCCAAGGGAGGGGTGGGGTTGATCATCGTAAAATTCACATCGGTGACGGCCAACGCCCGCGGCTCAAGAAACCACTTGGCCGCGTGTGAAGACAAATTCGTTCCGCGTTTGCAAGACCTCTCCAGCGCGGTGAAGAGGCACGGCGCCAGAGTCGCACTGCAACTGGGTCATCACGGTAATAATTCATCCCATCCTCGGCGACAGCATGGGTTTCCCCCTGGCGAGCAAGTGATCGTAGGCCCGTCGCCCGTGGCTTATATAGAGACAGGGGTGGTCCCCAGGGAATTGACCCGTGATGAAATCCACGAACTTGTGGAGGCATTTGCCTCAGCTTCACAGCGGGCCAAAGAGGCCGGATTCGATGCCGTGGAGTTTCACGGTGCCCACGGGAAATTGATCAGTCAGTTTTTATCTCCATACTACAACCGCCGAGCCGATGAGTATGGCGGAGGCGTGGAGAACAGGGCCAGATTCGGTTCTGAAATACTGGCCGCTGCCCGCGACAAAGTGGGGGCCGATTTCCCTCTGATCATGCGGATCGACGGATGGGATGGGTACGAGGGGGGATTGGCTTTGGAAGAGGCGGTCGCGGTAGCACCGCTGTTTGTCGCGGCCGGGGCCGACGCCCTTCACGTCTCTGCGGGGGCCAGCGAGGCGACGCACTGGCAGTTCCTGACCTACATGCAGGAATCAGGCGGGCTCGTCCATCTGGCGGATGCGGTAAAAAAAGCCGTCACCGTACCCGTCATCACGGTGGGCAAGCTGGGGGACCCCGTGCTGGCGGAAGCCGTTCTGAAAGGGGGCAAAGCGGATTTTATTGCCTTGGGTCGCCCGTTGGTTGCCGATCCCCACCTTCCCCGAAAGACGCGGGAGGGTCGTTTAGAAGAGATCCGAAGTTGTATTTACTGCAACAATTGCGTCGGCTCGGGAAGCTACAAAGAATGGTCCTGCACGGTAAACCCGGCGGTCATGCGGGAGAGGGAATTCCAAATAAAGCCCGCTCCCGCGGTCAAGGAGGTGATGGTCATCGGGGGAGGATTGGCGGGCATGGAAGCGGCAAAAGTCTGCTCGCAACGGGGCCATAAGGTGACACTTTTTGAGAAAACCAAGGAGTTGGGCGGACAGTGGAACATCGCCTGTCGTCAGGAATACAAGCGGCACTTTGCAACGGTGATTCAGCGCCTCGAGCGGGAAATGGATGAAGCGGGCGTCAAGGTGGTTTTCGACACCGAGGTGACGAAGGATTTGGTAATCATGCAAAATCCTGATGCCGTCATCATCGCCACGGGGGCAACCCCGGCAGATCTCCCTGTGCGTGGTGCGGACCATAAAAATGTCGTTCAGGCGAACGACGTGATTCGCGGCGCCGTGACGGTGGGTGATCGGGTCGTTGTCATTGGGGGACGTCATGTGGGCTTGGAGGTCGCCATCGCCCTTGCCCGGCAGGGGAAGGATGTCTCCCTCGTCACCCGCCGGAAGGTGGGCCGCGACGTCCGGAAGGCCACCCGGCTTGCGCTTCTGGACAGGCTCATGGAACAGAAGGTGAGGCTTTACCCCTATTTTGAGGTGGTGGAAATAAGGGATAACGGGGTTATGGCGGTAAATGAAGGCACTCTTTTCTTCCTCAAGGCCGATACGGTGGTCCTGGGAGTCGGGGCCACTCCGGAGAAGGGACTGATAGACATGCTCCGCCCCGTGGTTGCTGAGCTCCACGCAATCGGTGACTGCGTAGAGCCAAAGGATGCCCTGGCCGCGATCAGCCAGGACGCCGAGGTGGGCCGCATCGTGTGAACCGTTTTCCTGTCTTTTTACACGCCACATCCTGATCGGGCCGTTTTAAAAAAAGCCGTCGGCAGGTAAAAAAAGCTTGACATCCGGCACGGCATTTGGATACTGAATATAAAAATTGCATACAATATAAAATGTTGGACACAAGGGAGTTTATGATTTTGGGTGCCGGCGATCTTGCCTACGAAGCGTTAAAATCAAAAATCCTCGCCCAGGAATACCTCCCGGGCATACAATTGAAAGAAATGCAAATATCAAAAGAGCTTGGGCTGACTCGAACCCCTGTCCGGGAAGCCATCATTCGCCTGGAACGAGAGGGGTTGGTCAAGACCGTTTACAACCGGGGCGCTTTTGTTACCGTATTTTCAAGAAGAGAAATTGAAGATCTGTTAGACGTACGAGAGGCTTTGGAGATCAAAGCATTAAACCTTGCGATAAGAAGAGCAAACAGGGATGAGCTCGATTCGATTGAAAAAGCATTGAGGCAGAGGGAACTGCTTATCAAGAACCACATCATCAAGGTGGATTTTCGTGATCCGGAATTGGACTTTCATCTTGCAATCATCAAGCTAAGCAAAAACCAACGCTTAATATCCACATGGCAGACGATGCAGAGCCAGCTTTCGTTGGTTCGTGTGACATCGACCATGAGAAACCGGCGGTACTTAAAAGCACTCGAGGAGCATAAGCAAATCCTCGCATTGGTCCGCAACGGGGACGTTAGGCGAGCGGAAAAGCTGCTGATCAAACACATTGCATATGCCAAAAGCAACATGCTTTCATCACTTTCTGATGTGATTGAAGATCAACCGGAGGTGAAAAGCCATGGGGGGGGGAAAACATGAATACCGCCGATGGTTCGCTCCAGGAAATGGGTCTGAACATTAAGTAGTTTTTTTACTGAACGGGGTACCTAATAAGCTGGTAATTCCCATCCGAATATTGGAGGTGCAGATATGATAAACGGGGCAAAACGCCTTCGCGAGCTTCTGGCTCAACCCGGTGTTCTCCTGTGTCCCGGAACCTTCGATTGCGTTTCGGCCAAGGTTGCGGAACGCGCCGGTTTCCCCGTCCTGTCCATCAGCGGCGCCGCCCTGGCTGCCAGTGTTCTCGGTTACCCCGACGTTGGATTACCGACCATGCCTGAAGTGCTCAACCAGGCGCGAAACATCGCCCGGTGTGTCGAGGTTCCCGTCACCGTCGATGCCGATACGGGCTATGGAAATGCCCTGAACGCGATGCGCGCCACCCGGGAATTTGAAGCAGCCGGGCTGGCGGGCATGATGATCGAGGATCAAGTGTTCCCCAAACGGTGCGGGCACTTTGAAGGAAAGAAGGTTATCCCCGCCGAAGAGATGGTCATCAAGCTACAGGCTGTTTGCGAGGCCCGGCGTAATGGTGATTTCGTCATCATCGCCCGCACGGATGCCAGGGCTATCCACGGTATAGACGAAGCCATTCGCCGTGCCCTGATGTACTGCGAGGCCGGGGCGGACATGATCTTTGTCGAGGCCATGATGGACGTGGATGAGATGTGGAAAGTCGCCAAGGCCATCCCCAAGCCTTTGAAGGCCAACATGAACGATGGCGGGAAGACCCCTCCAGTCCACTATAATGAATTGTATGAGATGGGTTACAAGCTGATCAACTATTCCGGCATGCTTCAGCGGACGGCAATCCGGGCGATGATGGATGTGGCGGAGATCCTCAAGCGGGAGGGCACGACCTCATCGGCTTATCCCGAAAAGATATGCGACATGACCGAGCGCAGCGAACTCTTGGGACTCGCCAAGTTCTACGCCTTGGAGGAGAGGCTCTACGGAAAGTTTCTCGAGACCGAGGGAAGTTGGCGCAAGGAACTCGATGAGCGTTCATCCGTCCAGTCGAGGGAAACTCAGGAGATACCGATCTGACCATGAAACTCCCGCGGCTTTGAAGAATTCGAGGAGAGCCAGAATGGGTAAGACCATCGCTGAAAAGATACTGGGAAAGCATGCCGGCAAAGAAACTGCGGCAGGCGAGATCGTTATGGCCGACGTGGACTTTATCATGTCCGTCGACGGCAATCGTCCCCTGAGCATCCAGGTTTTCAGAGAGATGGGTGGCAAGAGTCTCTTTGATCCCAAGAAATTTGCCCTGGTGATCGATCATGCCCCCTCCTCACCGACACCCACCGTGGCCAACACCCTTAAACTGGTAAGGCAGTTCGCCCGTCAGCAGGGCTGCATCCTTTACGAAGCGGGAGAGGGTTCCTGTCACCAGCTCCTACCGGAACGGGGCCACGTCCTGCCGGGAGATCTGGTCATCGGTACAGATTCCCACACCTGCACCTATGGCGCTCTTAACGTCTTCTCGACAGGCGTAGGCGTAAGCGACGCCGCAGCGGCCATGATCTCCGGCAAGCTATGGTTCAAGGTTCCGGAAACCATCCGCTTCGTTCTGAAGGGACGTCTGCCCGCCGGCGTGTATGCCAAAGACCTGATCCTCCATCTCATCGGCAGCGTGACGGCAGATGGCGCCACCTACAAGGCTGCCGAGTATGTGGGCGAGGCCATCTCCAATCTGAGTATGGATGGGCGACTGACCATCTCCAACATGGCCGTAGAGATGGGGGCAAAAGCGGGCCTGATGGAGGCCGATGAGAAAACCCTGGCTTGGTTGAAGGGTCGCTCTTCCCGCCCCTTTGAACCGGTCGTCTCCGACCCCGATGCCAAGTTCGCCGATGTCCTGGAATACGATGTTTCCAAACTCACCCCTCAAGTGGCCCTGCCCCATCGGGTCGATAATGTCGTCCCCGTGGAAGAGGTTCTGGGCAAACCCATCCAGCAAGCGAACATTGTCGCCTGTACAAATTCCCGTCTGGAAGATCTTGAAATCGCCGCCTCCATCCTTTCCGGTCGGCGCGTCCATCCCGAAGTAAGGCTTTATGTGGTCCCTGCTTCCAGGCCCGTTCAAATGGAGGCTCTACGACGCGGTATCCTGCAGACGCTCTTGGAGGCAGGCGGCATTCTGGGGGTTCCCGGATGCGACGCCTGCTCAGGAGGGTCGCATTTCGGCGTGGCCGCCGATGGCGACCATGTCATTACCACAGCCAACCGCAACTTCCGGGGACGCGTGGCCAATCCGGAGGCCTTTATCTACCTGGCCTCACCGGCCACGGTTGCCGCCTCGGCCCTGGAGGGCAACATCGCCGACTGCAGAAAATACGTGAGGTGAACCATGCGGCTCAAGGGAAAGGCCCATATTTTTGGAAACGACGTCAATACGGATGACATCATCGCCAGCAAATACAAGTCTTCCACAACGGACATGCTTGAGATGTCCAAGTATCTCATGGGGAACATAGATCCGGATTTTGTCCGGAGGATCGCGCCGGGGGATTTTATCGTGGCGGGAAGCAATTTCGGGTGCGGTTCATCCCGGGAGACGGCGCCGCGGGTGATCAAATTGGCGGGGCTTTCGGCCGTGCTGGCCAAAGGATTCGCCCGCATCTTTTTCCGCAATGCCATCAATGTCGGATTACCCGTGGTGGAATGCGACACCGGTGACATCGAAGACGGTGACGAGCTGGAAGTGGACCTCACCGCCGGCCTGGTCCGCAATATCACGCGGGGGACGCAAGTCAAGGTGGCTCCACTACCGGCGGTGATGCTGGAGCTGTTGAGCGACGGCGGTTTGTCGGAGCACTTCAAAAAACACGGAACATTTCATCTGCAAAGCATCGATGAAGGCAAATGACGTTCAGATGACACTGGCGATGCCCGTGTGGCTGGCCAGACGACTTAAACCCTTTTAAAAAGGAGGTAGACGTCCATGCTAAGAAAAACTTTTCATGCGGCCCTTATTGCCTTGAGTGTGGTGGTTTTGGTCCTGGTTTCAGAACAGGGGAGAGCTCAAGAGGCATATCCCACCAAACCCGTTCAATTGATCCCTGCCGGCTCTCCGGGCGGCGGCCTGGATATCCACGCCCGTGCGATCGAACAGGCCTTGACCATGGAAAAGATGTTGGATAAGCCCTTCACGGTCCTGCACAAGGGCGGAGGCGGTGGGAACATCCTAACATCCTACCTGGTCAACCAGAAGGGAAATGGGTATGTGATAGGAATCAACAGCAACCGCGTCCTTCTGAACGAGCTCATGGGGACGATCGAATACGGATTCAGGGACCTGACACCCATCGCGCGTTTGACCACAGAGTTTAACTGCTGGGCCGTCCGGGCTGACTCCAAGTACAAAACTGCCGCGGACGTTTTCGAGGATTTGAAAAAGGACCCCACATCCGTGGCCTTCGGCGTCGGCACCGTTCCCAGCAACGATCAGTTCAATATCCTGCTGCCCTCCAAGCAAAAGGGGGTTGATTACACCAAGGTCAAGATCGTGGCCTTCGACGCGGGGGGAGATGCCATGGCCAAGTTGCTGGGCGCTCACGTCCCTGTGCTGTCTACAGGTTTCTCGGAAGCGGTCAATCAGGCGGAAGCGGGAAAGGTGCGCATCCTGTCCGTATCCGCCCCCTCCAAGATTGATCGTGTACCCAACGTTCCGTGCTGGAAAGATCTCGGAATAGACGTTGCCATTTACCATTGGCGAGGGATCTACGGCCCGCCGGATATGCCCAAAGAGGCCTACGACTACTGGAATAAAAAATTCGCGGCCATGGTCAAGACAAAGACCTGGAAGACATCACTGGATAAGTTCGAGCTGTTCGACGCCTTTCTGACTGGTGATGAGTTCAGAAAGGAGCTTGCGAAGGACATTGAAACGTATCGTGAATTGCTCGGAACTATGGGCATGCTGAAAAAAGGGAAAAAATAGCGATGAAACATCCGACGAAGCTTTCCGAAACGCTGCTTCCAGCGATCCTTCTAATTGTAGCGGGTCTCGTTTTCATCAGCGTCTGGCGTCTTCCGGTCACGGCGACTGCCGACCTCGTGGGACCAAAGGTGTATCCCGGGGCTCTGGCGGTGCTGCTCGCCGTCTTTTCCGGGCTGCTTCTGATAGGCGCTGCTCCTTCGCACGGGGAGGATGCGGACATCAGACTGCCGGGCATGGTGCGGCGGTTTCTCCCCCTGGTTCTATTTTCGGCCGCGTACGTGATCGCGTTGCCGTTCGTGGGTTTCTTGATCGCCACAACGGCGCTGCTGATGGCCTGTTTCTTCCTGCTGGGGGAACGGAGGCTCTGGCTGAATTTCCTTGTCGCGGCCGGGTGCACCCTTGCGACCTATCTCCTCTTTGCAACGTTACTGGGGATACAGTTGACGGCGTTTCCCGGATAGCATAGACTCGTGGTCCCCGCTGGCTGGGCAAAACCAGCGGGGACCGATAGCGCGTTGTTTGATCCGCCGAGGTCAAACATCACGAAACCGTGGAGAGTAATGATGGAAACCCTCCCTCTGTTGATGAACGGATTTTCACAGGCGCTGACAATGCCTAACCTCCTGTCGGCCCTGATCGGATGTTTCTTGGGAACGGTGGTGGGCGTTCTGCCGGGGATCGGCCCCTCCACGACGGTGGCGCTGATGATTCCCATCTCCTTCGCCATGAATCCGGCGACCGCTCTGATCATGATGATGGGCGTTTACTGCGGCGCGATGTACGGCGGGGCGATCACCTCCATCCTGGTGAACGTCCCCGGAGAGGCTTCATCGGTGCTGACCGCCGTCGATGGATACCCCCTGGCCAAACAGGGGCGGGGCGGGGTGGCAATGGTGCTCTGCCAGGTGGGTTCGTTCATCGGCGGCACCCTGTCCATCGTGGGCTTGATGATCGTGGCCATGCCGCTGGCGATGTTCGCTTTGCAATTCGGGCCAGCGGAGAATTTCTCCGTCATGTTCTTTGCGTTGATCCTCGCCGCCACGCTGATCAGCGAGTCCATGCTGCGCGGGATGACCGCTTTGGTCGTGGGGCTCATCCTGGCCTCCATAGGAACCGACCTTCAGACCGGCATCGGACGTCTCACCATGGGCGTCCCCGAACTGCTGGACGGCATCGATAACGTGGTCGTGATCATCGGTGTTTTCGGCGTGGGCGAAGTGCTCTGGTACGTGGTCTCCGCCTACGGGAAAACCGCAAGCGCATTCGAACGGATCGGGGCGGGCCGCTGGATCCCCAATCCCAAGGAGTGGAGGTACTCTTGGGCTCCCATGTTCCGGGGCTCCCTGACGGGTTTCTTGACGGGTCTCCTGGCTGCCGGCTCCGTCCTGGGTTCATTTCTGGCTTACAGCTTCGAGAAGCGTCTCTCCAAGCATCCCGAGCAGTTCGGCAAGGGGGCCCTGGAGGGAATGACCGCCTGCGAATCCGCCAACAACGCCTCCACCGGCGGCGCATTGATTCCCCTGTTGACGCTTGGGATCCCCCATTCCGGAACGACCGCCGTTCTGTTGACCGTTCTGACGATGTATGGATTGAAGCCGGGGCCGCAAATGATGATCGATCAGGCGCCTTTGATGTGGACGGTCATCGCCTCCCTCTATATCGCCAACGTCATATTGATCATTATGAATCTGCCGGCCGTTGGAATCTTCATTAAAATTCTGGACATTCCCTTGAAGTTCCTGATGCCGATCATCCTCGTCTTTGCCTCGGTCGGCGCCTATTCGATCAACACGAGCCTGACGGACGTGATCATGGTCCTGCTATTCGGCATTCTGGGTTTTTTCATGCGCTGGTCCGGGTTCACACCGGTAGCGATGGTGCTGGGAATGGTACTGGGCGAGAGGTTAGAGCAGTCCATGCGCCAAGCCCTCATGATATCGTCGAACGGCATGCTGATCTTCCTGACCAAACCGATCAGCCTCTTTTTCCTCCTGCTGACACTGGCCGTCGTAGCCGTGGATATCGTGACGCGTAAAAAGGGGCGAGTTGCCGATGATAGTGAAGGGTAGGAGATGCTACCCCCCCTTTTGCAACATGCCGGTGGAACCCAATATGGCAAAAAGCATCGGTACGGCGGGTGCTTCTCAGAAAGGTTTTGGAGGTGCTCAATGGATAAGAGGCAGAAATTGGCTGAACTCGTTGAACGTCCAGGCGTTGTCGTGGTGCCGGGCACGTATGATGCGTTGACTGCCCGGATAGCGGAACGCGCCGGGTTTGAGGCGCTCTTTGCAACGGGGGCCGGAATCTCTAATGCCCATCTCGGGTTGGGAGATGTGGGACTGCTGACCGTCGACGAATTGCTGCGGACAATCAAACCCATGTGCGAGGGCACGAACATCCCGCTGATCGTGGATGCGGACACCGGTTTCGGCGGCTATTTGAATGTTCAGAGAACCGTCCGGGAGCTGGAACATGCGGGTGTGGCGGCCATCACCCTGGAGGACCAGATGTTCCCCAAGCGGTGCGGCCACTTTCGGGGGAAACGCATGGTGGCGGTCGGGGAAATGATCGGCCGTCTGAGCGCCGCTGTCGATGCCAGGAAGGATCCGCGTTTCCTGATTATCGCCCGAACCGACGCCCGGGCGAGTGAAGGCCTGGAGGCTTCTATCGAACGCGTCCACCGGTATTTTGCGGCGGGCGCCGACATCGGTTTTGTCGAAGCGCCGCAGACCGTCGAAGAGGTTCGCTCGGTAGCGGACGCCTTCAAGGGAAAGCCCATGCTGCTCAATCTCGTGGAGGGAGGAAAAACGCCTCTCTTCTCGGCCGCCGAACTGGATCAGATGGGATTCAAAATCATGCTCTGCGCCAATACGGCGTTACGAGCCGCCATCAAAGCCGTAGGACAGGCGATGGCGGCGTTGAAAGAGGATGGCGCCCAGACGAGGGTTCAGGGCATGATCTGCACCTGGCAGGAAAGGCAATCCATCGTGGAATCCGAATCCCTCATGGATCGGGAAATCCACTACGATCAGATCGCCATGGGGGAGGATCTTAACAAATAGCAGGATCGCCGCATCCCCCTTGTCACCGCTCCGTGTTGAAGCTCTCCGCGGCAAGCTGCGGAGGATCTTCGATCCTTAAGAGGAACAAACGATTCCGTTTTCGCACTTATGCCCCGCGGCTTGCCCCGGGGCATACGCTCACCCATGGATTCATTCGGAGGAATACCGCTCATGGGACAGAATCTCACTCGCAAAATCATCGCGGAACATCTGGTTGAAGGAGAGATGGTCCCGGGACGGGAGATCGCCATTGCCATCGACCAAACGATGACTCACGACCTGCAGGTGCTGGGCTGGCAGCAATTCGAGGCCATGGGATTGCCCGGCGGCCGCACGGAACTCTGGGTCAACTATACCGATCACAACATGCTCCAGACCGATTTCCGCAACGCCGACGATCACCGGTACCTTCAGTCGGTGTCCGCCAAATACGGGGCGCATTTCTCCCGGGCAGGCAACGGCATCTGTCACCAGGTTCATCTCGAACGTTTTGCCGCGCCGGGCAAGACGATGGTGGGTACGGACAGCCACACCCCGACTGCCGGCGGCATGGGCTCCCTGGCCATCGGTCTGGGGGGGCTGGAGGCGATAGCGGCGTCCGGCGGCGGTCGGTTGTACCTCGCGATGCCGAAAGTGATGGGCGTGAAACTGACCGGCCGTCTGGCGCCCTGGGTCACGGCCAAAGACATCATCCTGGAGGTGCTGCGGCGCCTCACCGTGAAAGGCGGCGTCGGCAAGATCGTTGAGTATTACGGTCCCGGTGCGGCGACCCTGAGCGTGACGCAGAGAGGAACCGTCTGCAACATGGGCGCGGAACTGGGGGCTACCAGCTCCATCTTCCCCAGCGATCATCGAACAAAGGCCTTCCTGGAAGCCCAAGGCCGCGGCCGGAGTTGGAAACCGATGGCCGCCGATGCCGATGCGACCTACGACGAGCACCTGGAGATCGATCTGGACGAGTTGGAGCCGCTCATCGCCAAGCCTCACAGCCCGGACAACGCGGTCCGGGTGCGGGAAGTGGAAGGCATCCCGGTAAACCAGGTGTGCATCGGCTCGTGTACCAACTCCTCCTACGAGGATCTGATGTCGGTCGCCTCCGTACTCAGGGGCAAGACCGTCCATCCCCATGTCAGTCTCACCGTTACACCCGGCACCAAGCAGGTGTACACGATGATCGCCCAAAACGGCGCGTTGGCTGACCTTATCGCCGCCGGGGCGCGTCTTCTGGAGGCGTCGTGCGGACCGTGCTGCGGTCAGGGCCAGGCGCCTGCAACCGGCGCCGTCTCCATGCGATCCTTCAATCGAAATTTCCCGGGCCGGAGCGGTACGCCGGACGCCCAGGTCTACCTGGCCAGCCCGGAAACCTGTGCAGCCGCCGCCCTGTCCGGGGTCATCACCGACCCTCGCACGTTGGGCGATCCGATCATCATTGATCCCCCCGACCGTTACGTGGTGGATGACAACATGGTCCTTGCCCCGGCCCGCGACGCACAACCCGTGGAGATCATCTGCGGACCCAACATCAAACCGGTGCCCGTGGCCCAACCCGTACCGGATACTCTGCGATACCGGGTTTTGCTCAAGGTGGGAGATAATATTACGACCGACCATATCCTGCCGGCAGGAACCCATATTCTCTCCCTGCGTTCCAACGTCCCGGCCATTTCCGAGTACATGTTCACCGCGGTGGATCCGGCCTTTGTCCGACGGGCGAAGGAGTGGGGGGGAGGATTCGTGGTCGGCGGTCTCAACTACGGCCAAGGCTCAAGCCGGGACCATGCCGCGATGGCGCCCCTGTACTTGGGGGTTAAGGCGATCTTGGCCAAGTCCTATGCCCGTATTCACTACTCCAACCTGATCAACCTGGGCATTATGCCGCTGACCTTTGCCGACGCTGCCGACTGGGTTACCTTGGAACAGGGCAACGAGCTGGAGATTGCCGGCATTCATAAGGCGCTGCGTTCGGGAGAGCATTTGGCAGTCAGGAATCTGACCAAAAACTCAACCTTCCCGCTTACCTACGATTTCACCAAACGCCAGGTGGCAATCATCCTGGCCGGGGGGTTGCTCAATTACATAAAAACGGAAGGTAAATAGGTTCGGAGGATGCCGTCCGCGGGCAGAATCTCCTCAAGGGAAGCCCCTCCTGCTCAATCTTGTCGAAGGAGGGAAGACTCCCCTTTTCTCCATTGCCGAACTGGAGCAAATGGGTTATAAATTTACACTCTGCGCTAACGCCGCGTTGCGGGCCGCCATAAAGAGAGTTGGACAGGCCCTGGCGGCATTGAAACAGGATGGCGCCCAAGCGCGGGTGCAGACCATGATCTGCACCTGGGAGGAGAGGCAAACAATCGTGGAGTCCGAGTCCCTCATGGATCTGGAAAACCGCTACGATCAGATTGCCGCCGGTGAAGATGCAAAATAGTCTTCTTCCCGGAAGGGAGAAAGGATGCATCCATGACCAATCCACGCGTTGACTTCAGTCCCATCGTTGACCGCAAACCGCTGAAACTGCCCGGCGACGCCAGAGTTGCCGTCTGGGTGATCGTGAACATCGAGGAGTGGCCCTTTGACGAACCGATGGCCCGCACCGTCACCCCGCCGCCCCAGGGCGCCGTCATCGTGCCGGACATCACCAACTACGGCTGGTTCGAGTACGGGCTCCGGGTCGGCTTCTGGCGGATCAGGGATGTCCTGGACAGGCACGGCGTCAGGGCCTCGGTCAGCCTGAACGGTTCGGTCTGCAACACCTATCCGCAGATCGTCGAAGCCTGCCTCACGAGCGGCTGGGAGATCTTCGGCCACGGCTTCGTGCAGCGTCCCCTGCCCAGGGAAAAGGACGAGCGCGCCGTTATCCGCAAAACGATCGAGGTCATCAGGGAAAAGACGGGGCAACGGCCGCGCGGCTGGATGGGTCCGGGCCTGCACGAAACCCTCGACACCCCGGACATCCTGGCGGAGGAAGGAATCGAGTACGTCCTGGACTGGGTGAACGACGACCAGCCCTACCCCATGAAGGTGAAAAAGGGCAGCCTCTTCTCCATCCCGTACACCATGGAGCTCAACGACATCCCCATCTACGCCGTGCAGCACCACCGCTCCGCGGAGCTTTTCGAGCGCGCCCGCGACCAGTTCGACACCCTCTATGAAGAAGGCCGGGACAACTACCGCATCATGGCCGTTGCGGTGCATCCCTACATTACCGGCGTGCCCCACCGGATCGGCTACTTCAGCAGGATTTTCGAGTATATCAAGCAGCACGACAAGGTTGTCTTCATGACGGGCGGGGAAATCCTGGACTGGTATAAACAGGCCGCGGGGTATAATGGATGAATCCGGAGATCATGGAGTATACCCGACCCACGCCGACTATCGATTTCGATCATCCCGCAGTCCTGGAATTCGCCATGGAAAAAGCGGGCGCCGCCGATCCGCGCGAACAGGCGATCCACCTCTACTACGCCGTTCGGGACGGCATCCGGTACGATCCGTACACCATCGACTTGTCGGTCGAGGGGCTTCGGGCGAGCACCACCCTGCAGAAGGGCCGCGGCTGGTGCGTCGCCAAGGCCGTCCTGCTTGCCGGCTGCTGCCGGACCCTGGGAATCCCGGCCCGACTGGGCTTTGCCGATGTGCGAAACCACCTGTCCACCCAGCGGATGCGAGAGCTGATGAAGACCGACGTCTTTTACTGGCACGGATACGCCTCCCTCCGCATCAACGGGGTCTGGGTCAAGGCGACGCCCGCCTTCAACATCGAGCTGTGCGAGCGGTTCCGGCTGAGGCCGCTCGATTTCGACGGGAGCAGCGACTCGATCTACCACCCGTTCGACCTCGCCGGACAGAGGCACATGGAGTACCTGAGGTTTCGCGGGGAATATCAGGACGTCCCCATAGCGCAAATCGAGGAGACCTTCCGCAGGGAATACCCGTCGCTCTATCGGGGGATCGAAGCTAACTTCGATCACGACGTCGCCCGGGAAACAGCCGGGAATTAAGTAGAGGCGACACAATGAACGACAAGACTGCTCAAGATTCGTCATACGATCTGAAATCGGTGAAGTTGCCCTATCTTTCTGGCGCAGCGCTGCGCCTGTTCGCTGCGCTTTTGGAGAGCCCCCTCGGCGGCCTGATGATCCCCGGCCTGTTTCGCAGCAGCGGCATCAGTTGGCTGAGGGAACAGCGGTTCGATGATCCGCCGACCCGGCAGCCGATCCGCTTTCCAGGGGCTCCGGCATCGCAGCCGCTGTACGTGCCGGAGGAGGAATGGCCCCGCCGGCCCGCCTCGCCCGGACCGGGTTTCCGTTTCGTCTCCGTGCATGATTATGCCGAGGCCTACCGGGCCGGAATGATCACCCCGGAAGATGTCGCCCGCAAGGTGATCGAAGCGATCGAGGCCGGAAATGCCGCCGACCCGCCCCTGCGGGCCATCATCGCCTGCCATCGCGACGACGTTCTCAGGCAGGCCCGGGAAGCTTCACGGCGCATCGAGAACGAACAGGCCTTGAGCGTATTTGACGGCGTGCCGGTGGCAATCAAGGACGAAGTGGACATGACGCCGTATCCCACGACCGTAGGCACCGCCTTTTTGGGAAATGCGCCGTGCAAAGAGGACTCCACCGTCGTCGCCCGTATGAGGGCGGCGGGCGCGTTGCTGATCGGCAAGGCCAACATGCACGAGATCGGTCTCGGCGTCACCGGATTGAACCCCATCCACGGCACGCCCCGCAACCCTTATGCCCCCGGCCATTACACCGGCGGCAGTTCGAGCGGTCCAGGCGCGGCTGTGGCCGCCGGTCTTTGCCCGGTGGCGATCGGGGCGGACGGCGGGGGTTCGATCCGCAT
>JAHJXP010000168.1 GCA_018827585.1 Pseudomonadota bacterium | reverse complement strand
TCCCCTTGAAACATGAACCAACATCGCTTCCTTCTTCTCCATTATATTTCTCCTTCACGCCCTCAATCATATACTCTAAATTCAAAGGGGGGAAGTGTCTCACTTACATTGGCACAGAGGGTCGTGAAGTAATACGCTATGAACTCTGGCAGTACCTTTCGGAGGTTTGGTCTCAGATAGAACTGTCGCTGCGAAATTACGTAGCGCTCGTACCTTGATGATGCAGGGATGAATGCGACCTGACCGATGTTTCCAGCGTGAGTGAAAACCACGTCTCCACGATAAACGTTGGCGTTCTTCAGTTTCTCGGCATGCTTGAGAGAAACGAAGTTGTAGTCGGTATCCATTAATCGAGAGCCGTGTAAGTGCTGGCCGCTGATAACCGGAATGCCGTGTGGAACAAACGTTTCGACTTTGATCGAGGAACCAAAAGGCCCCATAGCGACCTTCTCGGAAACATCTTCAATTTTGGCAGTCGTCCATTCACCCACCATACTGAAGCTCCCTCAGGTAGGTTCGATTGTCCCGACCGTGTCTCGCGACGGATTTAGTCTGTTCTCCCGTGTCCATAAAATGGCAAAATAGGGACACGTTATAGTTTCGCGTCGATGTCATCGACAGGATATTTCGACAGCAGCCCATACAATTCCACGTTCAAGTATATCATTCGATTCATAATTCACGATTTTTCCGAATGGTAGCCTATTCTCCGTTTTGGTTGGACAGGCGGCGCCATCAATTGCCGGATCGCATCAAAAACGATTTTGAATTGAGCGTCATACTTTTTTTCCAGCGTATCGAGTTTCCGTGCCAACGCTCTGTTCGATGCCAGCAACTCGCGCAGTTTCACAAAGGCACGCATAATTTCAATGTTTACCTGCACGGCTCGGGGACTTCGAAGTACACTGGAAAGCATCGCCACGCCCTGCTCCGTGAAGGCACGCGGCAACTTACGAGTTCCTCCCCAGCTTGATATTCCAAAATGGAACTTCAAGTCGTTAAATTCCATGGCAGACAATTGAAACATGAAATCCTGGGGAAAACGCTCGATATTGCGGCTGACAGCCTTGTTCAAGTTGCTCGTCGAGACCTCGTACAGGGCTGCCAAGTCCTTATCGAGGATGACTTTCTGTCCTCGAATCAATAGAATCATCTGTTCGATGCGTTCGACAGAAACCAAGGCAATCTCTTTTTCCATAGCCTATCTCTTCCTATCCCCCATAGCCGATGTCCTCCAGATTAGCCCAGATGAACTTGTCGAGTTTGGCAGCCTGTTTGGTCTGTTTGCGTAACGCGGTCACTCCTTACCGCCTTTTTTGTTGCGTCCGGCGGCTCGTTTCGGCCTCACCACTTCTCCCAGTTCGGCCTTGATCTGACCGACCGTGGGCATCCTCCTTGAAACCTATTTGTCTTCTGGGTTTGGAGGGAGGCGTCATGAGTTGCCGGATGGCGACAACGAGGTTGCGGATGTCTTGATCATGAGAGTCGAGGCGTTTTTCCAGTTCCGTGAGTTTGCCGGCCATTTCCTTGTGGGTGGCCAGCATTTCCCGTAGCTTGACAAAGGCCCGGACCACTTGGATGCTAACTTTGACCGCGCGTTCCGATTTGAGAACGTTCGCGGCCATGATCGCCCCGTGCTCGGTAAAGGCATAAGGCAGAACCGGTGAGAACTTCAGCCGGCCGAGGTGGTCGCAATTTGCGACCACCTCGGCTTTCTCTTGTTGGGTCAGTTGAAACATGAAATCTTCGGGGAAGCGGTCTATGTTGCGCTTGACCTGTTCGTTAAACCGCTTGGTTGGCACGCCATAGAGTGCGGCCAAGTCCGCATCCAGCATGACACGCTGGCCGCGCTTGATCAGGATCAAGCTTTCAATCTGCTGCGCGGGCACAATGGATTTTTTATCTGCCATTCCTCGCCTCCTCTTCGTCCATCACAACCAGGACGTGACGACATTGCGGGCAACGGAAATGGGTGGCATCGATTTCTTCAAAGCGCATTCCCGTATCGGCATAGTTTTCATCGTCCGGTTGCACAGTGGTCAAGCGGCCCTCGCAGGTGACATCCTCGGCCAGACCGCATTGAGGGCATCGAAGGAGTTCCCGGTCATCGACGAAAATTCCAAGCTCTTTCGCTTTTTGATGGATATCAACGAGCCGAGAAGCAAGGCTTGAAATGTCATGAAAAAGCCTTGTTGATCGCTGTTTATCTTGCTGCTCTTTTCTACTTGCCATATCCTAACTCTTTTAAATTATGCCAGATCGCTTCATCCAGCTTTGCCGCCTCCGCCCGCTGCCCGCGCAATTCGGCGGTCAGACGGGCCATCTTCTCCTCGAACGGTTCGCCATCGTCCTCGATCGCGGCCGCGCCGACGTACCGGCCCGGCGTGAGGATGTGGCCGTGTTTACGGATGTCGTCCAGGGTGGCGGATTTGCAGAAGCCGGGGATGTCTTTGTACCCCTCACCCCCGCCCTCTCCCGCAAGGGGAGAGGGAGAGACTTTTAGGCCCCGCCAGGCGTGGTAGGTGTCGGCGATCTTGGAGATATCCTCATCGGTGAGTTCGCGATGGACGCGGTCGATCAGCTTGCCGAGCTTGCGGGCGTCGATGAAAAGGGTCTGGCCGCGACGATCCCGGAAACCACCTCCACCCTTGCCCTCCCCCGTCACGGTAGAGAATGAGCCTTTTTTGTCGCGGGCGATAAATCAGAGACAGACGGGAATCTGCGTCGAATAGAAGAGCTGGCCGGGCATGGCGACCATGCAGTCCACGAGATCCGCCTCGATGATGTTCTTGCGGATTTCCCCTTCGCCTGACTGATTGGAGGACATGGAACCGTTCGCCAGGACGAAACCCGCCATGCCGGTGGGGGCGAGATGGTGGATGAAGTGCTCGACCCAGGCGTAGTTGGCATTCCCGGCCGGCGGGGTGCCATACTTCCAGCGCTTGTCGTCCCTGAGGGTCTCGCCGCGCCAGTCACTGTCGTTAAACGGCGGATTGGCCAGGACATAATCGGCTTTGAGGTCCGGGTGCAGGTCCTGGTGGAAGCTGTCGGCATGCTCCTTCCCGAGATTGTTCTCGATCTGCCGGATGGCGAGGTTCATCTTGGCCAGCCGCCAGGTCGTGTGGTTGGATTCCTGCCCGAAGATGCTGACATCGGCCCTGGCCTTGCCGCCGTTGCCGTTGCCCGAGGCATGGGCCTGGACGAACTCGACCGACTGGACGAACATGCCGCCCGAGCCGCAGCAGGGATCGTAGACCCGTCCCTTGTAAGGGGCGAGCATCTCCACGAGGACGCGGACGACGCAGCGTGGCGTGTAGAACTGGCCGCCCTTCTTGCCCTCGGCGCTGGCGAACTGGGAAAGGAAGTATTCGAACGCGCGCCCCAGGATATCATGGGAGCGGTACGCCTCGCCCCCGAGCATTAGGTTCCCGATCAGGTCGATGAGTTGGCCAAGGCGCTGTTTGTCGAGACGCGGATGGGCATAATCCTTGGGGAGCACGCCTTTGAGGGAGGGGTTGTCGCGCTCGATGGCGAGCATCGCCTCGTCGACGCTCTTGCCGATGGTTGGCTGTTTGGCAGCGGCCTTGAGGTTCGCCCAGCGGGCCTCCTTGGGGACCCAGAAGATGTTGACGGCACGATACTCATCCGGGTCTTCCGGATCGGCGCCCTGGGCGCGTTCGGCATCTAGCTTGGCGTGCTGCTCTTCGAAGGCGTCGGAGATGTACTTGAGGAAGATCAGTCCGAGGACGACATGTTTGTATTCGGCGGCATCCATGTTGGAGCGGAGCGCATCGGCCGCCTGCCATAATTCCCGTTCAAAACCGAGGTTGGCGCCATTGTTGTTTTTGGCCATGTCAGCTTTCCCCTGCCAATCTGTTATCAAACAGCATGTACCCCTTTGAATCCGTCCGGGGACCTATTTTTTTACCTTTAATATCTCCTGCACACGCAGGCCGATCTCGGCGGGGTTCTTTTCCACGACGACGCCTGCCCGCTCCATGGCTTTAAATTTCTCCCCGGCTGTGCCTTTTCCCCCCGAGATGATCGCCCCGGCGTGGCCCATCCTCCGCCCCGGCGGGGCGCTCCGTCCGGCGATGAAGGAGACCACGGGCTTGGTCATCTGCGTCCGGATGAACTCCGCCGCCTCCTCTTCCGCCGTTCCCCCGATCTCACCGATCAGCACGATCGCCTCCGTCTGCGGGTCGCACTCGAACCGTTCCAGGATGTCGATGAAGCCGCATCCGACGATGGGATCTCCCCCGATCCCGACCGAGGTGGACTGGCCGATCCCCAGCCCCGTCAACTGCCAGATCATCTCGTAGGTGAGGGTTCCGCTGCGCGACACGACGCCGACGTTCCCCCGTCGATGGATGAAATTGGGCATGAAGCCGATCTTCCCCACACCGGGGGTCGCGATCCCCGGACAGTTCGGCCCGATCAGGACCGAGCCCGAGCCTTTGAGGGCCTGTTTCACCCTGATCATTTCCAGCACCGGGAGCCCTTCCGTCAGGCAGACGATGAGACCGATCCCCGCCTCGATCGCCTCGAATATCGCATCGGGGGCAAAGGCGGCCGGCGTATAGATGCCGGAAACGTTGGCGCCGTGCTTCTCCGCGGCGTCGCTGACGCGATCATACACCGGAATGCCGTCCAGGTCCGTTCCGCCCTTGCCGGGGGTGACGCCGGCGACGACCGCCGTCCCCATCTTCACCGACTCCCGGGTGTGGAAGCTCCCCTCCGCGCCGGTGATCCCCTGAACGCAGACGCGCGATTTTTCATCCAGCAATATGGCCATAGAAATATCTCCTCGCCCTGACTTCTCGAGATCCTTGTACAACAGGAGAATTCCGCATCATCCGAGCAGGGCAACGGCCTTCTGGGCCGCCTCGTACAGCCCGTCGGCCACCGTAAAGCGGAGCCCCGATTCCTGCAGCATCCGCCGCCCCTCCTCGACATTGGTCCCCTGGAGCCGCACCACCATCGGCAGCGTCATCTCGCAGTTGCCCGCCGCCTGGATCAGCCCGGCGGAGACGCGGTCGCACCGCAGGACCCCGCCGAAGATGTTGATCAGGATGCACTTCACGTTCGGATCGGCCGCAAGGATGCCAAACGCCTTCTCGATCTGTTCCGCCGACGCGCCGCC
>JAHJXP010000016.1 GCA_018827585.1 Pseudomonadota bacterium | reverse complement strand
CAATGGTTGGCTTTGCTGTAGGGGTGAATTGCTGATCCATCGGTTATCCTCCTTAGGCTTGATAACCGATGCTACCTCCTCCGTTACGATTTTTCACGCAGGCTTGCCGGAAGGACACGTTCTTTCGATCCCAGTGCGAAGAGGTTTGAGTTTTTGATAGATGGCATTGTGCGGTAATGCCGGTCCATATTTTCGGTAGCCGTCACTGAAATAGGTATAGCAAGTGTATCCGTACTTGTATTGCTCTTTCTCATAATCACACGGAAGGCTTGATTGTTCTTTTTTTCTGCACCCCTTGAAGCAGGCGTACTTTGTTCTTCTGCGGTCATATTCGATGCCCTTTGGTTTCATGGGGACTCCCCAGGGGCAGAGCGAAAATCCGTCTTTCGTGTACCCTTCAGGATAAACCATCTTACCTATACCTATCTGGAAAGAGACCTGTCGGACCTGACCCGGATTGCGGACCTCGTTCCTTTCCGGAAATTCCAGCGTCTATCGGCGCTGCGGTCCGGCAAACTCCTCAATTATTCCGAACTGGCCCGGGACGCCGCCGTCAGCGTGGACACCGCCCGGCGCTACCTCGAATATCTCCGGATTTCCTATCAAACGATTCTGATGCAGCCCTATCACCGCAACCTCACCAGTTCCGCGGTCAAAACGCCCAAACTCTACTGGATTGACACGGGCATCCTAAGGCAATTGACGGGCTTCCGCGGCGAGACCACGGGCGAAATCTATGAAACCATGGTGTTCGGCGAGCTGATGAAATGGATGAAAACAAGCCGGCGCGACGGGGAGATTTTCTTCTATCGGACCCGTTCCGGTCTGGAAGTGGATGTGCTGCTCCAGACCCCGGGAGGGATCATCGGCATGGAAATCAAGGGCCGAAAGAAACTGGCCCAAAAGGATATGACCGCCATGAAAGAAGTCGCCGCAGGCCTCGGCGGCGACTGGCGGGGCGGTCTCGTGATCTACCAGGGCGATCAGATCCTCAAACTCGCCGAACCTTCCATCTGGGCCATCCCCTCCCGCCGCCTGTTCACTCCTGAAAAGGGTTTCTAATCCGCCCCGGCGATCGACTATCTCGAGATCCGATGTGATCGGTTCCTCCCGCATGCCTTGTCTATTCCCCGATTTCGTTCAACATCTCTTCCATGGCGTAAACGGGATAGATCCGGGTATCACTGCGCGCCTGTCGTTCAAGGCCGCCGTAGATCAATCCGGATCCCCAGGGCAGGTCGGGGATGACCTTTGTAAAATGTTTCAACCCTTTGAAATAATCCGATGCGATGGTCTCCCCAGCCTTGATTTCGATGGGAAAAAGGTCAGGACCGATTTCCAGGATCAGGTCAACCTCGTTTCCTTTCGCATCGCGGTAAAAGTGCAGATTGCTCTTTCGGCCCCGGTTATAACGGTATTTCAGAGCCTCCATGACGACGAGATTTTCGAATAGATTCCCCCGCAGAGGATCACGGCTGACGTGCCGTTCGTTTTCCAATCCCAGGAGGTAGCTCGCCAGACCTACATCATAGAAGTATAGTTTCGGCGATTTGACGAGGCGTTTTGAAATGTTCCGATACCAGGGCGGCAGAATGAACAGGATATAGCTGGCCTCCAGAAGACTCAGCCAGGCACGGGCGGTGGTGTGAGAAACACCTGCATCGTTGCCGAGGCTCTGCAGGTTCAGGACCTGGCCGATCCGTCCGGCGCAAAGCCTAACGAACTTCTCAAAGAGGCCGAGGTCTTTAATGGCGGCAATCTGCCGCATATCCCGTTCCACATAGGTCTCAAAGTAATCGCCAAGGGTCTGCGTAGGGTCGAGCTGCCGGTCATAAATCCGCGGGTAGAAACCTGTCAGAAGGAGACTGTCCAGAGAGGAAGTCAGATGGCGCCGGCCAAGTTCCGCTATGCTGAACGGCAGGAGCTTCAGCAAGGCCGTGCGGCCGGCCAGGGATTGGGAGACGGTGTTGAGGACTTCAAATTGCTGACTTCCCGTGAGAATGAAACGTCCGGGGATGCCCTGTTCGTCCACGATGACCTGGATATAGGACAGCAGATGGGGCGCTCTCTGGATTTCGTCGAGAATCACCCCGTCTGGATAACTGCCCAGGAACCCTTTGGGGTCGCCTGCGGCAAAGTCGCGTGTATCCGGCCGTTCGAGGTTCGCATAAGCCATATCGGGAAAAACTTTACGACACAGGGTCGTCTTCCCACTCTGTCTCGGTCCGGTAATGGTCACAACGGGATACTTGCCGGCCAGTTCCTTCAAAATGGGTTCAATTGCCCTGTCAATCATATTTCATCACCTCTGCTTTTTCTTTACTGTCCTTTCTTAGCGGAAAATGGTGCAATCTGCAAGTTCAATCTTCATATTGAGAATAACAGAGGGTGAGATCATTTAAATGGAGGCCTATTGTTCCTCGGGATCGTCGTCGATCATTTCCCGGTTGCCAGATCGTATCGCGTGAAACATACTTAGACATCCACAACAGTGGGCCTTAGACTGAAGGCATAAGGGATTAAAATCTCCATCGATCGCGGCAGGAGCTGCCAGGGAACCATCTCAACGTTCTGACGGGTTTGTGGTTGTTGCCTAAGAATATATTGACATGTGATGGCAATGATGTATTTTATACTCAATAATATATGCTCGAAGGAGAATATCATGAGGACGACAATTAACATACGAGATGATCTTATGGAGGCGCTTTTGACCCACACAAAGGCGAAGACCAAGACCGAAGCCATTGAATTGTCCATCCGGGAGTATATCGAAAAAAAATCCCTTGAAGATCTTCTCTCCCTTAGCGGTAAAATCAATATCGATTCAAACTGGCAAAAGGAAGAAGAGGCGGAACTGAATGAATATCGGAATCATCGTTGATACTTGCGTATGGATTGTCTTTTTCCGCGAGCCGGAATCTGAACTCACCATCCATCTCAAGGGGCTTCTGCGGGAGCGTAAAGTCATTATGGCCGGTATGGTGATGGCCGAGATATTACAGGGTGTGAAAGCTCTGAAAGAAGCGAACCTTGTAAAACAAAGCCTTGGAAAACTGCCATACCTGGAAGTCACGCGGGAAATCTGGGAAACAGCCGGCAAAATGTCGGCATCCCTCCGGGGCGCGGGGGGCACCATACCGCTCTCCGACCTGATCATCGCGGCCGTGGCGCTCTCCGGAGGCCATGAAATTTTCACGATCGATACACATTTCCACAAGGTAGACGGCCTGAGGCTTCACAAGGTTCCTTGAATGAAACTGTTAAGGCAGGGCCAAGTGGATTTTCATCGCCTTGTCGATCGCATCCAAATCTTTTTGCTCAAGGACGCCAATGTGTTTGATCAGCCGGCTCCTGTCGAGGGTGCGGATCTGGTCCGCTTTGACCTTGGAGTCTTTGGGTAAATTGGCGATGCCCTTGGGAAGAAATACGTTAAATGGATAGACAGATTGGGAGTTTTTCGAGGTGATGGGCAAAATCGTCACCGTTCCGGAAAATTCGTTGTTTTTATCGTTGGAAACCACCACGACTGGCCGGGTTTTAGATATTTCCCTTCCCACGACGGGATCAAGGGCCGCAAGATAAATGCCGCCTCTTTTAATATTCATCCCATCCCTCCAGATCGATGGCTTCAAATTCCTTGGTCATGGCGATATTTTCCGCGGCCGAGGCGCGGTACCCTTCTTCAAGCCGTTTTTCCAATTCGGTTTTCTTTCTTTGCCAAATGTATTCCTGGACGGATTCCGAGATCATCCGGCTGCGATTCCGGGGGCCGGCAATCTGATTCAGGGATTCCACCAGGTCCCGTGGCAGGGTCACATTCAATCGCACATTTTCTGAATGCATAAAACACCTCTCTTATGGTGTATATTAAAGCACGTGTTAATGTGTAATGTCAATGGAAGGGTTGCTTCATCATCCCTCATCGGATGAAGAGAAACAGCCCCCTATCCCCTATGATGACGGGTAAGTTTTCATCACCTGAAGCTTTGCGAGCCCGCGGTAGACGCGCATCTTGCGGGGTTCTATCCTCGTTTGCTGCGCCAATAATCGCGGAAAGTGACGATCCGCCCCTGCTGCTCCGTGGAAAAGAGGAACGGTTCGACATCACGGGCCAGAAAATTGAGATCCAGTTCCGAAAGCCTCTCGTCGAAACGGTTCAGAAATTCCTCCCGATCGAGGCCGATGATCCTTCCGATGTAGTCAAAATCGGGATCGGCAAATCCCGTCAGAAAGGAAACATCATAGAGATCCCTTCCCTTCTCCCTTTTCCGGTAGAGGACGGTCATCATCTTCTGGGCGAGGAGAATCCCGGCCGGCGCCGCAAGGATCTGCCGATACACGGCGAATTTATTCAGGAATGCCTTTTTCGGCTCGTAGAGCCTTTCTTTCTCCTCGCTGTCGATTCGGATCAGGATCTTCCGCCCGGCATCCGACGCCAGTCCCGCCCGATGGAGGATTTCCGGAAAGCGGATATAGCAGTGCCAGGCACCCTTTTCAACGATCCGGTATTCGACCAGAAAACCCTTGTATTGCATATCCCGGCAGGCCGTTTTCAGCAGCTCCTCGAACTGGGCGAAAGAAAGTCGGAAGTTGTCGAAATCCAGATCCTCGGAGAAACGATCGCTGTCGTGAAGGATTCGGATTGCGGTTCCGCCGATGAAACTCAACGCCGATGCAGCGTGATTCTTGAACAGCGAATCGAGCAGTTCATACTGAAGATACTCGACCAGCATGCCCCGGGGATTTCTCTGCCGCAGGGGCGGCGGAAAATGGCCGGCAATCTGTTCTACGGTAAGCATCGCTTTGCCCATCTCTCCATTTTTTTTACGCCGAAGGCATCAAGATATTTGATTAATTTCCCCTTGTCGAGCGTCTTTTCCATCTCCTCCTCGTTCAGGCGGATATTTTCGAAATCCTCCTCGTTATCGATCCGGGATAGGTTGAGGTAGAAATAATCGAGGAGAGCCTTTTCCGGCTCGGCCAAGAGGTAGGGGCCGTGATCCGTATTCATCTGGACATATCCCCAGAAGAGTTCGCTTTTTACGTGCCGGTAGATGAAGCGACCGCATGCGTTCTCAAAGGTCCGGGTGGTTTTGGCGGTGATGCTGGTATAGGCGTACACGATCTCCGGAATGAAGCCGTACCAGGCCAAAGCAGTTTCGAGGCTCAGATAGCTCGGCTGATATAGCAGGAAGGCGATGCCCTCGCCCTGAAGCTTTTCCTTGTCCCGGCTGAAGGCGTACAGGCCGTTTTTGAGTCTGATCAGATGCCCCTTCTTCACCCAGAGGCTGAGTTGGTAGTCGAAGACGTCAAGCCCCGACAATGCCAGGTCATTCAGAGAAAATATGGGACTTTTGATGGCAGAAACCAAATCATTGTATTTCATGAACTGATCATAAATAATAAATTAATGAAATGTCAAGGATGAAAATGAGCAAGAAACCAATTTCTCGGCCTTTTTTGCTCCAATATTGCGAAGTCCGCAGTGCTGGCCGAGTGTATCTTGCTGAAATTGCAGTTCCTTAAGATCTGGATCTTGTCGCGGATCAGATAATGCTCCGCACCCACAGCAGGAAATGGTGCAATCTGCAAGTTCAATCTTCATATTGTACAAGCCGTGAGTATAATACCAAATTCCATCAGCGCCATGACGGTGCGGCGGCGCCCGATTATTCCATCATCCCCTTCAGCTTTTCGATCCCGCGGTAGACGCGCATCTTGGCGGAGCTGAGCGAAATGCCGCAGATCCGGGCGATCTCTTCGAAGGAGCGATCGTCGTAGAAGCGCAGGACGACCGCCTCCCGCAGGTCCGCCGGGAGCTTCAGCAGGCACGCCTGAAGCCTTCTCTGCTTCTCGTCCTCCAGGAGGATCCCCTCCGGCTGGTCCGCCGCCCGGGCCTCGGCGCTCTCCCGCTCGATTTCTTCCGCCCAGTCGGCGCCGCGGGTTTCCGATCCCCGTTTCTTTTTGAGATGGTTCCGGATTCCGTTGAGGGCGATCGTGTAGAGCCAGACGAAGAAACTCTTGTCCGGGCGCCAGCACCACAGGCTTTCGTAGGCGCGGAGAAAGGTCTCCTAGGCCAGGTCCTCCGCCTCGGGGAGGCTGCCGGTCATCCGGTAGGCGAGATTGAAGACGGAGGTCTTGTAGGCCTCGCGGTCCCCTTTGAGAACGGAAGCGACGATCTCTCTTTCCTGGTCATGATCCATGCGTCGGCGGAAAATGGGATTTTCAGCAGATGCGCCAGGAATCCTCTGAGTTTTGTGGACATCATGGCTTCATTTTCCGCGGGATTGGCGGTTTTGGAAATGAGGATCTGTCTTTCGGCAGCGATTCGCCCCGCTAATCCGGCCAATTCAAATCGTAGCTTGCGCTCCGCCCCCTGCCGGGATTTTGTTTCAGTATCCCGAGTGCGAGAAGCTCGTTTCTCCAACGGAAGCGTGTCCACTCGGGACGCTCCCAAAGGTATTGAGGCATTTTGACCCCTTTACTGCTTCATATTATGAAGCGATTATATGGGCTATTCGCTTCATGTCAATGGGGAGGTGTAAACATCTGCCGGATTTGGTTCCCGGAAGTGCAAATAGAAAACGGCAAGCGCCCGATTGGGAAGGGAATGGCAACGGGGAGACGACCCCTCAGCACCTACGGGATGGTTATGTCTCCCCTTCGCGTCTTGCGATTTCAATGATGGCGATCGCGTCATCACTCAACGCGATAGGGCGATTGAAAATGGCCGGCAACGATTCCGGGAACGGTGATGTCTTCATCGAGGGACTCCCACCGCAGGGCATAGCCATTGAGTCGCAGGATCACCTCTTGCAGCTTTTCTTCGGGAGCTTCAGCCAGAATTTTGAATCGGTTTGCGGGAAAGCCAATGATACGCCCATCGGTGAGTTCAATAAAATGCACACCATCAGCGCAACTGCTCGATGCCGATGCCCATCGCCGCGGCCAGTTTCTCCAGCGTGACCTTGCGGAGACGTTTTCCCCCAGCTTCCATCTGTGAAAGGGCCGCCTGGGAGATCCCCATCTTTTCCGCAACCTCCGCCTGCGTCAGCCTCAGGTATTCCCGCCAGGCGCGGACAAGGGTATATCCTTTCTTGACCGTCAGTCCGACCACTTCGTGGGGAATGGCGTCTCCCTGCGGGACGCGGCGAGGCGCTTTCGGAAACAGGCGCACAAATTCATCAAACGGAATGACCACAAACGCCGGTTTCCCGTCCTGCATGATGGTCTGAATGTCAGTAGGTTCGTTCGTCACGTTTCTTGACCTCCTGGATCATGATGATCCTGATGTGATCCTCGACATCGAACAGGATACGCCAGTTGCCGACGCGCATCCGGAAACCGTATTCGTGGCTGATCAAGGCCTTCACGTTCCGGCAGTCCGGCCAGTGCCGGAGCGTTTCCGCTGCATCGTAAATCTCCTGCCGGATTTGCCGGCTGCGGATTTTGTAAAGCTGTCTGTACGCTTTGGCCCGCCAATCGATGTCGTACATGGCTTATTATATAAGTCTTAATATAATTGATTGTCAAGCGGAACCTCCGGTGTTAATGCGCGGCAAGCGCCCGGTTTCCGTTTTTCAGCCTCCAATTCGACTACACCGAAAAAAGGGGGGCCGAGAAATCGGATCCCCTTCGTAAATTTCTCCGCTATCGTGGGTTCATCACTCCATGATGGGAAAAGCCAATTGCTAAGGCAGATCACAGTTTCTCTTGGAGACCGACCCGGAAATCCCAAGGCCGCGGTGGTTACTGCAGATAAACGTTCCCTCCCCCTGTTCCCGTTGCCCCCTCTGCATCGATCGCGAAGTCGCCCAAGCAGTAAACAGGTCCCCCTTGAACTTATCCTGGAGATCCGTAAGTCCCCCAGTTTTGACATCATCCAATTCATTTCGACATCTCAGAAGTAGTTCGCTTGCGCTCGCCTCCCTGATCCTCACCTGACATGGTCTTTTGCCATGCCTTTTCCTTAACGCTCACCACATTGGCTCTTTACCAATGCAGCTTAAGGTGGTTTGAAGCCCGCTCCTGCAAGCCGACTTCGAGGGACCTACCCTCATCTCTTGTGCAGCCTCGTGGCGCACTTACGGATTTGAATTCATTCATGAATATAAACCATTAAAACTATTTGTCATCCCCAAACAAGTTCCATTCTTACCAGATTGAGGCGCCCCGTTTGTCGCCGGGTAGTCGGAAACTTCCCTTTATTTGATATACAACCCCGGCGGGAAAAAAGTCACATGCACGCAAAACTAAACAGCGCCATTTATCCTTCATCCCTCAGGATATCCGCCTACACGACGCAGTTCGACCACGCCTTTGTCGAGGCACAAAGTCAGGCGGTATCCCTTGCTGATGCGGATCTCGAATTTTCTATTCCTCTTTTTCCCAAAGGGTGGAGATAGGCGCAGCCCACAGCCTTTCACCAAAGGGAATCACGGCCTCGCCCACATACAGAACGACGCCGGCGATCCACCGTTCCCCGGCAAGCCCCTGCAAGACTTTGAGCCCCGAAAAGTGCTTGGCAGTGGCGGATTCATCGATCCAGCCATTGCCACAACGGCATCAGCCGAATCCGGCGCTCGATACCATGCCATTGGATGGTCTCCGTCCGGTCTTCCCGGTCATTGAGCAGCCACAGCTCGTCGCAGTGCAGCTCCTGAGAGGCCTTGATCAGCGCCCGCATCTCCCGCTTCAGGGTCTTCGGGTCCGAAATATCCGAGCAGACCTGGATCAGCCGCGCCACACGCGGGCCCTCTTTGACGACAAAATCCACTTCCCCGTTTGGCGGGCGCTTCCAGTAGAACAGAGAAATCCGACCGGCGAGTTCCTCTTTTTTGAGAGCGACAGCCGCGAGGTTTTCATGGAGCGCCCCCCTGTCGGCGCTGAAACGGAAGCCCGCAGAAACCGCCAAGCCGTTGTCGGTGCAGTAAATTTTCTTGTTGTAGCCCGCCTGGTTTTTCAATTTGAAGGAGAAGCGCGGGAGCGAAAAAACCAGATAGGCCTCCTGAAGATGGCGGATATATTTGTCGATCGTATGAACGCTACGGCACTTCGTCACGCCGGAAAGGGCGTTGAAGGAATATTCCCGGACGATGTTCGAAAGCAGATACAGGGCCAGGTCCTCGATTCCCTGAACCGACCGGATATGGAACCGCTTGACGATGTCCTTGTACAGGGTCGATTGCAGCAGGGTGCGCAGGTAATCGCGCCGGTCGATCTTTTTGAGCAGGGGCTCCGGATAGCCGCCCTGCTCCGCGTAGGCATCGAGAGCTGCCATTTTCTCGACCGCCGTCCGCTGCTCGCCCGACACCGCCAGATATTCGCCGAAAGAAAAGGGAAACAGAACGCAGACGGCATGACGACCCGTCAGGTGCGAGGCCAGTTCCGAAGAGAGCAGATTGGCATTGCTCCCGGTGATCAGAAGCCGGAAACCCTGGCGCTGGAGGCGATTGACGAAAAGTTCCCAGCGGGGAAGATTTTGGATTTCGTCAAAAAGCAGATAACGCGGATTGCCGTAGACGGTGTTCACGGCGCTGACGATTTCATCATAGTCTTCGATGGCGGCCAGCCGTTCATCATCGAAGTTGACGTACCCGTAAGAACCGGTCTGCCGCAGAAGATGGATGGCAAAGAATGATTTTCCCGCTCGCCTCGGTCCGGAGATGACCTTGATTAGATCATCTCCCAGGTCCCAGGGGACCGACAGCTTTCTCTCGATGTAGGTTTCCTGAAGGCGATTCTCCAGCTCTCTTTTTTGAACGAGAATGACATCCTTGTTCATGTGTCACCCATGATGCACATAATGTTTGTTTTTTGTGCATCTTAAATGGGATTATGCGCGATGTCAACACGAAAAGCGGCCTTTCTACCTCCATTCAGTCGAAACCGATCAATCTCTCCGTAATGCGTCTTTTACGGGAAATTGGAATTCATCCGCGTTTTGGTCAGTTACGAAGGCATGGATGTGAATTCCCTGACATTCAGGAAATTTATGCCCTCCCAGTCATTGCGAGGCGCACAGCGCCGAAGCAATCTCATAAATGATCGAATGCTTATGGGATTGCTTCGCTTCGCTCGCAATGACTCTGGCGTATTTTTTCAAAGGTCTCTTTGCAAGTATTTAGATTCTTTCAATGCGGAATCGTTTGCCTTTATCCGGTCGACTGTGATAGATAATATAGGATTGAAATAAAGACGACAAAAAAGGAGGTTACAAATGAATCATCAGGATCAGTACGGAGCAAAGGATGCCATGAAGTTGGTGTTGAAGAAAGGGCCTATGCGGGTAATTGCGATCATCGGCGCGATCGTCCTGCTTATTTTCTTTTCCAGACCATGGGTCCAGGTGGGGGCAGGCCAAAGGGGCATCGTCATGAATTTCGGGGCGGTGCAGAAGGAGGTCCTCGCAGAGGGGCTCCACGCGCGCATACCGATCATGCAGGAGATCGTCCTGGTGGATGTGAAGGTCCAGAAGGCCGAGACGGACGCGGCGGCGGCTTCGGCGGATCTCCAGGACGTCAGCTCCCGGGTGGCCTTGAACTATCATATCGTCCCCGACAAGGCCAATGTCGTCTACCAGAATCTCGGCATCCATTTCAAGGAACGCATCATCGATCCGGCCATCCTGGAGGTCGTCAAGGCCGTCACCGCCAAGTATACGGCGGAGGAGCTCATCACCAAGCGTCCGGCCGTGAGCGAGGCCATGCGGATGGCACTTTCGGAGCGGCTGATAGCCAACAATATCGCCGTGGACGCCTTTTCCATTGTGATCTTCAGTTTCTCCAAGGTGTTCACCGAGGCCATCGAAGCGAAGCAGACGGCCGAGCAGCTCGCCCTGAAGGCCAGACGGGACCTGGATAGGATCAAGATCGAGGCGGAACAGAAGATCACCGCCGCCAGGGCCGAGGCGGAATCCCTCCGGCTGCAGCGGGCCAACATCTCCACCGACCTGATCGAGCTGAGGAAGATCGAGGCCAACATGAAGGCCATCGACAAGTGGAACGGGATCCTGCCGCAGGTCACCGGCGCGGGGGCCGTGCCTTTTATCGGTGTGGGCGACGTAGCAGGCAAGAAATGAACTATACAAGCGCCATAATGCGTTGCGCACTTATTCCGGCGCAAGCCGGCATCCGGGAAAAATGGATGCCGGATCAAGTCCTGCATGACAAACAGTTTGATCAATGTGTCGTCAAGTATAAAACAGGCGGGGGCCTATGGAGGTCCCCGCCAGCTCCGGCTAACCCTCATGCCCGCGAGTTGCCTACTCAACGAAGGATGAAAATAGCATCTTTATAACAGGGCAATATGGATATCGACACGACCAAATGCGTCGGCTGCGGCAACTGCCACATCATCTGTACGATGGGGGTGATCTCCCTCGATGCGGACGGCAAATCCGTTGTGAATCAGGATGAATGCGTGGAGTGTTCCACCTGTCACAGGGTCCTGCGGGACGAGGGGTACCGCCCCTGGTTCGTCCGCCCTATCCGGAAGGTCCTCTCCTTCTTCAAACTGGGCTACCTGGCCAATCTCATCCGGAAGATGATCGACGAGGTGCGCATGCGGCGGAAGACCCCGAAGCAGGCAGCCAGGATGATGGCCAAGAGCTGCGAGTGCGGCGCCTTCATCCCCGCCCGCGCGGAGGCGCGCCTCACGTGGATGCGCGAGCGAGGCTTTCTCTATTCTGAACGATAATTCCATTCTTTCTCTTTCCATTCCCCTTCTTGCAACTCCCCCCGGATGAAGGTAAGATAAAGATAAAAGGAGAAGCACTCTATGAACGTCACAACAAACGATCTCTGGTCGGCGATCCGGGCGATCCGGGAAAAGGCCCCGGTTGTCCACAACATCACCAATTACGTCGTCATGAACAGCACGGCCAACGCCCTGCTCGCCCTGGGCGCCTCGCCGGTCATGGCCCACGCGGAGGAGGAGGTGGAGGAGATGGTCGGGATCGCCTCCGCCCTCGTCATCAACATCGGCACCCTGAGCCCCACGTGGGTCCGGGCTATGTTCCGGGCGGCCGAAGCGGCGCGGGCAAAGAAGATCCCGATCGTTCTTGACCCGGTCGGGGCGGGCGCCACCTCCTACCGGACGAAGACGGCGCGCGAGTTGATCCGGGCCGTCCCCCCGGAGATCATCCGCGGGAACGCCTCGGAGATCATGGCGATTCTTGACGCGGGCGCCCGCACCAAGGGGGTGGATAGCGCCGCCTCCTCCGATTCCGCCGTGGCGATCGGCAGGGAGTTGCATACGGAATGCGGCGCCGCCATCTGCATCAGCGGCGAGACGGACTATGTCATCGGGAAAACCGGTGTCGTCAAGGTCAGGAACGGCCACATCATGATGACCCGCGTCACGGGTCTCGGCTGCACGGCGACGGCCCTCTGCGGCGCCTTTGCCGCGGTCAACCCCGACCCGGCGGCGGCAGCTGCAGAGGCAATGGCCGTGATGGGAATCGCCGGAGAGATTGGGGCGGCGCGATCGGAGGGGCCGGGCAGCCTCCAGCTCCACTTCCTGGATGCGTTGTACCGCCTTTCTGCCGATGACATCGATCGTTATCTGAAGATCGAATAGCCTGCCAGGGGGTATCGGACATGAAGGGGCTCTATTTCGTCACCGACCGGGGCCTGTGCGGAGACAAGCCGTTGGCGGATGTCATCCTCCAGGCGGTCCGTGGCGGAGCGACTTGCATCCAACTCCGGGAAAAGGAGGTCGCCACCCGGTTCTTTGTCGAGGAGGCGCTCAGGATCAAGGCCCTCCTCGCGCCGTTGATGGTGCCTCTCATCATCAACGACCGCCTGGATGTCGCCCTGGCCGTGGAGGCCGACGGCGTTCACGTGGGGCAGGAGGATATGCCCTACGAGATCGCCCGGAAGCTGATGGGGCCGAAGGCGATCGTCGGTCTTTCCGTGGAGACCTGGGAGGATGTGGAGCGGGCGCAGGGGCTCAACGTGGATTATCTCGGCGTCAGCCCCATCTTTGCGACGCCGACCAAGACGGACGCCAAGGAGCCCTGGGGACTGCAGGGCCTTGCCCGGATCCGGGCCTTCTCGCGCCACCCGCTGGTCGGCATCGGCGGGCTCAACGCCTCCAATGCCGAGGCGGTGGTCATGGCGGGCGCCGACAGCGTCGCCGTCGTCTCCGCAATCTGCGCCGCCCCCGACCCCTATGCGGTCTCCCGGGAGCTGGCCGAAATCATCCGCGCCGCCCTGACAAATAGAGGGCTTTCCCCTATTTGAAAGGGTCGTTGTCATTCTGTTGGAATCGGTCGATACAGCCATGACCACGCTGGAAAAGCTTGTCATCTTCGATTATTCGGGAACGCTGAGCCTGGAGGCCCCCCGGTTCGCCCGGAGGGAGAACCTCGTGGGCGCGCTGGCGGAGACTGGACTTGCTGCCCTCGGTATAGCGACCCCGGAGCTTTTTTGGGACGAGATCGTCAATCCGACCTGGGTCGAGGGGAGCACCACGCAGGTAGGTTACAAGAAAGTGATGGCAGGGAGGATTGCGGTTCTCGGTCTTGCAACCGGGATCCCGGAAGGGCGGATCGAAGCGGCGGCATCCCGCTTCGTGGAGCGCTACCTCGCCGAGTCGCGAATCGATCCTCACTGGCGTCCCATCCTCTCGTATCTGGTCGCCCGCCGGGACGCGGGCCTGATCATCGCGACCGATCACTACGCCGAAGCCACGGAGGCGATAATCGGATTTCTGAGGGCCTGGGACACCCCGGCCTTCCGCGTCGGAGAGGCTGAAGCGCTGTCCCCCCTTTTTGTGGCCAACTCCGCGGACCTCGGCGCCTGGAAGGAGGACCGCCGCTTCTGGGAAAGCGTTAAAAGGGAACTTTCCCTCGGCGTTCCCCGGCTGATCATCCTCATCGACGATTTCGGCTTCAATGAACAGGCGGGGGATCGCTACGGCGAACGGGCGGCAATCTCCCTCAGACAAGAGCGGACGACGGCCCTCCTGCAGGAGGTATTTAAGACCGCGGCCGAGGTCATCCCTTTCCGCCTGGAGGAAGATCCGCGGGCCCCGGAAGACGCCGCCGCCCGGCTCATCGCGGAAACGGCCGCCCGGATCGACATTTTACTGACTATGGAGGCGGAAAGCTAAAAACCCTCTTTGTTGGCACCCAGGCCTGTAGGATATGGTCAGGACGGAAAACGCCGCTCCAACAGGCGGCGGTTCCGGTCCGGCAATCAGGACGAGAGAGCTTTGCAAAACTGCGAAATGACAAAATTTAAAGCTCTCAATGCGCAGGGGAAATTCTCAGAGGTTGCGAGGGCAACCCGGCCATGATCCTCAAAAGATATCAGGCCTGATCCCCTTAAAAAAAGCCCTGCTAATTCGATCCCATGACGGTGATCCCCCACCACCCCTGCTCCTTGGACTGCTTGATTTCCATCGGATCCACGCTTTTGTAGCCGCAGATGCTGAATTTGAGGTGATCCCAGCTCTTGTACATGGTGCTGTGTTCGTAGAATCCAGACTCGCGGGCCGCGGCGCCACAGCCGGAGAGAAAAAGGGTGGCCATCACAATGACAAAAAAGCGTTTCATATCAATCTCCTTTCGCATTTAAATTCGCTGCCCGGCCAGGAACAACCGGCCGGTGGAGTTTTCCCTCGCGGAAGCGGGGGCGGGAATGACAAAGTACACATTTTTCACGCGTTATTTATATAATGAGCGGCGGTCTCTGTCAATGTATTTTTATGCAGCAGATCAAGCAAGACAAGCGGAAACACCAAAAAAGGGGTTGCATTTTTGACGATAATTTCTTAGTGATGGGGTGAGGGAGGAACGGACGATGGGAGACGGGATATCGGATTACACAAGGTTTATCATCGATCTGCGGCGCCACATGTGGATGGCCCGCGTTGAGGAGGAACTCCGCCGGCTCATCTGGCAGATTGCGGTGATGGGGAAGTACATCTCCGCCAAGATCCATGAATCGAACCGGAAACTGGCCGGTTACAAGAACCTCTACGGGGAGGAGCAGCTCTCCCTCGACCGGAGCGCCGACGACATCCTTCGGAATCAGCTCCAGTATTCGGGTTTCGTCCGGGAGTATGTCTCGGAGGAGCAGGATGCGGTCGTTCAGATCGGGAAGGGCGCGGAAAAGTACTTCATCACGGCGGACCCGCTGGACGGCTCCTCCCTCGTCGACACCAACCTCTCCATCGGGACCATCATCGGCATCCACAAGAAGTCCGTATTCACACGGGGCAGGGATTCGATCGTCGCGGCGCTTTACATCACCTACGGGCCGCTCATCACAATGGTCTATTCCGCGGGCAAGGGGACCCATGAGTTCGTCCTGAACCGGGAAGGGGAGTACGTCCTTTCCCAGGAGCACATCATTCTCGAAGAGCGGGGCTCCATCTACAGCCCGGGAGGGCTCCGGAAGGACTGCACGGAAAATCATCTAAAGTACCTCGAATATCTCGAAGCGCAGGGCTACAAGCTCCGCTACAGCGGAGGATTCGTGCCGGACATCAACCAGGTCCTGATCAAGCGGGGAGGGGTTTTCACCTACCCCGCCCTCAAGAAGAGCCCCCGGGGCAAGCTCCGGCTTCTGTTCGAACTGCAACCGATGGCCTTCATCATCGAGCAGGCCGGGGGGATCGCCACGGACGGCAAGGAGGAGATCCTCTCCCTTAAGGTGGACAACCTGGATCAGCGTTGTCCGATCTACATCGGAAGCCGGTTCGAGGTGGAAAAGGCCATGGAGTTTCTGGCCGCCAATTCATGAGACGAGACCTTTGAAAAAATACGCCAGAGTCATTGCGAGCGAAGCGAAGTAATCCCGTAAGCATTCGATCATTCATGAGATTGCTTCGGCGCTGTGCACCTCGCAATGACTGGGAGGGCCTAAGATAAAGCTCTCAAGACAAACCTTTGCGAGGTGATGCCGATGATCTACGACAATACGGAATTGCTGAAAAAGGCGGGGGAAGGAGTCCTGGCCGTCGAGGGAGCGGACGTACGGGTCATGGACGAGAACCGCCTGCGGGAAACGCTGATCGACGATCTGATTCGGACGGCGGTCTTTTCCCTGGAGGAAGAAACGCGGACGGCCGCCCGCCGGCTGATCCGGGGGGCCGCGGCGGCGGCCGGCGTTCATGCCGCGTCGATCCAGGGGCTCTATGAGGCGATTGGCCGCGGGGAGGTCTCCGGCTTTACCGTTCCGGCGATCAACATCCGCGCGCTCACCTACGACACCGCCCAGGCGGTCTTCCGGGCCGCGCGGGTCTCCGGGGTCGGGGCGGTGATCTTCGAGATCGCCCGGTCGGAAATCGATTACACAAGCCAGCGGCCGGAGGAGTACGCATGCGCGGTGACGGCGGCGGCGATCAAGACGGGATTCAGGGGCCCCCTGTTTCTCCAGGGCGACCACTTCCAGGTGGGGGCGAAGAAATATGCGAAAGACCCGGAAGCCGAGGTCAGGGCCGTCAAGGACCTGATCTGGGAGGCGATCGAGGCGGGCTTCTACAACATCGACATCGACACCTCTACCCTCGTGGACCTCGCGGAAGCGACGGTGAAAGAGCAGCAGCGGCTCAACTACAGCCTGGCCGCCGAGCTCACGACGATGATCCGCGACCTGGAGCCGGCCGGGATTTGCATCTCGGTCGGGGGCGAGATCGGCGAGGTCGGCGGAAAGAACAGCACCGTGGAGGAGCTCCATGCCTTTATGGAGGGGTACCGGGAAACCCTACAGCAGAGCGGGGCAGACCTCAAGGGGATCAGCAAGATCAGCGTCCAGACGGGGACGACCCACGGCGGCGTCCCGCTGGCCGACGGCACCGTCGCGCGGGTCAAGCTCGATTTTGCTACCCTGGAGCAGCTCTCGCGGGTGGCGAGAACCGACTACGGCTTGGCGGGCGCGGTGCAGCACGGCGCCTCGACGCTGCCGGAGGAGGCCTTCGACCGGTTCCCCGCGACGGGAACGGCGGAGGTCCACCTGGCGACGGGATTCCAGAACATTATCTACGACAGCGCGAGCTTTCCGGCGGCGCTCCGCGAGCAGGTCTACGATTACCTGAAGAAGGAAGCGGCGTCCGAGAGGAAAGAGGGGGACACGGACGAGCAGTTCTTCTACAAGACCCGCAAGAAGGGGCTCGGCCCCTTCAAGCGGGAACTGTGGGACCTGCCGGCGGAGATCCGGGCGGCCATCGGCGCCGAGTTGGAGGCCCAGTTCGCCCTGTTGTTCAGGAAACTCAATGTGGGCGGCACGATGGAGACGGTGAACCGATACGTGAAGCCGGTGGACGTCCCGCTGAAGGCGCCGGCCGGCCTGGCCTAAAATACAGGCAAAAATTTTCAGCGGATCTTGGCGCCGGTCGCGGGTGGTCGGTCGAAACCGAGGACGGTGAGGCCGCCCTCAGTGTCGGTGGCCAGGAGCATCCCCCGGGACTCGACACCCATCAGCTTCGCGGGTTTGAGGTTCGCCACGACGACGATCGATTTTCCGACGAGTTGCTCCGGCGTGTAGTCATTCCCGATCCCGGCGACGATCTGCCGCTCTCCGTCGATCTCGACGGTCAAGCGGATCAGCTTGTTCGATTTGGGGATCATCTCGGCGGCGATCACCTTCGCCGCCCGGAGGTCTACCTTCTCGAACTCCTCGTAGCCGATCTCGGGCTTGAGCGGCGGCGGAGAAACCGCCTTTTGGATCTCCTCCAATTTCTTCTCCTCCTTCTTGAACTCCACGCGGGGGAAGAGGGAATCTTCTCGTTTCAGCTCGTTTCCCGCCTTCAGGCCGCCCCAGTTCCGGATGCTCTCGAAATCCTGGGCGACGACGATCCCCAACTGATCCATCATCTTCGCGGCCGTGTCCGGCATGAAGGGGGAGATCAGAACCGCCGTTATGCGGAGGGCATCCAGGAGGTTGTAGATGATCGTCTCCAGCCGTCCCTTCCTGGCCGGGTCCTTCGCCAGGACCCAGGGCTCCCGCTCGACGATGTACTTGTTAGTGACGTTGATGAACTCCCAGATCGCAATCAGCGCCTTGTGGAGGCCAAGTTCCGCAAAGCAGGCCTCCACCTCGGCCACGACCCTGGCCGCCGTCTCCTTCAGGATACGGTCTTCAGCGGCCGCTTCCGTCGGTTCCGGGACGCGGCCGTTTCCGTATCTGACGGCCATCGTCATCGTCCGGCTGACGAGGTTCCCCAGATCGTTGGCGAGGTCGGAGTTGATCCGCTGGACAAAGGCCTCCTCGCTGAAGCTTGAATCGAGGCCGAAGACCATGTCCCGAAGCAGGAAATAGCGGAAAGGGTCGAGACCGTACTTGTCCTTCAGGTCGAGCGGCCTGACGACGTTGCCGAGGCTCTTGGACATCTTGCTCTGGTCCACGTTCCAGTAGCCATGGACGTTTAGATGCTTGTAGGGTTCAATGCCGGCGGCCTTGAGCATCGTGGGCCAGTAGATCCCGTGAGGCTTGAGGATGTCCTTGGCGATCAGATGCTGGGCCACGGGCCAGAAGGTCCGGAAGTTCTCGCCGTCGGGGTAGCCGACCGCCGTGACGTAGTTGATCAGGGCGTCGAACCAGACGTAGGTCACGTAATTTTCGTTAAACGGCAGCGTGATACCCCAGGCGAGGCGGCTCTTCGGCCGGGAAATGCAGAGGTCCTCCAGGGGTTCGCGCAGGAACGCCAAAGCCTCGTTCCGGTAGCGCTCCGGCCGGATGAAGTCCTGGTTCTCTTCGATGTGGCGGATGAGCCATGGCTGATATTTGCTCATTCGGAAGAAGTAATTGCTCTCCTTGCGGTGTTCGGGGACCGTCTCGTGCTGGGGGCATCTCTCGTCGAGAAGCTCCTTTTCCATGTAGAAGCGCTCGCAGCCGACGCAGTAGAACCCCTCGTACTGGCCGAAGTAGATGTCCCCCGCATCATAGACCTTCTGGAGGATGCGCCGGACCGTCTCGATGTGGTTAGCGTCGGTAGTCCGGATGAAATAGTCGTTAGCGACCGCCAGCTCCGGCCAGAGGTCCCGGAACTGGGCGCTGATCGTATCAGCGTACTCCTTGGGGGTGACGCCCGCCTTCCCGGCCGCCTCGACGATCTTCTCGCCGTGCTCGTCCGTCCCGGTCGAAAAGAAGGTCCGGCAGCCGCGGAGCCGGTGGTAGCGGGCCAGGACGTCGGCAACGATGGTCGTGTAGGCGTGCCCGATGTGGGGCGAGGCGTTCACGTAGTAGATCGGGGTGGTGATGTAAAACGCGCTTTCCATAAGTTGCCTTTCTCAAGTCATTGGGAAACCGGCCGCAAACCGGAACAGCTTCTTCGCCGGGGCATATTGAAGATTTTTTCGGGCGCCATGCCACCGCAGCGGAGCACCCGCCGGGAAAACTGTCTGAGTGCTTTAGCGCGAGTTTTTTCCCGGCAGCGTAGCGAGGATGTGCATGGTCGAAAAAAGATCCGTGCCTCGGAGAAGATGCTGTTCCGCGGGCTTTCACCCGCCTCTTTTAGCGGCCCTCCGGGGGGCGACGGACGTCCTTCGCCTTTAAAGTCGCCTCCTTGCCGCTCTCCAGGACGACGACGATCTCCTCCCTAAGAGCGTTCTGGCGGATAACCTTGCCTCGTCCCTCGGGGGTCTGGACCATCTTCCCGCACTTCGGCATGTCTTTCTTCAGATCCGTATAGCAGTCGTATTCGTAGCCCAGGCAGCACATCAGCCTCCCGCAGAGACCGGAGATCTTCTCGGGATTCAGGGACATGTTCTGCTCCTTGGCCATTTTTACCGAGACCCTGTCCAGGTTATGCAAGAGCGTCGCGCAGCAGACCTCCCGCCCGCAGATCCCGAGTCCCTTGATGATGCGGGCCTCCTGCCTCGCGCCGATCTGCCGGAGCTCGATGCGCATCCGGAACCGCTGCACGAGGTCCTTCACCAGCTCCCGGAAGTCAACCCGGTTCTCCGCCGTGAAGTGGAAGATCATCTTGCTCCCGTCGAAAAGACATCCCGCATCGATCAGCTTCATGGGAAGCCGGCGTTCGTCTATCTTGCGGAGGCAGAACTGGAAGGCCTCCTGCTCTAATTTCCGGTTGCCTTCCCTTGTCTGAAGGTCCTCCTCCGTGGCCAGACGCAGGACACTCTTGAGATTGGCGGCCAATTCCTGATCCGGCACTGCCGTCACCTCCGTCACCGCCGTGCCGATGGCCAAGCCGTTGTCCGTGCTGACCACGACAAGATCGTGCCGCTTCACCGGAAGATCGGCCGTGTCGAAACTGTAGATTTTCCCCTCTTTTTTGAACTTGATGCCGACGATATTTTTCAAGGTTCTCTATAACCCCTGTCTCTTATTTTCAGGTGAGCTTAACCATCAGGGCTTCCAAAGTCAACGATTTATTGGCGTTCCGCTCGATGGCGCTTATGGCCGCCTCCACCGCGGCGATGTTAGCCAGCAGTTCGCGGCCCGGCAGTCGTCCGGCGATAACCCGGATGGTCCCGGCCCGATCCCGGAAGAGCAGTCTTTCCTCTTCCTCGGTCTCCCGGAGGACCAGGGCGTCGCGGTAACAGCTCCGCAGGATCCGGAGCCTCTCGACTACCTCCTCCCTCTCCGTCCCGAAGCGGCCGGCAAAGGCGAGACGCTTCAGGGGATCGGCCGGCCCGTCTTCGGCCAAGTGTTCAAGGATCCCGTTGCGCAGGACGAGGTAGTCCTCCCGGTTCATCTCCCGCGCCCGGCCGATGCTGCCGCCGGACGAGGCAGCCAGGACCTCCGCGGCTGCTGCGTCCAAGCCTTCTTTCTCCCGGAGGAAGCGGGCCACCTCCTGCCGGGACAGAGGGGTGAAACGGAAATGCTGACAGCGGGAGAGGATCGTCATCGGCAGGGCGTGGGGCCGGGAGGTCGTCAGGAGGAGGATATTCCCCGCCGACGGCTCCTCCAGGGTCTTGAGCAGCGCGTTGGCCGCGGGAGCGTTCATCCGGTCCGCCTCGGGCAGGATGAAGACCCGCCGCAGTCCCTCGTACGGCCGGAATTTTATCTGTTCCTGGAGTTCCTTGACCGCGCCGATCTTGATGAACTGTCCCTCCGCCCTGACCGTAATGATGTCGATGTGGTTGTTGCGCTTCGCTTTCCGGCAGGAGAGGCAGGCGTCGCAGGGCGGGTCCTTGGCGTCGCAGTTGAGGGCCTGGGCAAAGACCGCCGCCGTTGTCCTCTTGCCTACTCCCTCCATCCCGTAGAAGAGATAGGCGTGGGCGATGCGGTTTTTCCCCATGGCGCTCTTGAGGATCGCGATGGGTCTTTCGTGGCCGTAGATCTCTCCGAACGTCATGGCTTCCTCAATAAACCAGGGCCGGCGGCATTAGAACAGCGCCGCCAGATGGCGGCAGACCTCGCGGTGGATCGTCTCGACGTCCGCCGCGCCGTCGATGACCCGGAAGCGCTCCGGCGCCCCGGCCGCAAGGGTCAGATACCCCTCCCTGATCCTTCCGTGAAACGCCCGATCCTCCTGCTCGAAGCGGTCCTCAGCCGCCTCCGGCCTGATGCCCGCCGTCCGCTTTTCGGCCCGCGCCAGGCCGGTCTCCACGGGGAGATCGAACAGGAGCGTCATGTCCGGCGAAACGGACAGGGCCGAAAACCCGTTCAGGGTCCGGATGAAACCGGCGTCGAGTCCCCGGCCGTACCCCTGGTAGGCAAGCGTCGCGTCGTGAAAGCGGTCGCAGAGGACCCACTGTCCCGCCCGGAGGGCCGGGATGATGGCCTGCCGCACATGCTGGGCGCGCGCGGCGGCAAACAGGAGAAGTTCCGCCTCGGCGCCGACCGAAAAGGCGCTCCTATTCAGCAGGAGATCGCGGATCTTCAGGCCGAGCGGCGTCCCGCCGGGTTCGGCGGTGGCAAGGACGGGGACGCCGCGCTTGGCGAGCCATGCCGCCGCGAGCCTGATCTGGGTGGTCTTGCCGCACCCCTCAATCCCCTCAAAGGTGATAAATCGTCCCATCCTGACCGCCCTGGATATTTCCTGAAGGATGCCGATTTTTGCGAGGGGCGAAAAAATATCCTGAGCCCCGGTAAAACATCGGCATCAAATATCAGAAATGACCATAAAACAGAGGGGAAAGCCGCTTTCCGTCTCCGGTGCGGCATTTCCCCCATTTTTCTGTCCGACCCGCTGCGAACCTGCTTCTATTCGCCGGGCGTGATCGCCTCAACCGGGCACTGTTCCGCGCACGCGCCGCAATCCGTACACAGTTTGGCATCGATCGTGTACTTGTCCTCGCCTTCGTTGATCGCCTCCACGGGACACTCATCCTGACAGGAACCGCAAGCAATGCATTCATCGGTGATGGTATACGCCATATCTCTTCTCCTTCAACATTTTATTATTCAGGCCGGCCCAATCCGGTCTTCTTAGACGGAAACTACCGAATTCACAGCAGGTACTTCCTTTTTTAGGAATTTTTCGATCCCGTTCTTCAGGGTCATCTGGGCCATCGGACAGCCGTGGCAGGCCCCGGTGAGCTTCACCTTCACCACTCCGTCTGCGCCCACGTCGATCAGTTCCACATCGCCGCCGTCCGCCTGGAGATTGGGTCTGATCAGGTCGATCGCCTTTTGCACCTCTTCCCTCATCCCGCATTCCTCCTTTTATTTTGCCGCCCGGCCTCGGTCTGTCCGCAACCGGAGCGCATCGTTCGCATCTTCAATGCGGCATATAACCGATCATCTCCCGGATGAGATCCCTCGCCACGTCGGGCAGGTCCGGTTTTATGATGCGGTATTCGCTTGCCCGGTGGTGGCCAGCCGTCCAGACGATCTTCCCGGTCGCGGCGTCGATCAGCCTCAGGCTGAGACCGACCTTCCCCACCTTCGTGTCTTTCTCCGTCGTGTAGTTCCAATAATCGACCCGGACGAGCACAACTGCCTCGGCGCCGGTCAATTCCCCTATGCGGCAGCTCAATGCCGAATCGGAGAAGCTGACCTTGTCGAGCTTGGTCAGGTATTCTTCTACTGCCTGTCTGAGCTGTCCATCCCTTTCCAGGCGGCGTCCTATCTCCTCGCCCCCAACGACGGAAGCAAACCACTTACGCTCGCCGAGGGCCTCGGCGAAGAGACGGTCGACCGATCCCTTCGCCTCCGGAAACATCCTCGCGTCGGCCGGCAGGACTGCGATCCGCTGGGGGCGAAAGTCCTTCGCCTCAGGCGAGAGATCGGAATAGCGAAGCCCCCCGCAGCCGAAGAAGAACCCCAGGAATATGATTGCTATAACAATTCTTTCCCATTTGTGCCCAATCACGACGTTCTCATAAAAAATCGGTAAAGCCATATCTCCGGCTCAGGCGGTCACGCCTCCGCCCGCCATAAGCCACAACAGGGCGCCAACCCCGGCAACGATGTAGCTGCTCTCCAGCAGGCCCTCCAGAACGACCCCGGAAAACCCGGACCTTCTATCATAAAGTTTGAAACAAATCCATATATAAAATACCGAGCTCAGAAGGATAAAACTGAAAGGGGTCGACCACCCCGCCGGCGAGGCGATCGCGAACAGGACGAACAGCAGACCGGAAACCACCTGGAGGAGCAGCAGCGTTCGCTTCTCGCCGATTAGCACGGGGAGGGTCTCCCGGCCGATCAGGCGGTCGCTCTGGACGTCGAGGATGTCCGACAGCGAGGAACGGATGAAGACGAGGGCGGCGGCAAAGAAAAAGGCGACGGCCAGACCGGGCGTGGGCGCGCCCCCCGTTTCGATCCACGGCAGGAGGGCCGTCACCGCCCCCCAGGCAACGGCGATGGCGACGTTCTTGGAGCCGGGGATGTCCCTGAGGCTCTGAAAACGCCATCCGGACGGCAGGAGGCGTGCATTGTAGAGGGCGCCGGCGAGCGAGATGACGAAAAGCAGGATGAAGGGCGCCGGCCCCGCAACAAGGGAGGCGCCCAGCGCGATGATCAGGGAGAGAACGGCCAGCGTCATGTAGATCCGCTCGTGGAGGAGGTAGGACTCCTCCCGGAAAGAGCTGATGCTGCTCGCCTTCCGGTTGATGAACCGGTTGAGGACGTGCATGGCGTAGACGTAAAGGGAGGCGGTCAGGATGTGGAGGGGATTCACCCGGATTCCCTGGAGGAGCATCGCCGCCAGCGACAGGCAGCCCGCCCCCGCGGCGGAATAGATGTCCGTGCGGACGGCAAAGACCCAGACCTTGAAGAGGCGCCGGAAAAACTCTTCTTTTCTTCCCTGACGGCCGGTCAGGTAGTCCGCCACCCGGTCGATGATCCAGTTGGGGGTCGAGGCCCCGGCGGAGACGCCGATCCGGCGGTACGGCTCGATATCGATCTCCTTGAGCTCATCGGCGGTCTCGATGTGGAAAGCAGGCTTGCCCTGGAGCTTTGCCAGCTCCGCCAGGCGCTGCGTGTTGGCGCTGTTCAGGCCGCCGACGATGAAGACGGCGTCCGTCCCGGCGGCGAGCTCCCTGATCTCCTTCTGCCGCTTCTCCGTGGAGTCGCAGATGGTGTCGAAGACGACCGCCTCCGGAAACCGCGTCCGGATTCTGCGGCAGATGGCGGCGTATTCTTCGACGCTCTGCGTCGTCTGGGCGACGACGCACACCTTCGGCAGCTCGGGGAGGTCCTCCACCTCCGCCACGGAGCCCAGGACGATCCCGGCCCCGCCCGCAAAGCCCAACAGGCCGTTCACCTCCGGGTGTTCCCGGTCGCCGGCGATCAGGATCGTGAAACCTGTAGCCGCATGCTTCCGGATGATCGCCTGGACATGGCCCACCTTGGGACAGGTGGCATCGATGATCCGGAACCCCTTTTCCTTGATTATCTTCCTCTCGGCGGGGGAGACCCCATGGGCGCGGATCACCAGCATGGCCCCTGCGGGGATGCTGTCGATCTCCTCGAGACCCCGGACCGGGACGATCCCGCGCTTCCGGAGCAGTTCGACCGTCTGGGGGTTGTGGATCAGGGGGCCGTAGGTGTAGATGGTCTCGCCGCCCTTGCGCCGCGCCATGTCGATGACCATGTCCACGGCCCGCTTCACTCCCATGCAGAAGCCGGCGGTTTTCGCCAGTTTTACGCCCATCCGTTATCTCCCGTATCTCCCGCGGTCCCGCCTTCCGGCGGTTTCCTGAGACAAATGAAAAATTCCCGGTTTCCCGCGGGACCCGTGAGGGGAGACTCGCAGCTCCCCAGGACCGTCAGTCCCAATCCCCGGCAGAAGGACTCTATCCCGCAAAGAACCTGCCGGTGGAGCTCCGGGTCCCGGACGACGCCGCGTTTCCCGACCTCGCCCTTTCCCACCTCGAACTGCGGCTTGACCAGGACGAGGAGAACCGCACCGCCCCTGATCAGTTTCAGGACAGGAGGAATGATCAGCTTCAGGGAGATGAAGGAGGCGTCGACCACGGCGATGTCGATCCCCTCTGCAATGCCGGCGCCGTCGTAATGGCGGATATTCGTCCTTTCGATGCTGACGACGCGCGGGTCTTCGCGGAGTTTCCAGGCCAGCTGTCCGTAGCCCACGTCAACGGCGTAGACCCGCGCCGCCCCCGCCTGGAGGAGGCAGTCGGTGAATCCCCCGGTGGAGGCCCCCACATCCAGCGCGACGAGTCCCTCCACAGAGAGGCCAAAGGCGTCGAGCGCCCCCCGAAGCTTGAGACCGCCGCGGCTCACATAGGGGTTGTTTTCGCCCCGGATCCGGATCTCCGCATCTGCCGGGACCGGGATCCCCGCCTTTTCCGCCGGCCGGTCGCCCACAAGGACCACACCGGAGAGGATCAGCGCCTGCGCCCGCTGCCGGGTCTCGGCCAGCCCCCGCTCGACGAGCAGGCAATCCAGCCGGATCTTTTTCACTCTTCCTTTTATATCCATATGGGGTCAGGTCTTGAAATTTAGCGTTTCAGCCCGCCGAATTTTCCGATCATCTCCCGCGCCGCGGCGGCGATTCCCTCCGCATCGATCCCGTAGAGCCGCCGGAGCTCCTTCTGGGTCGCATGCTGGGCGAACTCATCCGGAATGCCGAGCCGCCGGACGGCGACGCCGGCAATCCCCCTTTCGGCGAAGAGTTCGAGCACGGCGCTGCCGAAGCCCCCCATCAATACATTCTCCTCGACGGTGATGACCCGCCCGATCCTCTCGGCCGCACCGCAGAGGAGCTCCTCGTCGAGAGGCTTCACGAAGCGGGCGTTGATAATCTGAAGGGATATCCCTTCGGCCTTCAGGAGTTCGGCGGCGGCCAGCGCCGGATGGACGCAGGCGCCGATGGCGATAACCGCCAGCGCCGCCTCCGGCGGATCGAGCAGCACCTCTCCCTTTCCGACGGGAAGGGGCCGCGGCTGCTCGTCCAGGGGAACACCAGTCCCCGCCCCGCGGGGATAGCGGAGCGCCACCGGGCGGCCGCAGGCGACCGCGGTTTTGAGCATGTGCTGGAGCTCGTTTTCATCCCTGGGGGCCATCACGATGATGTTGGGAACGGTGCGGAGGAAGGCGAAATCGAACACGCCGTGGTGGGTCGGACCGTCCGCCCCCACGAACCCGCCGCGGTCCATCGCCAGGACCACGGGCAATTTCTGCAGGCAGATGTCGTGAATGATCTGGTCATAGGCGCGCTGCATGAAGGTCGAATAGATCGCCACGACCGGGATGATCCCCTGCGCGGCGAGCCCCGCGGCGAAGGTGACCCCGTGCTGCTCGGCCATCCCCACGTCGTAGAAGCGCGTGGGGAATTCCCGGGCGAACCGGTCGAGACCCGTCCCCTCGGACATGGCCGCCGTGATTGCAACCAGCCGCGGATCCTCATGGGCGAGCGCCACGATGGTCCGGCCGAAAACCTCTGTGTAAGAGGGGCGGGCGGGCCGGCCGCCGGCGACGGATTCCCCCGTGTCGACGTCGAACGGCGGTACGCCGTGGAACCGGCAGGGGTCGTCTTCGGCGAAACGGTAACCTTTTCCCTTCTGCGTCACGACGTGGACGAGGATCGGCCCCTCGAGATTTTTAACGTTTTCCAGGTTCTTGATGAGGTGGTCGAGGCGGTGCCCCTCCAGGGGCCCCACGTAGGTGAAGCCCAACTCCTCGAAGATGGCCCCGGGGACAAAGAAGGTCTTCAGGGATTCCTCCACCTGGCGGGAGAATTTCAGCATCTGTTCGCCGATCCCGGGCACCGATTTCAAAAATGTCTTGACCTCCGTCTTGATGCGGGTCACGGTCTGGCCGGTCATGATCCGGTTCAGGTAGGAGGAGAGGGCGCCGACGTTGGGGGAGATGCACATCTCGTTGTCGTTGAGGATGATGATCATGTTCTTGCGGCGGTCTCCGGTCCAGTTGAGCCCCTCGAATGCCATCCCGGCGGATATCGCGCCGTCGCCGATGACGGCGATGATGCGGTAATCCTCCCCTTTGAGGCAGCGCGCCTCCGCCATTCCCGCCGCGGCGGAGATGGAGGTCCCGCTGTGTCCCACGTCGAAGGTGTCGTACGGGCTCTCCTCCCGCTTGGGAAAGCCGCTGATCCCGCCTTTCTGCCGGAGGGTGTCGAAACGCCCTTTCCGGCCGGTGATGATCTTGTGGGCGTAGGCCTGATGCCCCACGTCCCAGACGAGCCGGTCCCGCGGCGTGTCGAAGACGTAGTGGATGGCAAGCGTCAGCTCCACTGTTCCGAGGGAGGAGGCCAGGTGGCCGCCCCGCCGGGAGACGGTCCCGATCATCACCTCCCGGATCTCCCCGGCGAGGCGATTGAGTTCCTCCAGGCCGAGATGCCGGATATCTTCGGGAAAATTTACCTTTGCCAGTATGCTCTGCTGTTCAGACATCCTTATCTTTTTTCTCTTTCCATTTTTAAAATCCCCCCGCCCCTTTTCTCCGGCAACCCCCGTCTCCCGTTAGGAATCTCTTGCCGTAATGTACCGCGCGATGGCGCGGAGCGGTTCCGCCTTCTCGCCGAAGGAGGCCAGAGAACCCAGCGCCTCGATGACGAGCGCCTCGGCCCGGGCGCGCGACGCGTCGATCCCCAAAAGGGCGGGAAAGGTGACCTTTCCCCGGGCCGCGTCGCTACCCGTTTCCTTCCCTAAACTCGTCCGGTCTCCCTCCACGTTCAGGATGTCGTCGGCGATCTGGAAGGCGAGGCCGATCTGCCGGCCGTAGTCGGACAGAGAGGCGAGTTCCGTCTCCGAGGCGCCGGCCAGGATCGCCCCCGCCCGGAGGGAGACGCGGATGAGCGCCCCCGTCTTGAGCCTGTGGATCCTGTGGAGGGTTTCCAGATCGACCTGCTCCCCCTCGGACCGGACGTCCAACGCCTGGCCGCCGACCATGCCGACCCCGCCCGCCGCCTCCGCAATCTCGCCTGCGACCGCCAACAGTCGCCCCGGTTCGATGCCCGGCATCAGCTCCCGGCGGGTCAGGAGACGAAAGGCCTCCGTCAGAAGGGCGTCGCCGGCCAGGATGGCGATCCCCTCGCCGAAGACCTTGTGCGAGGTGAGCCTGCCCCGGCGGTAATCGTCGTTGTCCATCGCGGGCAGATCGTCGTGGATCAGCGAGTAGGTATGGATCAGCTCCAGGGCGCAGGCGGCCGGCAGAAGCGCTTCGCTGTTGCCCCCGACCGCCTCCCCGGCGGCCAGGCAGAGGATCGGCCGGAGCCTTTTCCCCCCCGCGAAGAGGCTGTAGCGGACGGCCTCGAACAGGACCGGAGGGTCGTTCCCCTCGCCGGGGAGATACCCATTGAGGGCCCGATCGATCACCGCCTTCCGTTCGGCAAGGTATCCCTTCAGGGGGAAGCCTTCACTCCGGTTCACGTTCTTCCTCCGCAAACGGCCGGGTCGTGAGTCCGCCCTCCTCCCGCAGGAGGAGATCGACGCGGCGGTCGGCCTCGTCGAGTTTTTTCGCGCAGAGACGGGAGAGCTTGACCCCCTCCTCGAAGGCATTGAGGGACTCCTCCAGGGTCATCTCCCCCTCTTCCATCCTGCGGACGATCTCTTCGAGTTTTTCCAGCGCCTCTTCAAATCTTTCCTTCGCCATCGGATTGCTCCTTGAAGATTCTTGTGATTTTTGCCTGCAGACGTCCTGCAGAAAGCATAATGGAGATATCCTGGCCGGCTACGGCGCTATCGGCCCGCCGGAGGATGAGACCGTCCGGAAGCCGCTGCGTGATGCTGTAGCCCCGCCTGAGGACGGCCAGGGGGCTCAGTGAATCCAGGAGAGCCATTGCGGAGCGGACACGACCCCTCCGCCGTTCCGCCTGTTTTTCCCAGACCACGCCCAGCGCCTTTCCGAGGCTCCCTAACAGCGTCCGCTGTTCGACGATCCTCAACTGCGGGCTCCTGTGTTCCAGGCGGAGGGAAAGGTTCTGCCATTCCCGGCGGAGGATCGCCCGCAGATGAGCGAGAGAGGCCCTCATCCGCTCGCTGTAGTCGTCCAGGGCGATCCGGATGTCGGCAAGGTGGCGCTTCGGGTCCCGGAGCCGCCTTGAAAGTCCCGCGAGGCGCTCCCGGAGGCGTTCGGCTTCCTGTCGCCGGCAGCGGATCAGGCGTAGTCGGAGCGTCCCGACGGATTCCATAAGCTCCGCCCTGAGCGGCACGGCCAGCTCTGCCGCCGCCGAAGGTGTCGGAGCGCGGAGGTCTGCCGTGAAGTCGGCGATGGTGAAGTCCGTTTCATGGCCGACCGCCGAGATTACGGGGATCCGGGAACGGGCTATCGCCCGGGCCACCCCCTCGTCGTTGAACGGGGCAAGGTCCTCCAGCGAGCCGCCGCCCCGGGCCAGGATGATCACGTCCACGCCCGGGACGATCTGCAAATCACTTAGGGCCCGGATGATTTCAGCCGGGGCCTCCGCTCCCTGGACGCGGACCGGTGCAATCAGGACGTCTACCGAGGGAAAGCGGCGGCGGGTGACGGTCAGGATGTCCCGGACGACGGCGCCGGTCGGCGAGGTGACGACGCCGATTCTCGCCGGCAGGAAGGGGAGGGGTTTCTTGCGGCCGGCGGCGAAGAGCCCCTCCGCCTCGAGACGCGACTTGAGCTGTTCGAAGGCCTTCTGGAGGGCCCCCAGCCCCCTGGGCTCCACCGCGTCGACGACGAGCTGGTATTCGCCGCGGGGCGGATAGACGGTCAGGCGCGCCCGGCAGACGACGCTCATCCCCTCTTCGAGAGCGAAGTCGGAGGTCCGTCCCCGGGGACGGGCAAAAAGGTTCCGGAAGATCACCGCCCGGATCTGGCTTTTGGAGTCCTTGAGGGTGAAGTAGAGATGGCCCGAGGCCGGCCGCCGCAGGTTCGAGACCTCCCCCTCCACCCAGACGAGGACGAAACCTTCCTCGAGGAGCGACTTGATCCGCTCGTTGAGCATCGAAACGGTCAGGATATCCCTCATGTTTCCCTTTTCCATGGCGGGGGAGTATCAGATATCGGACGCTGTGACAAGACCGAATTTGGGGGCAAAGCCAATGATCCGTTGACTTTTGCCCGCTTCTCCCCTTATAATGCCGCCCGCCGGGAAAACAGGGGCGTGACGCCCCATGTCAAGCACGGAATAACAGAACAGTGTAAAATCATCTACTTATTACGAAGCCGTCATCGCTTAGGGGAGATTATGAAAAAGAAAGACTATTTAAAAACGCCGGTCCGGCACATAGACATCACCTCGTTCGACGCCACGCCCATCGTCGAGGCGATGCGGGGGATGTCCTTCACCGCCCGGGACCTGGCGACGGCTGCCGAGATCTACGACCGGATGCTTTCCGAAAAGAAGTGCGGCATCATCCTGACCATCGCGGGGAGCACCAGCGCCGCCGGCTGCATGCAGATCTACGTGGAAATGGTGAAAAACAACATGGTGGACGCCATCGTGGCCACGGGGGCGGCGGTCGTGGACATGGACTTCTTCGAGGCCCTGGGCTTTCGCCACTATCAGGGGACGCCGTTCGTGGACGACCGGGAGCTCCGGCGGCTTTACATCGACCGGATCTACGACACCTACATCAACGAGAAGGACCTCCAGGCCTGCGACCGGACCGTCCAGGCCATCGCCGACGGCCTCCCGCCCCGCCCGCATTCCTCGCGGGAGTTCATCCGGGAGATGGGTAGACACCTGACCGAACACGCCGTGAAGAAGGATTCCCTCGTCCAGGCGGCCTTCGAGCGCGACGTACCGATCTTCTGCCCCGCCTTTTCCGACAGCAGCGCCGGTTTCGGCCTCGTCCTCCACCAGGTGAAATACCCGCAGGCTCACGTCTCCATCGATTCGGTGAAGGACTTCCGGGAGCTCACCCAGATCAAGATCAAGGCGGGGATGACGGGCCTGCTGATGATCGGCGGCGGCGTGCCGAAGAATTTCGCCCAGGACACGGTGGTCTGCGCCGAGATCCTCGGGAAGAACGTGCCGATGCACAAGTACGCCGTCCAGATCACGGTGGCCGATGTCCGCGACGGCGCCTGTTCCAGCTCCACGCTCAAGGAGGCAAACTCCTGGGGAAAGGTGGACAGCACCTGCGAGCAGATGGTCTATGCGGAGGCCACCTCGGTCCTGCCGCTCCTGGCGAGCAGCGCCTACCACCAGGGAAAATGGAAAAAACGGAAGCCCTGGCGGTTCGCCAGGCTCTTCAAGGACTGAAAGCCCATACGCCCCGGAGCATCATCAGACATGACGAGACCTTTTAAAAAATACGCCAGAGTCATTGCGAGTGAAGCAAAGCAATCCCATAAGCATTCGATCATTCATGAGATTGCTTCGGCGCTGTGCGCCTCGCAATGACTGGGAGGGCATAAAGCTCTCATGATCATGCGGGATAAAAGTCAGCGAAGGAAACGAAAGAAAAGGGGGCAGGCGGTTTCCGGATGGAAACCATCTGTCCCCTTTTTACCTATTTGGTGGAGATGAGGGGGATCGAACCCCTAACCTCCGCATTGCGAACGCGGCGCTCTCCCAGTTGAGCTACATCCCCATCCGTTTCCTTTAAGCGGCGCGGCAAGGGGCCGCCTACGCCGATGTGGTGGCGGAGCTTTTATGACTTTTCACGGCGCTGTAATATATGATTCCCGGAGAGACTGTCAAGAAATAGTTGCAGGGGTCCATAAATTTTCCCAGCGTCATCCGTGACCCCCAGTCCGGGGCCTTTCAAATCCCGTCGAACAGACGGTAAAGTCGTCTTAAACGTGAAAGAAACAGAGGGCTGTGGATCCCGCAGCACGACGCGACGATCAATCCCCCCTCCCCGGCCAGTTCCCTTATTTCCTCACGCCAGCGGGCCTGCTGTTCCGGACCGGGTTCTTCCGTGGTCAGCCACTCCGTCCGGACACCCCCGATCAGTGTCGCCCGAGGGCCGTGGGCCCGCTTGAAACGGAGAAGATCCACGCACTCCGGCTCAAGGGCAAAGAAACGAAATCCGCACTGCAACAGGTCCGGCAGGATGGGCGCCACTTTGCCGTCCGAATGCCATCCCACGGCAATCCCTTCCGGAGAGAGACGGCCGACCAGGACCCTGTAAAAAGGCAGCAGGTGCGAATGGAAAACCTCCGGAGAGAAATAGAGCCCCCCGGCATAACCGACATCTTCGCCGATCACGACCAGTCCGATCCCCGCTTCCTCGATCAGGCCCAGGAATTTGGTTATTCCTTCCATCTCCCGGTTAAGGCGGCGCCGGAAACCGGCAGGATCCCTGCCCAGTTCCAGGAAGACGTCAAGAACGTTTCCTGCAGAGGCAAGGCGCTGGAAAGGCCCGTCGATCGTCAACCCGCAGTCCAGACCGGCGAAATGGGCGAGTTCCGCCAGTTCCTTTAAATCGGGGACCGCGGCCGGTCCCGGCCAGGGGAAGAAACAGATATCCGCCCCCAGGGATGAGGCCAATGCTACCAGACCCTGGGGTCCCCGAGCGAAACCAGCTTGCGCAAGGACATCCGGGCTGACCCAGATCTCTCCCCGAAGCAGGGCTGGACTGCCCGGATCCGCAATCAGGCGGCTCAATTTGCCCGGTCCCATCATCCGTTCGCCTTTCCGCTTTCAGAACGATGACCATCTCCCCTCAGGCGCGCCTGAGCCAGGCAGGCAAGGGGGGTCTTTTGCGATGGCGGAGAGTATACACCACGAACCGGATCTTTTCAACAGACGCCCGAGCGGCCTCAGGGCTAAGTCATATATGTGCATAAGTATCTGAAATTACATGAATATTATAAAGAAACCGTAATAAAACGTATGTAGTTGAATATTAAGCATTTTTGTCTAACTTTGACGGGGCCTTGGAGCGGCCTCAAACCACTTGCAATGTTGCAGGGGGAGCGGACTGGTCAAGGGACCGCTATTTTTCCTTGACAGACAACATCTTATCCTTTAGTCTTTCCGCACCCGATGGTCAGTTCTCGCAAATAGGGGAATTATCCGCTCCATTCCCAGAGAGACGTTCGCTGCTTGATGTCCTTGTGTGCACATTATCGATTGTCGGTAGAATCGGAAGAGGGGGAGTCGCCATGGATCGCAATCTGATCACGCTCAAATCGCCGAGCCTCATCCTTGCCGGTTTTGGCGCTCTGGCCAAGATGGGAGAAGAGGCCGGGAACCTCGAGGCAAGAAAGGCGCTCCTGGTCACCGATAAGGGCATTGTCGATTCGGGGATCAGCGCGAAGGTCGAGAAGGTCCTGACGGATCGGAACATCAGTGTGGACATTTTTGACCAGGTCATACCCGATCCCGATATCGCCTGTTGCGAAAAATGCATCGATCAGGCCAAGGCCGGTCGGTACGATCTGATCGTCGGTGTCGGCGGCGGCAGTTCCATGGATATCGCCTCCGTTACCTCTACCCTGTGCACCAACCCCGGCACCGTTCACGATTATTTCGGCGTCAATCTTTTAAAAAAACAGGGTATCCCCGCCTTCCTGGTGGCGACTACTGCCGGCACCGGCGCCGAGGTCACCCCAAATGCCATTTTGACTGACACGGCTGTTAGACTCAAAAAGGGCATCGTCAGCCCCTATATTCTGCCCAGAGCAGCGGTAGTCGATCCGGAGCTGACCCTTTCCATGCCCCCACGGGTGACCTCCTTCACCGGCATGGACGCCCTCACCCATGCCATCGAGTCTTACACCTCCATGAACGCCACACCGCTGACCGACATGTACGCCCGGGAGGCGATCCGCCTCATCGGCGGGAGTCTCCGGACGGCCGTGGCCCGGGGTGACCGTCGGGACACCCGGTACGACATGTCCATCGGAAGCCTCTATGCGGGGATCTCCTTGGCCAACGCCGGGGTGGGCGCCGTTCATGCCCTGGCCTACCCGCTCGGAGGGCAATTCAACGTTCCGCATGGAATCGCCAACGGTATTCTCTTGCCCCACGTCATGGAGTTCAATGTCCCCGGCGACGTCGTCAAATTCGCCGAGGTGGCCAGGCTTTTGGGCGAGCAGGTGGAACACCTGTCGCCTGTGGAAGCAGCTTACCGCTCTGTGGAGGCAGTAAAGAACCTTCTTCGGGACATTGATATGCCCAAAACCTTGACCGAACTGAATATCCCGCGATCAGCCATTCCTGAGATGGCGGCCGCATCCATCAACGTCACGCGGCTCATGGCCAACAACCCGAGACGGATGACGGCGAAAGATTCCGAAAAGGTGTTTGAAAACGCATTTTAAGGATGGTTCTGATGCGGTTTCTCTTGTCTAATCCCTTTACAAAGGTGGCCGGGAAGGAACTGGAATTGGGGCTCTCACACCCTGTTTCCTTAAGGGAGTTGATCGGCCGATTGCCCTCAGAACTCGTCAAGATGATCCACCACGGGGATTCGATCTCCGATGTCGAACTCTGCGCCCATGTCATGTTTTTCAACAAGGTACGGCTCCTCAGGCTCGATGACTTCATCAATGATGACGATATCGTAAGGGTTATGCTGCCGCCCTCGGGCGGCTGACTGGAAAGGGAACAATGCTATGTTCGGCTATCACAAGAGGATTTTAAGGGTTGACCTGACCGCCCGTAAGACCGAGGTTCAGGATCTTGATGATTCCCTGCTGGAAAAATATGTGGGCGGTGCGGGTTTCGGGGCGCGGCTGCTTTACGACGAAACCACCCCAGCCACCGATCCTCTCGGTCCGGAGAACATCCTGACGGCAATGACCGGCCCCTTTACCGACAGCCGGGTTCCCGCCTCGAGCCGGCATCACGTGATGGGACGTTCGCCGCTTACGGGCTTCCTCGGGGAGTCGAGCATCGGCGGCTCCTGGGCGGTCCATTTCAAGAAAACCGGATACGACGGGATCGTCGTGACGGGGAAGGCCGATGGGCCGGTTTACCTGTGGGTTCATGATGGCGGGGTGGAAATCCGGGATGCGCATCCCATCATGGGAAAGGATTCCCTGGAATCGGCAGAATGGCTGAAGAATCAGACGACGGACAAGGCCAGCGCCGCGGTGATCGGTCCCGCCGGGGAGCGGATGGCCCGGATCGCCGGCATTCCGCACGTGGGGAGCATCGTCCGGCAAGCGGCGAGGTGCGGGCTGGGTGCGGTCATGGGGTCAAAAAATCTGAAGGCCATGGTGGCCTACGGAACGCAGAAGACCCTTCAGGCCCGTGAGAACGACCTGCAGGAGCAGATGAAAACCGTCCTGCCGCATATCCGGAAGGCGACCGAGACCTTCGGCAAATACGGAACTTCCGGCGGTGTGGAAAATTACGAGAAACTGGGTAATTTCCCCCTCCAGAACTGGCGGGGGAGCCGCTGGGCCGACGCGGTCAAGATCTCCGGGGCCACCATGCACGACACGATCCTCAAGGGAAGAACGGCGTGTCTGCAGTGTCCCATCGCGTGTGGCCGTCACATCCGGATCGACGAAGGGCCGTACGCCCCTCTGGAGGGAGAAGGTCCGGAGTACGAAACCATCGGCACGATGGGAGGCGAATGCCTGGTCGATGATCTGGGGGCCATCTGCAAGGCCAACGACCTGTGCAACCGCTACGGGCTCGATACCATGTCCACGGGGTCCGTTATCGCCTTTGCCATGGAGGCCTTTGAAAAGGGGCTGATCACAGCCGCGGACACGGACGGGATCGAGCTGCGCTGGGGCAGCGGCGAGGCCCTGGTGGAAATGACCCGAAAAATCGCCCTCCGGGAGGGGATCGGGGAGCTCATGGGGGAAGGGGTCCTGCGCATGGCCCGCACCCTGGGGGGACACGCCATGGAATTCGCCATGCACGTCAAGGGGCTCGAGCCCTCGGCGCACGATCCGCGGCGGTTCTGGAGCCAGGCCCTGTCTTACGGCACGGCGGCCCGCGGGGCCTGCCACAATGCAAGCTGGAGCCATCCCTACGAGCTGGCGCTGTTCATGTCGGAAATCGGCATCGACAAACCCCACCCTTCCTGCCAGCTGGAAGGCACGGCCGAGATGACCGCCAAAATGCAAAACTACCAGACCATGAACGACACCCTGGTCATCTGCCGTTTTACCCAGGTCGGCAAAGCGGTGACCGCCACAAACATTGTCGACTGGTATAACATGATCACCGGCAGGGAAACGGATATCGGAGAGCTGATGACAGTCGGCGAGAGGGTCTTCACGCTCAAGAGGCTGTTCAACGCGCGCCTGGGGGTCAGCCGCAAGGACGATTTTCTCCCTCCGCGGTTTTTGACCCGCAACCGCAAAGGCGAGGAGATTACCACCCGGCTGCCGCCGATGGGACAGCTGCTGGCCGACTACTACGAATACCGGGGCTGGAGCGAAGAGGGCCTGCCCACCGCGGAAAAGCTCCGGCAATTGATGCTCCCGTAAAAAGTCGACAAGGCCGTGGCTTTGGTACTGGAACGCTTACCCCGAGGAGACCTTATGAGCGACAGGATTCCCTATCCCGAGTTTGATCTTTCCGGCAAGGTGGCCCTCGTCACGGGGGCCGGACGGGGGATCGGACGGCAGATGGCACTGGATCTTGCCCGCTACGGGGCAGACGTTGTGCTGTGCAGCCGGACCCTCTCGGAGCTGGAGCAGGTGGGCAGTGAGGTGGAGACCCTGGGAAGAAAGGCGCTGGCGCTGCCGGCAGACGTGGGCGTTGTTGCCGAGATCGAGCGGATGACCGCAGCAGCCGTGGAGCGCTTTGGCCGTATCGATATCCTGGTCAACAACGCCGGGGTCAACGTCCCCCAGTGGGCCGAAGAGGTGACCGAGGAGGCCTGGGACCGCGTGATGGCTCTCAACGTGAAAGGGGTTTTCTTCTGCGCCCAGACTGTAGGCAAGGTGATGATCCGGCAGAAGAAGGGAAAGATCATCAACATCTCATCCCAGGCCGGCAGCGTCGGCCTGATCAAGCGGTCGGCCTACGGCGCCAGCAAGGGTGCCATTAATCAGCTCACGCGGGTGCTTGCCCTGGAATGGGGCAAGCACCATATCTGCGTGAACGCCCTCGCGCCCACATTTGTGGAGACGCCCATGACCCGTCCCATGCTGGAAGAAAAATCCTTCCGGGAGTATGTGATGGGCAACATTCTCCTGGGCAGACTCTGTAAACCCGAGGACCTGACCGGGGGGCTCATCTTCCTGGCCTCCGACGCCTCGGACATGGTCACGGGTCATATCCTGCACATTGACGGCGGATGGACCGCCCATTAGAGGAACGATTCAGGGATTCTGCAAAGCCGCGCGCTTTGCCTGGCAATGTTTTTTCCCTGTCGAATTACGGATCGAGGAGGGGGGTGGTTATTTAAGTTTGGCGGAAGCGAACTATTTCATCAACCGTTAACCATGCTGATAACCCTGCTGAAAGGAGGGACGAAGGATGAACATCATTGCTAAAAGCGGTAGTGTGATGTCCGACTGGTCAGAAAGAAACATGCCCAATCCTTATCTTTTCGCGATTCTGCTCACGTTTATCGCCTACATCATGGGGCTTGTTCTGACCAACAACGGACCTATGGACATGCTGAAGCACTGGTACGCCGGGTTCTGGAAATACCTGACGTTTGCCATGCAGATGGTCCTTATCCTCGTTACGGGTCACGCCCTGGCGATCGCCCCGGGTGTGCATCCCTTTTTGAAAAAGCTGGCGCAGATACCCAAGACGGGGGGGCAAGCCGTGCTGATGACAGCCTATATCGCCACGATAATGACCTATCTCCACTGGGGGCTCGGCCTGATCGTGGCTGCGATCTTTGCACGGGAAGTCGCCAAGCAGGGTTTTATAAAGAAGATCCCCCTCCACTATCCCCTTCTGGCGGCAGCCGCTTACACGGGGCAGATGGTATGGCATGTCGGCCCATCGTCTTCGGCCGGGCTCCTCTCCGCGACAAAGGGACATGTCTTTGAAAAAATTATCGGCATCGTTCCGGTCACCGAGTCCATTTTCACCTGGTACGCAATCCTGATGGCCATCATGCTCTGCCTGATCGTGGTCCCCATCACCATGTGGCTCATGACGCCGAAAGACGAAGACAGTCATGGTATTGACCGGCTTCTCGGCGCCGAGAAGGTCTCTGCGGAAATCGCAGGGGAGGCAAAGTTAGAGAAAGGGAATAACTCCGCTCCCGTTAAGAATAAAGGTCTGGCGGACATACTGGAGAACAGTACGCTGATCTCTTATGTGGTCGGCCTCGCGGGGATCATCTATATCGTCTATTATTTCGCAACCAAAGGGCTGGACCTGAACCTGGACATCTTCAACTTCATTTTCCTGGCCGCCGGGATCATCCTGCACCGGACGCCCATCCGCTACGTTCGGGCGATTACGGAAGCGACCCCGGGCTCCGCCGGCATCATCCTCCAGTTCCCCTTCTATGCCGGAATCATGGGATTGATTTCCTTCTCCGGTCTGGCAGCGATAATCACGACCTGGTTCCTCGGCTTCGCAACCGCCGCCACGTTCCCGGTCATCACCTGGCTCGTCGCCGGACTGGTCAATCTCTTCATCCCCTCGGGCGGCGGTGAATGGGGCGTAATCGGCGGCATCATCTCAGAGATTTCTTTGAAACTCGGCGTTCCGGTAGGCAAATCGATCGTGGCTTATGGATGCGGCGACATGTGGACGAACATGTTTCAGCCTTTCTGGGCCATTGCTCTGCTTGGGATCACCGGTCTTCGCGCCAGGGACATCATGGGGTACTGCATAGTTCTCATGGTCGTAGCGGCGCCTTTCATCGGCCTCGGGCTGTATTTCTTCCCGTATTAGAGCTCTGAGGAAGCGGGAAGAAAATCAGGCATCCTAAATCGCACGGATGTCTGTGGGATTTCAATTCCGCCGTTTCCGCATCTTCATGCAGGAACGGCGGAATTCCCCCCCCTTTTGTCTTGACAAGGCCTCCCTTTTTCCTATACTTTGTGACCGTCGCGACGCCGGACCTCCAATATGATCCGGTCGGGCTCGGGCATATCAGAATGACGCTGTAACATCCCCGGGATGGGAGAAGCGCAGTGTTCCCGAAAGAATCCGTTCACAAATTGCACAAAGGAGGTCACCCATGGCAAAAATCGATGCGTTCTTCCAACTGATGCACGACCAGGGGGCATCCGACCTGCACCTCGTCTCCGGCCAGCAGCCGGCACTCCGGCTCCGGGGGGACCTGGAGCGGATCAAGTTCGACGTCCTTACCAACGACGGTCTGAAGGCGATGATCTATGAGATCGCCCCCGAACACAAGATCAAGCAGTTCGAAGAGACGGGCGATGTCGATTTTGCCTATGAGATCCCGGGAGTTGCCCGTTACCGCGCCAACTTCTTCGAGCAGCAGTTCGGCTGCGGGGCGGTGTTTCGGGAGATCCCCAGCAAGATCGTCACCTGCGCCGAACTGGGCTTCCCCCAGGTCATCCCCAAGCTGGCCTCTCTCCCCCGGGGCCTGGTCCTGGTCACCGGGCCGACGGGATGCGGCAAGTCGACGACGCTTGCGGCCATCATCCACGAGGCGAACCTTAACCGGAAAGACCACATCATCACGATCGAGGACCCGGTCGAGTTCGTCCACCAGAGCCAGAGCTGCATCGTGAATCACCGGGAAGTCGGCCGGCATACGAAATCCTTCGCGGCGGCGCTGCGCGGGGCGTTGCGCGAGGACCCCGACATCATCCTCGTCGGCGAGCTCCGCGACCTGGAGACGATCTCGCTCGCCGTCGAAGCGGCCTCGACGGGGCATCTCGTCTTCGGCACCCTCCATACGACGAGCGCCGCCAAGACCGTGGACCGGATCATCGAGGTTTTCCCCGCCGAGGAACAGATGCAGATCCGCTCCACCCTCGCCGACGGGATCAGGGCGGTGATCGCCCAGGTCCTCTTCAAGCGGATCGACCGCAAGGGTCGCTGCGCCGCCCTGGAGATCCTGATCGCGAACTCCGCGGTGCGCAACCTGATCCGGGAATCGAAGACCTTCCAGCTCCCCTCCATGATCCAGACGGGGAAGAAATACGGCATGCAGCTTCTGGACGACGCGATCCAGGAGCTCCTGCAGAAGGGATGGATCGGTCCGGACGAGGCCTACATGAAGGCCAACGACAAACAGCGGTTCCGCCAGTTTTTGAAGACCCCGCCGGCTGACTTCACCGAGGTTTAGCGGCCGCAGGCTTTTTCATTTTTCGGGAGGTGAGCAATGAGAATTCAGGAGATCGATTATATCCTGGGCAAGATGCTCGATATCCACAATAACGTATCGGACCTGAACATCACCGTGGGGAGGCCCTTTCAGGTGGAAAGCGCAGGCCAGCTCGTCCCCGTGGAGATGGACCTGCCCTTCGAGAAACTGACCCCCTTCCAGACGGAAACATTCGCCCTGAACCTGATCAATCAGGACCGGCGGCTGACGGAGAACCTCCTCGCCGAGGGGTCGTGCGACTTATCGTACGAACTGCCGGGCCGGGCCCGTTTCCGGGTGAACATCTTCTCCCAGCGGGGCAACTATTCCATCGTCCTGAGAAAGCTGGAGTCCAAGATCCCCACCTTCGAGGGCATGAACCTCCCCGAGACCTTCCGCAAAATGGCCGAGGAGAAAAACGGGATCATCTTCGTGACCGGCGCGACGGGGAGCGGAAAATCGACGTCGCTCGCGGCGCTCCTCAATGAGATCAACGACAAGAAAGCGGTCCATATCGTCACGCTCGAGGATCCGGTGGAATTCTCCCATCCCCATCGCAAGGCCACCTTCAACCAGCGGGAGATGGGGAGCGATTTCGACAACTTCGCGAGCGGTCTCCGCGCCGCGCTCCGCCAGGCGCCGAAGATCATCCTCGTCGGCGAGATGCGGGACCGGGAGACGGTGGAGATCGGCCTGTCCGCCGCGGAAACCGGCCATCTGGTCCTCAGCACGCTCCACACGGTGGATGCCGGGCAGACAATCAACCGCATTCTGGGCATGTTCTCCACCGACGAGGAGAACCAGGTGCGCATCCGGATGGCCGATACGGTCCGCTGGATCGTCTGCCAGCGCCTCCTCCCCAAGGAAGGGGGGGGCCGCGTGGCGGCCTTCGAGATCATGGGGGCGAACCTCCGGGTGAAGGACGCCATCCTCCATGGAGAATCGGAGGGAAAGACCTTCTACGAGATCATCCAGGCGGGGAGGGCCTTCGGGATGGTCACCTTCGACGATTACATCATCGAGCTATTCAAGCAGGGGCTGATCAGCGAGGAGACCGGCAAGGCCTACGCCTCCAACAAGGGGATCGTCGGCCGCGGCATCGACACCATCAAGAGCGCGCGCGGGCAGGCGACAACCGACCTCGGCAAGCTCGAAGTGGACAAGGATTACGGAAAACCGAAGAGACCCTGGTAAGGGAGGCGTGTGATGGAAGACGAGAAGAGCCTGTTGAATGAAGTCGCGGCGGAGGGTTACGACGCCGCGGATCGGCCGTTCGACTTCGTGGGAGAAGGGGGCGAAACCGCCCTGGTGTGCGAACCGGATCCGGCCGTCCGGGAAAAGATCAGCGGCGCCCTCCGGGAGGTGAACTATCAGATTACGGAACCAGCCACGGCCAAGGAAGCCCTGAGGTACATGCGGTTCCATGTTTACGATCTCGTGGTTCTCAACGAACGCTTCGACACGGAGGACCCGCAAGCGAACGACGTCCTGCTTTATCTGGAAAACCTGGCCGCGGTAATACGGAGGAAAATCTTCGTCGTCCTGGTCAGCGGGCAGCACCGGACAATGGACAACATGGCCGCCTTCAACCGGAGCGTCAATCTCATCCTCAATCTCAAGAGTATCGACGAGGCGGGAAAGATCATCAAGCGGGGCGTGGGCGATAACGCCGCCTTTTATCACGTTTTTCGGGAGACTCTGCAGAAGATGGGAAAGACCTGATTCCTCGGTCTTCCGGCCTGGGAAGCCGGGCCGGAAAAAATCTGCCCGTTTCAGCCGGGATCTTCGGACCCGCTCCCGATGAGCGGCTTCCGCCCCGGGAGACCGGAGCCTCCGGGGCATGATCTCAGCAACTGCTGCAGGAAGAGCCGCAGCCGCCTTCCTGACTCAGGCTGGATGTAACCTTGAATCCGGCGCCCTGCGGGGTGGTGATGAAATCGACCTCGATCGGCTTGACCCTCGCAAAGAGCGACTTTTCGACTAAAAAGTTGACACCCCGATCCTCGAATACATCGTCGTCCTGTGTTGACTCATCCAGAGCCATGCCCAGAGAGGGCCCCGCTCAGCCGCCCTCCTGCATCAGGACCCGGATGGAAGGGGCCTCCGTGCGACTATTAAGGAATTCCTTAATCATATCACTTGCTTTTTCAGATACTGAAAACATTTTCCTCTCCTTGTTGGACCCTCTTCAGGTCCGGTGATTTTCACGTAAGTTAACAATAAAATCCCCTTTGTCAAATATTATTACGAGACAGACGCCACTTGGAAAATGGGGACAGATACCTATTTCCCCTGGGTAAATAGGTATCTGTCCCTCATTACATCTTGTGGCAGCGGTCGCAATTCTCCTTCACGGTAAAGGCGTCCTTGCCGTCGAGATGGCAGGCGCCGCACGATTTGGCCGCCTCCATCTCCGCCTTGGTCACCCTCTTGTTCTTCGCGGAAGGGAGATAGAGCTTCACATGGCAATCGCCGCACTTGTAGATGCCGGTGTGCAGCTCGTGGCTGAACATGACATCCCCGGCATCCTTTACCTTAAAATCCACATCTCTGACGGGATGGCACTTGGTGCATTCATCGACCTTGAAGGCGCTCTTACCGTTATGGCAGGCGCCGCAGGACTTCCCTTTTTCCATCTGGGCCATGGTAACCGGCTTATTAGGAGTCATGTCGTAAAGCTTGGGATGGCAGACGGCGCACTTATCGGCGGCGGCGAGATGCTTTTTATGACTGAAGGTCACCGGTCCAGTCTCCTTGACCTTCATAGTCACGTCCGCGACTTTATGGCATTTGATGCAATCGGCGAGACCGAAGGCGCGTTTGCCGTTGTGACAGGCGCCGCAGGATTTCCCCTTTTCCATGTCCGCCATGGTAAAATGGGTACGGGGCTTGGCCCTGAGGTTGAAAATGGCATTGTGGCAGGCCTTGCAGTTGTTCTTGATCCCCTCCTGGAGAAAGTGTTTGCTGTGGTTGAATACCACCTTACCGAAATTGGGTATTTTAATGGTGACATCCTTGATGTCGACAGCATAGGCAAAAGAGCAGGCTAAAACCGTCACGATCAAGATGAAAACCGCGCACCGCTGCTTCATGTTGTCGCCTCCTGAAAAATAAAAGGAACAGAATCACTGTCCTCTATTTGCTTCTTCCGCCGCTTTCCACCTCTTCCCAACCCGTCCACATCTGCCGGAAATGGGAAAAAGGCGTGTGACCAAGCGTGGCCATATAGATGTGGACGCACAGAAAGGCAAAAAAGGAGCAGGCAATCAGGTAATGGGCGTCGGCGAGGAACGCGATCCCCCCGATCATGACGATCCATCCCCGCAGAGGCTCAATATTCATCAGCAGCAGGCCGCTGACGATCACGAGCGGCAGAAACAGAAACATGATGAACAGATAGCTCAGCTTTTGGATGGCGTTGAACTTGCTTTCCTGCGTTGCGGTATGGGGATTCTGCCGGCCCAGAAAGTAGGCGAAGAAATAGAAAAACGCCTGTTTGAACAGCCCCTGTCTGATATCGTCCAGATTGGGGACATAGAGCTTTACCAGATTTCTGGCCACGAACAGGTAGTAAAAAAACCAGATTAAAAAGGAGATCGAAACCGTTACGCCGGCGACATCGTGCAATTTGATTGCCGCCTTGTAAGTCCCAAAGATGTTGGCATATTCAGGAAATCTGATCTGCAGGCCCGTGACGCAAAGGGTCACGATGCCGAGTGCGTTGAGCCAGTGCCATATTCTGACCGGCGTAGGAGTAAGGTAGATCTTTTCCATAGTCGTGTCTGGCGACATGTCATTGCTCCTTTCTTCTGTTTCTGGTGAGAAAGCGCAGCGTACCGTGCAAAATGGGCACCATAAGTCCCGCGGCGGCGATCAGCCCCCCGATGATGCTCAAGATTTTGCTGCGCGTAAAGCCGATCATATAGAAATCTGGGGTCCCGTAAAGGATGTCCAGAATGGCGCCTTTTTCCACTTCCATGCGGCCGTAAGCGCCATCCTGCCCGGGAAACGCCAGGTAGCTTATCTGCTGCGCCTTTGACCCCGAGACGTGGCAGAAAGTGCAGTCCCAGCGGTTATTCAGGATCTGGTAACTGTGCGTTACCACCTCGGGCATCATGGTCCCCAGGAGAATTATGTTTCGGTACCGGCTGTTTGTATTGAATTTTTTCAACTCGCTCACCGATATGGCCCCATCGCCGTCGCTGTCGATCATCGTCTCAGCGTTTTTCCCTGCCGATAAAAACGGACGCAAATCGTCAAAATCGGCCAGATTGAAGCCGCCCAGAGGCGATCCCGATGCCTTTATCGCCATATACAGGGTGATGAAATAATTTTCCGAACCCGTATGGCAGGTGATGCACGGCAGGGCGTCTATGTGGAGCGCCGCCCGAGGCAGCCATTTGGAATGGCTTTTGACCGTTTGGGAATATTCGTGACACTTGGCGCACTGGCTGTTGATGTCGCGACTGGACACCGCCAGCAGCGGCTTCGTTGCATGAGGCTTATGGCAATCCGTGCATCCGGCGTACTGGCTGTGCGAGCTTTGCTGGTATTCGGAAAAGACAGAGGAGTGACAATCCTGGCATTTTGCCCGCGACGGCCGGACGCCGTCCGCCGGATGACGCTTCGTTACATTGTCATGACAGGCAACGCACCCGATTTTTGCATGCGTCGTCAGCTCATATTTCACCGGATCGATATAGAGGTGCGCCCCCTTGTTAATGACGGTCTTTTCACCGTGACAGGTTATACAATAATGGTTCGCCGCCGCACCCGCCGCCGGCGCCGCGAGCGGGGACAAGAGCACTGCTGCGAGCAAAATCGGAACCCACTTCATCCAACTCATCATTCTTCCTCCTCTGCATTAACGGCATAACGCAATCAAGCCAGATATCATTGAATTATCCCTCCGCCGCTGCGACCTTTTACGGGGAGATATCTCTGACGCCTTATGCCAGTTTTTATAAATTAATACAATCGCGATTTTCATTGCCAACAAAAACGTGCTTATGAGATCTCTGAACAATTGCTGATGGAGATCTCGTTCTTAATAATAAAAAACATTGTTCATTTTCTTAACACCCGGCATCCTCTTAATTGTTTGTTTTTTATAAATTTACACGGGCAGTAAAAATTATTAACAGGGATGTGTAAATATTTATAACACTTCTTGCGGGACAGCCACTGTGCCAGAAATCCCGACAATCTTTCACTGATACCTGTAAATTATTACTATCATGCAGTATTTACAAGTCCCGACTGAAGATTATCCGGGCTTTTCCGCTTTGGCATGGTTATTGGACTAATAAAAGGCAAAAAAGAAGATCCGGGATGGCAGGTCGGATGTAATGACAGGAATTGAACAACCGTGGCGATGTCCGGCGAGGATGGATTCAATAGAGAGGAGGAAAGGGTTATGAAACTCGCAATTTTAATTATTATCGGCGTGTTAGGGGTGACGATCCCCCTGTTGTGGCTTACGGGAACGCTGACATCCCTCGTCTATTTCTGTAGGCATGGGTTTGGCGCAATCCGCAAAGAGCGGACCGTTGCCTTTAATCCGCAACTGGGACTGACCATGGCCGATGGCGGCGATTCCATTGATAAAGAGAAAAAAGAGTGAGCCGCTCTTAACCTGGTCGGCATGCCCGCATTGTCTCCGGTCTCCTCAAGAAAGATCATGCGGGGAAGTTACAGCGACAAATCATGTTTGGCTGGCAAGCCCCCCGGGGTTTGCGAGAGACGATCGCGGAGATTCGATTGGAGAAGGGAGGAGCTGAATAATTATGGGAATTGATAGAAGGACTTTTCTAAAGTGTCTGGGAACGGGAGTCGCGCTGGCAGCTCCGGGGTGTTTCTCGTTGCCGGGCAAACTTGAGGCGGCAGGGGTTGCCGCAAATAAGGAATTCATGGGGGTCCTTGTCGACACCACGCGGTGCGTCGGATGTCGAAGCTGCGAGCTGGCGTGCGCCGAGGCGCATAATTTGCCGGTCCCGGATGTAGGCGACGCATCGGCATTTGAAAAAGTACGGGATACATCGGAGAAGCAATGGACCCTGGTCAATCGCTATAAGACGGAAAAGGGCGAGATTTTCGCGAAGAAGCAGTGCATGCACTGCAATCAGCCGGGCTGTGTTGCGGCGTGTCCGGTGAAGGCGATGGAAAAAAGGGAGGAAGGACCGGTGACCTGGGACACCAACTGCATGGGCTGCCGATATTGCATGGTGTCATGCCCCTTCGACATCCCGAAGTTCGAACATCACAGTGCCGCCCCCAAACTTCAGAAATGCAATCTCTGCTGGGAGAGACTCCAGAAGGGAGAAAAGCCCGCCTGCGTGGAAGCCTGTCCGGCGGAGGCGCTGACCTTCGGCGCCAGAAGAAACCTTATTGAAGAAGCAAACAGGCGTATCTATAAGAATTCGGGAGAATACGCCTCCCACATTTATGGAGAACATGAGGCGGGCGGCACAGGATACCTTTACCTCTCATCGGTTCCGTTTGAACAGATCGGCTTCCGGACCGATTTGGGAACAACCGCTTATCCAGAGTACACGAAAGGATTTCTCTACAGCGTTCCGGTCATCCTTCTTCTCTGGCCTGCATTCTTAAGCGGAGTAAGCGCCATAACCAAACGGAAAGACAAAGTGAGAAGCGAAGAGGGAGGGAAACGATGAACAGGACAACTACAGCAGTGCAAATAAGCAGTCTTAAGGATTTTCTTGTCTTTATGCGGAGCGAATTGAAGCCGAAAGGAAAGATCTTGACCCCCTTCAATGTGATTACCGGTTCGGTCATCCTGCTCGGCGCAGTTCTCATTCTGTACCGGTTTTTCATGGGACTGGGCTCGGTTGTCCATAGTTCCAGCGAATATCCTTGGGGAATATGGATCGGATTCATTGTCATGGTTGGGGTCGCTTTTGCAGGAGGCGCCTATGTGACTGCCTTCATCGTTTACGTGCTCCGGGGAGAAAAATATCACTCCATTGTGAGAATGGCGGTCCTCAATGGCTTCCTTGCCTACGTTTTTTATGCCGGGGCAATCCTGCTCGACCTTGGTCGCTGGTGGAATATAGCCAATCCGCTCATCGGAAACAGATTTGGGGTAAATTCCGTGCTGTTTCTGGTCGCCTGGCATTTCCTGCTTTACATGCTCGCCCAGCTTGTCGAGATATCGCCCGCATTTGCGGAGTGGCTTGGGTTGAAGAAAGCCCGCAAGTTCCTCGCTTCTCTTACCCTGGGAGCTGTGATAGCAGGGGTTACTCTTTCAACGCTCCACCAGTCGGGCCTCGGGGCGCTGTTCCTGATGGCCAAATGGAAGATCCATCCCCTGTGGTATACGGAATTTATCCCGTTGCTTTTCTTTGTCTCCAGCATCTATGCGGGACTCTCGGTAGTGATATTCATTGGAACGGTAAGCTTCCGGGTCTTTGAGAAGGACAGGATTGACGAAGAATATAGAAGGTCGTGGGATGATATCATTATAGATCTGGGGAATGCCTGCGCAATTACGATGTTTGTTTATTTCTTCCTGCAGATCCTGGTATTGGTTCACGGCAAACACTGGTCGCTCCTGAATACCGGCATGGGCTACTGGTATCTTACCGAACTCATCGGACTCCTGTTGATTCCCGGCTTTCTCTTCAGCTGGGGCGTAAAGTCCGGAAACCCCGCTCCGATCCGAATTGCAGCGGTCCTGACCATGATCGGGGTCATTATCAACCGGGTTGATTATTCCATCATTGCCTACAAATGGTATCTGCCGTTGAGTGAGAGATATATTCCCTCCTGGATGGAGGTGGTCATAACCCTGGCAATTGTGTTCACGATGGTGTGGGTATTCATATGGATCGTCAACCGGGTCCCCATCTTGAAAAAACCGCCCCAATGGGCAATTGAGCAAGAACAGGAAGAGGAAAGCGTGGAGCGGGCTGTTGCTCTCGGTCTTCAACTGGGGCTTACCATGGCCGATGGCGGCAGCTCCATCGATAAAGAGAAAAAGTAAGGCATTTTCCCGATAAGAAAGGAGGTTTTACGGTGGATGGCTTCACGTATGTTGACATTTTCGCAACCAAGGGCATTGAATATTTGCTGGTGATCAGCGGTCTTCTGTTCTTCGCCTACTTCTGGAGGTTTTTGAGCAGACCAGCGGTGGCGGTTTACCGGGAATACGCGAACGTTTTTCCCGCCATCAGCGATTGGTTCCATCTCCCGCTGGAAGGAATGTATTTTCATCAGGGACACAGTTGGGCGAAGCCGGAGGGCGACAATGTGGTAAGAGTCGGGATCGACGATTTTGCCCAAAAGCTGGTGGGAAAGATCGATGCGATAAAACTTCCGCAGGTCGGCTCCCAGGTCTCGCAGGGAGAAAAGGCCTGGAGCCTGCAGGTGGGCTCAAAATCCATCGACATGCTCTCGCCAGTAGATGGGAAAATACTGGATATAAATGAGAGTCTGTTGAATTCGCCGGAGAGTATCGGCAAGGATCCTTACGGTCAGTCCTGGCTGATGAAGGTTCAGGCGCCGAGAGTTTCGGCCAATCTAAAGAATTTATTGTCGGGCGGGCTTGCCAGAAAATGGATGGAAGAGGTAAGGGAAAAGCTGCTTGCGCGGATGAATTACAACCTTGGCGCCGTATCCCAGGATGGCGGTGTGCCGGTTGACGGAATAGCAAAAAACATAGATCGGGAAAGATGGGATGAGATAGTAAGGGAATTTCTTCTGGTTTCTTAAAAGGTCAAGGCAGCGAGCAAAATGGCTTCAATGAGTGCAAGAAATAAAAGTTATCCCCTGATACCTGAGGAAGAGCGAAAGTGCGTCTGGATGACGACCGGATTGATATCCTACAAACTGTGCGACAGAAACTTTCAGTGCGAGTTCTGTCCTTTTGACCTGGCTATAAAAAATGAGAAAAGCCGGGAAGGTGATTTTCAGGAGGCGGAAGGAGATTGGGCGGAGGGATCGCCAAATGGCGGTTCCTCCGCCCGGATCAACGGATCCGTCTTCTATCACCCCGATCATTGCTGGGTGAAAGTGGAAAATCCGGAAATAGTGAGGATGGGACTGGACGATCTTTTAACCGGGCTCATTTTCAACGTCAAGGTTGTTATCCTGCCCCAGGCAGGGAGCTTTGCCCGCCAGGGGGAATGCTGCGCACATATTATCCAGGAAGATTATATCCTGCCCGTTATTTCTCCGCTTTCCGGTTCAATTCAGATGGTAAATCCACGCCTGAAAAAGGAGCCGGAACTGATCATCGCCGATCCGCGAGGAGATGGCTGGCTGGTCACAATAAAACCGGAAAATCTTGAAAGCGACCTGAAAAATCTCCTTTTTGGAAGAAAAGCCCTCTCATGGTATCAAAGGGAGGAACAGGAGATAATCGCCCTGACCGACTCGATGCTGAAAAACAACCCCCAAATGGTCGGCCCCACGATGCAGGATGGGGGGGTCAGGATCGGCTGCCTGCAGGACGTGCTCAGTATCGTCACTTCCAGGCAGAAGACCAAGATTTTAGAGTTCTTTATCGGCAGATCCAAAAATTACAGAAAATTGCTATCCAACCTCCATGCCCGACACGGGCGCAATGAAGGATAGGGTGCGGTGGGCCTCGGCCGTCACGCACCGAAATAGCCGGCGGGTTGCGCTTCGCTAACCCACCCTACTGTTTTTACCCCACCACGAAAACCGGAATCCCTTGTGGGCGGTGCGAGTTCTATCGATCTTTATGCTCTTTTGACACAAGGGACACAGCTCAGCCTGTTTCAGATCGATATTCTCCACATAGGTAGAAGAGTTCATTACGCATTTTGGCTGTGAACAGTGGATCAGCCCAAAGGTGTGTCCCAGTTCGTGCACCGACTCTTTCAACAGGCGATCGGTTGTGACCTCTGCGTCTTCCGGCAAACCGTAGAACCGGTTATGAAGGCGGCGGGTGGAAACTACCGCCCCTATTCCCTTAAGCTGGGCCTCGCCGAAAACAAAAGTAAGAATGGGAATAAAAAGATCCACATCCAGGACTGCCAGTATCTTTTCCGCGTCCCGGGGGGGCTTCATGATTAATTGCCGGAGGATAAGGGAAGAGTTGTATTGACCCCTGTTCGGATCGAAAGCCTCCTTTAAATTGATCTTAAACTCTCTTCTCCTGGTCTTCAGATGGAAAGTTTCAAAAAAAAAGCTCTCCAGCTTTTCAAGGCAAGAATGATCCTCCAGTTCAATAGGCACAATATAAATATAAGACATCACAGATACTATTTTATCAGATCATCTCTTGAGATGATATTTTTCGATTTTATTGTAAAGGGTAAGCCGGCTGATCTTGAGGATGTCAGCCGCCTGAGCGATATTCCCCTTGGTTTTATTCAATATCTTCACGATCTGATCTTTTTCCACATCGTCCAGGGATTCTCCGCCGGAAGGGCTGGATAAAGACGGAAAGGGAAAAGACAGCTCTTCCGCTTGAATCTGGTTTCCCTTTGCCACGACCATGGCCCTTTCGACTACATTTCTAACCTCCCGGATATTTCCCGGCCAATCGTATGCGGTAAACATCTCCATCGCCCGCGGGGAAAAGTCGGTCACATTCTTATTCATTGATTGAGTGTATTTATTTAGAAAATATCTGGCAATCAGAGGAATGTCCGATCTCCTTTCCCGGAGAGGAGGCAATACAATGGAAAAAACATTCAACCGGTAATAGAGATCTTCCCGGAAGCTTTCATCCTTTACCGCTTTTTCAAGGTCCTTGTTGGTAGCAGAGATGACCCGAAAATCGCAATCGATGGTTTTGTCGCCTCCCAGCCTGGTAAATTTCTTGGTTTCAATGACCCGAAGAAGGTCCATCTGCATCTTTTCACTGATATTGCCTATCTCGTCCAGGAAAAGGGTCCCCTTGTCGGCCATCTCTAACTTGCCCTTTCTTCGGTATATGGCCCCGGTAAAGGACCCCTTTTCATGACCGAAGAGCTCGCTTTCCAGCAAACCTTCCGGGTAGGCGCCGCAGTTAATTGTAATAATCGGGAAATATTTTCGTGAACTTCGGCTGTGGATTGCCCGGGCGATGAGCTCTTTACCGGTTCCGCTTTCCCCCAGAATCATCACGGTGGAATCGGTTTTGGCGACGGTATTGACCATCTCCATCACCTTTTTTATGGCAGGACTCTCTCCCACCACTTCATCGGGAAGCATAAGCTCTTCAATCTGTTGGCGCAGTTGAATGTTTTCCGTAACAAGCCTTCTTTTTTCTACGGCATTTCTGATCAGCCTGCTCAAGTCATCGGGATCGATGGGTTTGGTAACGTAGTCGAAGGCCCCGTCCTTCAGCGCCTGGATGGCGGTATCCACGGTGGCATAAGCAGTGATGATAATGGTCACTATGTTCTTATCAATCTGCTTGATGCGATTCTGGAGTTCTATCCCATCCATTCCCGGCATCTTGATGTCCAGCAGGATAATGTCCCATGGTTTTTCCTGAAGCTTCTTCAAGGCAGTAGCAGCATCCTCGGCGGTATCCACCCGATAGCCGTCGACCGTGAACCATTGATAAAGAGAATCTCTCACCGAGGGTTCGTCATCAACGATCAGTATTCCTATTTCTTCCGGTTTCATCTCAATGATTCCTCATCCATTATTTTTTAACGAATTCGGAAAAAGCCCCGAATGCCTCGTTTATATCATTCCGGCAAAAGCCAGAATCCATTCAAATAGTCACAAAAACACTGGACACCGGTTTTCACCGGTGTGACAACTTTTTTACGGGGTAGTCATTCTTATGCATCCCTTTTCACAGCCGGCAGTCGGGGCAAGGCAATGGTAAATTTTGTCCCCTCCTCATCCTTGGACTCCACATCTATTGTTCCCCCGTACTGTTTTATAATGCCATAAACCACGGAAAGGCCGAGGCCGATATTCTTTTCCGACTTCTTCATGGAGAAGAACGGTTCAAATATATGAGGAAGAGCGTCTTTGGGGATCCCTTTGCCGTTATCTATTACCATTATCCGGGCCTGATCATTATCGCCTCGATAATCGGTCCTGACAATTATCTTCCCCCCCCGATTGGAGTGCTCGATGGAATTGATAATCAAAGCAACCAGCACCTGCTGAATATCGCCCGGATCACAATGAACGCAGTCATCTCCCTCGTCCAGTTCTTTTATAAGCTTTAAATCATTCATTTCGGCGCTATGCGCAACGATGCCCATACTGGCATCGATAATCTCATTGAGGTGCTCCGCCTTAAAATCCCCTGAGCTCCTTTTTGTAAAGAGGAGCAGATTTTTAACGATATCGCCACACCTTTTGGCCTCTTTGCTGATGATGTGAAGATTTTTGTCAACAATCCCCAAGGTGCCGGAATCTATTTTTTCCTGACCTAAATATTTGGAGGAGAGCTTGGCATAGGAGAGAATCCCTGAAAGAGGGTTGTTGATTTCATGGGCCACCATTGCCGAAAGTTTCCCCAATGAGGCCATCTTTTCCGACAATATCAATCTTGATTGGGCTTTTCTGAGTTCCTCGGCGGACGCCTTCAGCCCCCCGGTCATCTTATTAAAAGAATCCGCCAGAACCCCCAGCTCATCCCTGGAAGTTATATCGACCCTATAGTCAAGATTGAGGTTGGCCACTTCTCTGGTGGCCAAGTTGAGCTTTGTTATGGGACTGCGGATCATTTTCTGGGTGAAGCACCACTTCACCAAGGCGGTTATCAATATCAGAATGACGGAGTAGATGATCATCTTGTTTCTCGTCTCGATAATTCTCTTGTCTCCCTTTTCCAGGGACAGCTTGACGTCCAGAATGCCGAGCAATTTTTCCTTGGGAGAGTGGGCGTGACAGGCGGCATTATAACATGCCGGTTCATTCTCGATAGGGTTAATCAGACCCAAGATGCGGTATCCTTTCGGGGATTTCAGCGCCCGGGTGCGGTCAATGGTGGGCACAACTCCCTTTGCCGGCTCTTCCGCGTGACAAACATAACACTGTTCCGCTTTTTTATCGGCAATCTGGCCAAGCTCTTCAAGTCGGTCGGAGAAGGCAATAATCCCTATTTTGTTATAAATCCGTATGCCCTCAAATTCCTCTTCCTTACCGATGCTAAGAATCGTGTTGGTCAGATCATCCCGGCGATTTTCCAGCATGCTGTTGTAAGTGGCCCGCTTGATGACGTTGCTTACCTGGACTGCATTGCGGACGACATCTTCCCGGAAAAGGGCGGTCATGAAATAGATGTTGACATATGTAATAATTCCGAAGGAAAGAATCAGCAAGACAACCAGCAGCATAAAAAACTTTACGCCGATCGAATTGGCAATGCCAATGATTTTATCGAACATCTTTGGAGATTTCATAATTGAACTCGTAAAAAAGTGCTTTCTCGCCTCCTGTCGTCATTCCGGTTAAAATGGTAATACAGTTATTTCAATATGTTCTGGACCGCGGGGCCTGTCCCGGACCTCGATCAGGAAGTCGCCGGGGAGACAGTAAGGACGACTTTTTACGAATGTGTCATGACTGTATTGTTCTTATCATCCAGTGCGGGGCAATTGCAATATAATTCTTGCACGTTAAGCGCCAAAACATCATGATTTTACAGATCTCCGACAATCGAGAAGCCGGTGCGCGCAGCACATGTTGTCGACGCGCCTTGCGCCATTTTTTCTTGACACTCAATCGCCATCTTCATATGCTCAACCGATCCAAGGGCAGGTGCTTTTTAAAAAACAGATGAATAGTCAGGCAATGAAGAAATGGCGGGAAACGCAACCGGATAAGCGCTTTTGGCTTCCTCAGGGAAAAAGACGACAGCGGTTTTTTCTGCGGTCAAATTATGGAAATAGACAAGCAAGAAAAAAATCAGGGTAAGCATCATCTCCTCGTGGTTGACGATGAGGAAGTGATCAGGGAGGGGATGCGCCGCATTCTTTCAGCCGAAGGCTATCACGTGGACACCTCGGCCAGCGGACGGACGGCCGTAGAAAAAATCCAGGAACAGGATTTCGACGTGGTGATTACGGACCTGAAGATGCCGGGCATGGACGGGATGGAGGTCCTTAAAACCATAAAGATACTGCAACCTGAGGTGCCGGTCGTTATTATCACCGGCTATTCAACCGTAGATACCGCTGTGGAGGCCATGAAAAACGGCGCTTTCGATTACATTGCCAAGCCGTTTACTTCCGAGCTGATCATCGACAAGGTGCGGAAGGCGGTCGACTATAAAACATTGGCGATGGAGAGTTTTTCCGCAAAGAAAAAACTCAGCGCCGGCCATGGTTTTGATGACTTTGTCGGCGAAAGCGTCGAGATGCAGAAGGTCTATCGCCGGATCATGCAGGTGGCCCCCACCGACAGTACGGTATTGATTACCGGCGAAAGCGGGACAGGCAAGGAGCTGGTGGCGCGCGCCGTTCACAAAAACAGCCCCAGGCATGACCATCCCTTCGTGGCCGTGGATTGCACGTCCCTCCCGGAAACACTGTTGGAAAGCGAGCTGTTCGGCCACGTAAAAGGCTCCTTCACCGGGGCCGTCCACAGCAAGACTGGGCTTTTTAAAGTGGCTGACGGGGGCACCCTTTTTCTGGACGAAATTTCCAATATCAGCCTTGCCACCCAGGCTAAACTGCTCAGGGTGTTGCAGGAACGGGTGCTGACCCCCATCGGCGACACCCGGCCTGTTCCGATCGATATCCGCCTCGTGGTGGCCACGAACATAAACCTGCTGGCCATGGTGGCAAAAGGCGCCTTCCGGGAAGATCTGTTTTTCCGCATCAACGTTATTCCGGTGAATCTTCCTCCTCTGAAGGATAGGAAGGGAGACCTGCCGCTCTTGATTCATCACTTTCTGAGGAAGTTTTCCGGAGAGGTCGGCAAGGAAATACGAGGTTTGGCGCCCGATGCCATGGCGGTGCTGGAGAGATACTCATTTCCTGGCAATGTTCGTGATTGGAAAATATAATTGAAAGGGCGGTCGTGCTGAAATAAGTTACCCGCCGTTGCTTGCACCCGATGTGCTTTTTTATGCAACTGTTTTTAAAGAACTTCTATCGATTGACTGGCTGATATTCTACTTTTTTGCGAAAGAACCAAAAATTTTAACAAATTCTCGGCACGAGCTCCCCGGACGGTAGATCAATCTCCCGCAAGCCGCCGATGATGGTCTTAAGAACAAAGCGTCCCCGGTCTCTTTCTTTTACCGTACCAATGATCGCGGCATCCTTCCCGTATTCGTGGCTTTTCATGGCAGCAAGGACTGCCAGGGCATCAGCCTCAGAGCAAAAAACAACCATCTTACCCTCATTGGCCAGAAACAGGGGATCTATCCCTAAGACTTCACAGAACCCTCGGACTTCGTCATGGACGGGTATCCGGGCCTCGTCAATTTCAATGATGGTCTGTGACTGTACAGCCATCTCGGCAATAACTGCCCCCAGGCCACCCCTTGTGGCATCCCGCATGGCATGTATATGTGCACTCGCATCAAGAATTACCTCAACAAGACCGCCCAGTGGCGCCGTATCAGAAGTGATATTCATGTCGAAACTTAGAGCCTGCCGTTGATTGAGGATTGTTACCCCGTGGTCTCCCATGGTTCCGTTCAAAATGACGACATCGCCAGGTTCGATGGCCTTTACAGAGACATTACCGATATAATTGATGACGCCAACACCGGCCGTATTGATGAAAATGCCGTCTGCCGCACCTCTGGGAACAACCTTCGTATCACCGGTAACGATCGCTACCCCTGCCTTTTTGGCCGCCTCTGACATGGATGCGATAATCGTCTCAAGATGCGCCATAGGAAAACCCTCCTCTAAAATGAAGCCGGCGCTTAAGAATAACGGCCTTCCCCCACACATGGCCAGGTCATTGACCGTACCATTCACGGCCAAGGCGCCGATATCACCGCCCGGGAAAAAAATCGGATTGACCACGTAGGAGTCCGTGGTAAAGCAAAACTTTTGATCTCCAATATTGAAAACCGCCCCGTCTTCCATCTTCTCCAGATAGGGATTTGAAAACAAAGGTAAAAATTTTTCGGCAATCAATTGACCGGTTAAAAGACCACCCCCGCCATGGGCAAGCAACACGTTGTCATATTTCATGGCTAACAATTATTCCTTTTGGATTTTATTCGTGACCCTGCAATGACCGCCTGCCCCAGGGAAATACCACCGTCATTGGTGGGTATGCGCTGATGGATAAAGACCTCAAATTTAGCCTTCTCCAATGACGAGACACACCCCTCAAGCAAAAACCTGTTTTGAAAACATCCACCACTTAAAACGACACGGGTCAAGCCCGATTCCTGACGGACAGTATTGGCCATCGCCGCGAATGCCTCGACCAGTGTAATATGAAAGACACTGGCCAACGCCTCTTGGGATTGTCCTGCCAGTTTCCCCTCCACAATCGCTTTGATTGTTGGGGCAAAATCAAAGGTAAGAGTCTCTTTATCTTTTTGAATTGTATATGGCAAACAGGGACTTTCCGCATGGATTGCAAGAGCCTCAAGTTCCATCGCCGCCTGCCCCTCGTATCGGACCTTACGGCGGAGGCCAATTATTGAAGCAACGCCATCGAACAGTCGGCCAAGGCTCGATGTGTAAGGGCTGTTGATCCGACCAGCCATGATTTTTTCCGTCAAGCCAAGTATTTGGCGATCAGTAATGATATTAAGGCTTTTTGCCACATCTTGCCAGTCGTTTCCATAAGAAAGCCTCAGGAGGCCTGCGGCTATCCGCCAGGGTTCATGAATCGCCTTTTCGCCGCCGGGAAGCAAGAAATAACTGATATGGCCAGCTCGCCGAAAATCCATCTCATTGGCAACGAGCACTTCTCCGCCCCATACCTGACCATCCGGCCCATAGCCGGCGCCATCCATCGCAAGGCCAATTACATCCCCAGAGAGGCCGTTTTCCGCCATGCAACCGACGATATGGGCATGGTGATGCTGAACCGCAATGACCTCGGAAGCCCCCAGCGTGCCGGCTGCCATGCTCGAATAGTAGCCGGGATGGAGATCGCAGGCCACGACAGAGGGATTACACTGTGTGATGTGCTTCATCAGGGCGATATTCTCATGAAAAAAATCCCTCGCCAGCGGCGTTTCCATATCGCCGATATGGGGACTCAGAAAGGCATGATTTTTCTTAATGATACACAATGTCGCCTTCAAATGAGCGCCCAGGGCCAGGACTTCAGGATAGTCTCCCCTAAGTGTAACTGGTTTTGGGGCAAAGCCGCGCGCACGTCTGACCAATCGCGGCCGGCCGGCATGAACCGTGGTAACGCTATCGTCGCAGCGTACCAGGATATCCCGGTTATGAACGAGGAAATAATCGGCAATACCGGAGAGTCTTGTTACAGCCTCGCGATTCCGGATGCAGATCGGCTCATCTGTCCGATTGGCGCTCGTCATGACCAGGGCTTGAAAATCTTCAGTTAATAGATGATGAAGCGGCGTATAAGGCAGCATGATCCCCAAATCCTTAAGGCCCGGCGCGACAGACGGCGCCACAATGTCTTTGTTTCCTTTCACGACCAGGACGATAGGCCGCTCAATATACATGAGCAGGGCTTTTTCTTCGTCATTTAATATCGCCAGCCGCGAGGCCTGCTCGATGTCTTTCACCATGACGGCAAAAGGCTTTTCTTCGCGAAGCTTTAATCTTCTCAAACGTCTGATCGCCTCATCGT
>JAHJXP010000167.1 GCA_018827585.1 Pseudomonadota bacterium | reverse complement strand
CAATACTCATCGGTGGTAACAGTCTTTCTGCCCAGACGTCCGGCTTTCACCAGTTTGGTCAGCAGCGGGGCGGGCCGGTATTTATCGCCCAGCTGCCCCTGCAGGCTCTTGATGCACAGGTGGACCACATCGAGTCCCGAGGCGTCGGACGCCTTGAAGGGACCGACGGGAAACCCCAGGCCGAGTTCGCACGCCCTGTCGATCTCCTCGGCCGTGCCGACCCCCTCCTGCAGCAGGAAGAACGCCTCGTTCAGAAGCGGAATGCAAGAGCCAAGAGGGACGTTGTTTAATTGTCAAGTAGATGGAGCCAACTTTTCTGGAAGGGAAAAATAATCCCGTCCCTTTTACGCAACTCAGCAACTAAACAGCGTCCCCCTGCCCTATGGAGAACGGCTTGCGGCCAAGGCCCCGTCAAAGTTAGACAAAAATGCTTAATATTCAACTACATACGTTTTATTACGGTTTCTTTATAATATTCATGTAATTTCAGATACTTATGCACATATATGACTTAGCCCTGGGCTTGCGGCAAAGGATGTTGACAACGAAGTGAACTTAATATATAATAACATAATAGAAAAGGGCAACTACGCCGCTGTTAAGTCTGCCAGCCTGAACGTGCCTTCCGGGGCGGGCACAAAGTATGGAAAAAGTCAACCAGCTCTGCAATGAAACATTATTCATAGCCTGTTGTTGAGCAGAACAGCACATGGGTCAAGGTCAGGGACGAATAAGGCGGCGGCGGCTCGACACATAACCGTTTCCTTTGGATACAACAAACAACCATGCAGCCTGCTGCATGGCATTGAAAAAACAAAGAAGTCATTTTTTGATAACTTTTCATTCCGGCGGCTTGCTGCGGGGAATTCAAAGTTAATACCGGGGGTTTGTTGAGATGAGAAAGACCTCAATTGCACTGATATGCTGTGTCGTTTCGTTTATTGTAATAAAGTTAAATTTTGTGGTTGACGTCAGCAGACCTTCTCAGGATTTACAGTTGAAGGAGATAAACGGCAAAGTGCAGAAGGGTGAGACCCTGTTTCACATCTTCAAAAAATATAACATTGATCCATCCGAGCTTTTTAAAATGAAAGAGGCTTCCGCGAACATCCACCGATTGAGAGAGGTGCACCCGGGACAGGATTATAAAATAGTGGTGGACGAAGAAAACAAGGTCAATAAATTCGTCTACTGGATTGACGACGACAACATTCTGAATATCTCACAAAATGACGCCGGTTTTCAGGCGGAGAAGCTTGCTGTTGAATATGACCGGAGAACGCTCCGCATATCGGGCGTCATTCAAGACAACCTCATTTCGTCATTAAATTCAGGCAGCGAGAACCTTGCTCTTGCCCTTCAGCTTTCGGACATATTCGCGTGGGAGATTGATTTTACGTGCGATCTTAGAAAAGGGGACGTGTTCAAGGTGGTTGTTGAGGGGCTCTATCTTCACGGAGGGTTTAAAAAATACGGGGAGATAATGTCCGCCGAATTCGGCAATAACGGACAGGCATATAAAGCATATAGGTTTGAGTATGACGGCAGGGCTGCATACTATAACGAGAACGGAAAATCTCTGAAAAAAGCGTTTCTTAAGGCTCCTCTGAGCTTCAGGCGGATAAGTTCAAGGTTCAGCGGCGGCAGGTATCACCCGATCCTGAAAATTTACCGTCCCCACCATGGGCTTGATTACGGCGCGGCTGCCGGGACTCCCGTATCCGCCATAGGCAACGGCACGGTTAAGTTTGCCAGGTACAGGGGGCAGTACGGAAATCTGGTGATTATCCGCCATTCGAACGGATGGAAGACATATTACGGACATCTTTCAAGGATTTCAAAAGGCATTAAGGCAGGAGTCAAGACGGCTCAGGGACAGATTATAGGCTATGTTGGCTCCACCGGCCTTGCTACCGGGCCGCATCTGCATTATGAATTGAGGATCGCCGGGCGTCCGGTCAATCCGCTTACGGTTAAAATGCCGGCAGGAAAACCTTTGCCGAAGGAAAAGGCATCTGAGTTCGCCCGTTTCAGGACTGCAATGAATGCCGAACTGGCCTCAATTTCTGTTTCTGACGTTCAACTGGCAACCGAAGACAGCATGGGATCGACGAAGAAGAGAGTTAATCAATTTGATATGTGAGGCATGAGCGGCTGAAAGGTTTGGCATGACTATTACGGGACAGCAGTTTTTGATACCTTTAGTGATTGCATCGGCGTCGGCAGTCACCCTGTTTATCGCAAGGGGGATTCTTTTTAAGCTCCTGCACAGGTGGGCGCAGAGTACAGAGGCGAAGGCCGACGATATTATCATCAATGCATTCAAAATCCCGTCCGTATTATGGTGCATCGCTATCGGCCTTTATATAGGGATCGCTGTTTCGGAGCTTTCTCCAAAGTATGTAAATTACATAAGCAAGACTATATATATAATCGTGATCCTTTCCATTACCACTGCGTCAGCAAATCTTACGGGCAAAATCTTCAGAAACTACATACAACAGTCAAGCCTGCCGATTCCTTCAACAGGACTCTTTCACGGGATACTGAAAGGGACGATTATCGTAATCGGTTTCCTGATAATCCTCAGTGTGCTCGGCATATCAATCGCCCCTCTCATTACCGCACTCGGCATCGGCGGCCTTGCCGTGGCCCTTGCGCTTCAGGACACTCTGGCAAACCTCTTCGCGGGCATTCACATACTCGTTGAAAAATCCGTAAGGGTCGGAGATTTCATAAGGCTTGAAAGCGGGCAGGAAGGCTACGTTGACGACATAACATGGAGGACCACAAGGATAAGAATGCTTCCGAACAATATGGTCGTCATACCCAACAAAAATCTGGCGCAGAGCATTGTGACAAATTACTATCTGCCTGAAAAGAGAATGTCCCTGTTGATTCCGATAGGTGTGAGCTATTCTTCTGACCCTGAAAAGGTAGAAAAAATACTGCTTGAGGAAGCAAAAAAGGCTGCCCGGGAAATTCCGGGACTGTTGCCGGAGCCGGAGCCGTTTGTAAGATTCATTCCGGGCTTCTCGGACAGCTCTCTTGATTTTACGCTAATATGCCAGGTGCAGGAATTTACCGACCAGTATCTTGCCCAGCATGAACTCAGGAAACGGATATTTAAACGTTTTAAGGAAGAAGGCATAGAGATACCGTTCCCTCACAGGACTGTCTATCTGCGGGAAGAAAAGGACTGGAGTCGGTAATGCATTACATCTTGGCCTCTGGATCATCTGATTAAAACCACCTGCAAAAGCTCAAGGTCCGCCACCGGCTGAATATAATTTTTAATTTTTTTTACTAACATGGCGCCAGTAGGGCACGATCTGCTTTCCTTATCTCTAACAAGACAATAAAGGAGTAATGCATTATTAAGAAAGAAGTGCCGCAATACAAAAGAATTATCATTGTCTCGAATCGACTCCCCGTAAGCGTAAATCATGGAGATCGAGGCATAGAATTCATCCCGAGCACCGGAGGGCTTGCCACGGGACTGCGTTCTCTGCCCGCAGAATACACAACATCCTGGATTGGGTGGCCAGGAATCGTTTCCCCGGAAGATCGTTCAGAAGTTGAAGCAAGACTTAATTATGAATTCCAGTGTATTCCGATCTTCATTCCAGAACGGCTGGTGAAGCGATACTATGAAGGATTTTCCAACCGTACCGTCTGGCCCCTGTTTCATTCTTTTCCCGCCTACGCAAAGTATAATTCATCTGAGTGGAATGCCTACAAAGAGGTCAATAAGCTGTTCTGCGAAATGGTATTGCAACATGCACAGCCGGGTGACCTTATCTGGATTCACGATTACCATCTGATGCTGCTGCCGCGTTACATAAGGGAGCGGCTCCCCTCCGCAACAATAGGTTTTTTCCTCCACATTCCCTTTCCCGCTTTCGATATTCTCAGGCTTCTCCCACAACACAGAGAAATATTGGAACATCTCATGGGATCTGATCTTATCGGATTTCACACATACGAGTATGCCCACTCCTTCCTCGGAAACGCGAGGCGCATCTTCGGAGTCGACAACACCATGGGACAGATCATAATGGGGAACCGGGCTCTGCAGGTGGACGTCTTCCCGATGGGCATCGACTTCTACAAGTATTCCGCTGCAGCTGATACGCCTGAGGTACAAAATGAAGTCGTAAAAATTAAGAATGAATTCGGCCCCAGGAAACTCATATTCACCGTTTCGCGACTTGATTACACGAAGGGTATCCCGGAAACGCTTCAGTCAATCGCCGAATTTTTCCGGCGTTACCTGGATTATCACGGCGAGGTCAATATCCTCCTTGTCGTTGTTCCTTCACGGGAAGAAGTGGAGCGATACGCCCATCTGAAGAAGGAAATCGACGAACTCGTGGGACAAATCAATAGCAAGTACGGCAATCTAAACTGGATTCCCATCCGCTACATCTATCGTGCACTTTCATTTGCCGAGCTTGTGGCGCTGTATGTGGCCGCCGATATCGCCTATATTGCCCCGTTGCGCGACGGGATGAACCTGATTGCCAAGGAGTACCTTGCCGCGAAGAACGAGGGCCGGGGCGTTCTGATTGTGAGCGAGATGGCGGGAGCGGCAAAGGAACTGCTCGAAGCCATAATTATCAATCCCAACAGCAGAGAAGAGGGAGCAGAAGCCCTGTACCAGGCTCTGCAAATGCCGCTCGCAGACCAGATGCGGTACAATCAGATAATGCGGCAACGGCTCATGAGCCATGATATTGTAAAGTGGATTGAGCGATTTTTCAGACGCCTGCACGACGTGTCGCAGTTATCCATGAAGCTTTCTGTTCGTCTGCTTGATGCCGCGTCCCGTGAACTACTGGTAAAGGATTTTGTCCGTGCGAACCGTCGGCTCGTTATTTTAGATTATGATGGCACATTGGTGCCATTCGCCGAAAAACCTGAGTATGCCCGTCCTGACGACGAGCTGCTGATATTACTGGATACTCTGTCATCTCAAGCCGGAACCGATATCGTCCTGCTGAGTGGGCGCGACCATGAAACACTGGATAGGTGGTTCGAACATGTCTCCCGGCTAACATTGGTCGCCGAACATGGAGGATGGGTCTTAAAGAACCGTAAGGAAGGTTGGCAGGCAACATTGGGCACGCCTGAAGATACCTGGAAGACCAACATCAGACCGGTCATGGAACTCTTCGTTGACCGTATTCCCGGCTCATTTATCGAGGAGAAAACATTCTCGCTTGTCTGTCACTACCGGAAAGCCGAATCGGAATCAGCTTCCACAGCGGCAAAGGAACTTCTGGATACCCTGACAAGCTTCACCAGTAACATGAACATTCAGGTCCTCCTGGGCAACAAAACCATTGAACTGCGGCCCAGCAGCATCAGCAAAGGAATCTTCCTGTCACGAAAATTGGTGGAAGATCAGTACGACTTTATTCTGGCAATCGGAGACGACTGGACGGATGAAGATATGTTCGCCGTCCTTCCCGGGTCGGCATACTCAGTCAAAGTCGGGATCAGCGTTTCCAAGGCCCGCTACAATGTGGAATCGTACAGAGACGTGCGATCGATTCTCATGCAACTGGGGGGAAATACATATGCACAAGCTTGATGATTACCGAGGCATCGTCGGGGATAAAATCTTATCCGACATCACACGAATGGCGAAAAACATTTACGGTGCACGCATCCTCCACATCAACTCCACCTATTACGGTGGTGGTGTTGCGGAGATGCTGTACTCCATTGTGCCGTTATTGAATGACGTCGGCATCGAGACCGACTGGCGGATTCTGCGGGGAACGCCGGAATTCTTCACGGTAACAAAGAAATTTCACAATGGCATTCAGGGAGACAAAATAAATCTCACCGAGATCAAGAAAAAACTCTACCTTGAAAACAATGAGGATTTTGCTTCCTACTGCAAGATCGATGCGGATTGTGTCATCATACATGATCCCCAGGTACTTCCTTTGATTAGATTCTACAAACGGAGACAACCATGGATCTGGAGATGCCACATTGATCTGTCACATCCAAATAACGAACTATGGGAATATTTAAAAGGCTTTATTCTTCGCTATGATCGGATAATTGTCTCTGATAAGAAGTATATTAAGGAAGACCTTCCCATTGAACACACCGTGATCCATCCTGTGATTGATCCTCTTTCACCGAAGAATATGGATATTCCTGCAAGCCTCATGGCAAAGACCCTAAAAAAATACGGCATTCCTACCGACAAGCCGCTCATCACGCAGGTTTCCCGTTTCGATAAGTGGAAAGACCCCGAGAATGTCGTAGAGATATTCAAGCTCGTCAAACAGAAAGCAGATTGCCGCCTGGTGCTTCTCGGCAGTATGGCATCCGATGATCCCGAAGGATGGCCCATTTTTGAACGCATAAAACAGCGGGCAAATAATTATCTGACCAAAAAGGATATTATCCTGATCACCTCGGAGGATAATATCCTGGTGAATTCCCTCCAGCGCGCGTCCGCTGTCGTTCTCCAAAAATCCATCCGGGAAGGGTTTGGTCTTACCGTTACCGAGGCCCTCTGGAAGGAACGCCCCGTCATTGCCTCCAATGTGGGCGGCATCCCGCTCCAGATAACCGACGAGGAAACGGGATATCTGGTGGATCCCTATGATCTTCGCCGATGCGCTGATCTCATACTTTCGCTGCTGGAAAATCCCGAAAAGGGAAAAGAAATGGCAGCCAGGGGAAAGGAGCATGTGCGAAAAAATTTTCTGGTCACCCGCCATATATACGACGACCTCGATCTCCTGAATAAGATCCTTAACCAATGATATGGATCATGGAAATCACTAACCGGATACGAAAAACGCGGCATGATCGGAGGTAAACACCTGAGGATCATTCTTCAGGGTTATGTAAAGAGGTTTCCACTTTTTTTTCGGCAGTACCCTTTCGGTTTGGTTTATATTGCCCTGTAACGTCGCACCTAAAAGTGGCGAATGAAGTCTAATATGCTTTTAATATCCATATGTTACCAGATTTGCCGTTCACCCATATCAAAAACTATTTGCAGTGTTTTCGAGTAGTTACAGGCGCAATGGCCAGTTTTAGGTCGCACATTAAATTGATTCGATATTCTTAAAATCGTTTGATGTTTTGCAATAAAGGTTGACCGGAAGGGCTGGGTTTACCCTCCTGGGGCTGCCACATGCCGACGATCTGAAAGAATCGCTGAGACTGCCCGCGCGGGGCCGGCTTTTGGACGCCGGAGGAGGCACGGGGCGGGCGTCCTTTCCTCTCCGGCCGCACGTGGACGCTGTCGTCGCCGGCCTCTCCCCCGCCATCAGAAGAAGCTGCCGGTTCCGATCCTGGATCATGGCCGACAAACCGTCCTGAATCCGCTGCAGGCGCCATTGCGTGAAGGACCGCCGCAAAGGGATCATTTCCCCCGCGTGTAGAGGATCTTTTTCGTTCCCCCGTCGCAGCTTCCGACGACCTTCCCGTCCTTGGCCTGTTCGTTGGGAACGATCTCCAGGGT
>JAHJXP010000166.1 GCA_018827585.1 Pseudomonadota bacterium | reverse complement strand
TATCAGATATCATGCATAAGGGCCGTAAATCTTTTAGCACATTGAGCCGTTCGTCCCGAAACTTGCCATTGAAGCTCTCGTTGTAATCGTTTTCCTAGGGGCTGCCCGGTTCAATACCTGTACGATCATCACGACGGAGCCCCAATAACCTGATGAAACCGGGATTGAACCATTAAGGAGGTCGGACTGTTCTCGGAAGCAATGATGGAAACGAAACCGTGCTTGGTGAAGACCCACATGAGTTACCTCCTATGGTTGTTTTGTGATGAAATCTTATTATGATAAACCAGAAAAGGCCAACAGGGAATTCTGTTTTTCCTTTCCCGAAGGGCGCTGCCCCGGCTGGCGGCTTGATGTTTGGACTGGACCTTCATGAAGTCCATGGATGAACAGAAGCAAAATAAAAAGGGCCTTCTTCTGCAAGGGGCCTCCCTTTCAAGCAGTAATCCTTACCCTTCAATGCACGATGAGATTAAGGACTCGTAGGTGTAGACAGCGATTCCGGCGGCTGGCGATCTTGAAAAATCAGTAATTTGGGTTTTGTTACAAAAGCGAGCTTCATTCGTTGAACGAAAAGAGGGAACCGGCAGGCTCCCTCTTTTTCCGGGCAGTGGATCTTTCCTGGAAAAAAAGGCCGTTCCGAAGGGGGGGCAATCAGTATTCCTTGGTCAATTTGTCGAGCTCGGCCAGCGAAAAAACCGGGCCGTCCTTGCAGACATATTTTTCTCCCACATTGCAGCGGCCGCACTTCCCGATCCCGCACTTCATCCGCATCTCCAGCGAGGTGATGATGTTCTCCTTGGAAAACCCGAGTTCGAAGAAGACGGGCAGAGTAAACCGGATCATGATCGGGGGTCCGCAGATGACCGTCACGGCGTTCTCGGAGCTCGGGGCAACCTCCTTGCACACCGTCGGGACGAACCCCTCCCGTCCCTTCCAGGTTTCATCCCCCTTGTCCACTGTCACATGGAGGGCCAGGTCATCGCGTTTTGCCCATTCGGCGAGCTCATCCTTGTAGATGAGCAGCCCCGGGGTCCTCGCTCCGTAAATCACGGTGATCTTGCCGAACCGGGAACGGTTGCGTTCATCAAGCATGTAATTGATCAGGGAGCGGAGCGTCGTGAAGGCGAAGCCGCCCCCGACGATTACGATGTTCTTGCCGGCCAAGTAGTCGATGGGCCAAGAATTCCCCAGCGGCCCCCGGACCCCCATCACGGTGCCGACTTCCATCTCATGGAGAGCGGTTGTGACCACCCCCGCCTTCTGGACGGTGAACTCCAGATAACCCGGCTGCGTCGGCGAGGAGGCGATCCCGATGGGCGACTCCCCTTTCCCGAAGATCGAGAGCTCCGCGAACTGCCCAGGCAGATACTCAAAGGCCGCTTCATCCTCCTTTCTGAGAAAGGCGAACCGAAAGGTCTTGATATCCTTCGTATCAACTTCCGTAATGATCTTGGCCACTTCGACAGGAACCGGTATGTATGGATTCTGCATGTCGCTCTCCGAAGATTTATAATTTTGCGATGTCCGCGACGACCTTCCGGATATCCAGATTGACGGGGCAGGCCATCACGCATCTCCCGCAGCCGACGCAGGCGATTGCCCCGAAATTGTCCACGTAGTACCGGAACTTGTGCATGACCCGCTGGCGCCACCGCTCTTTCTGGGAGGGGCGCGGATTGTGCCCCAAGGTTTCCTTCGTGAACATGGGGAACATGCAGGAGTCCCAGTTCCGGATCCTGATCCCGTCGGCCCTCTTCACCTCGTCGCTGATGTCGAAGCAGTGGCAGGTGGGGCAGAGGTAGGTGCAGGTGCCGCAGGCGAGGCATTTCTGATGGAGCGTGTTCCAGAACGGGTCCTCGAAACGGGCGTCGAGGATCGGCTTGATCTCCCGGGCCGGGATCCGGGAGCGGATCTCTTCGGCGGCCTGCGTCGCGATTGTTTCTTTTTGCTTTTCCTCCGCCTCGCCGGCCGGAGTTCCCCCGAAAGCCTCCCGGAGCGCCTCACCCTTCGGCGTCAGAAATTCGGCCAGATACGCCTCCCCCAGATCCGTCAGGAGGATATCCACCCCCTCGGAAGAGAGGGGGGCGCCGCCGACGGAGGTGCAGAAGCAGGTGGTATAGGGGGGGCGGACACAGCCCAGGGCCACGACGGTCGCCTTTTCCCGCTTGTCGAGGTAGTACGGGTCCCGGTATTTTTCCTGGTCAAAAAGCATGTCGAGAAGGGTAAAGCTCCTCGCATCGCAGGGTCGGACGCCGAACAGAAGGGTCTCCCCCCCGTCCTTCTGATCGCCGGCAAAGACCATCCCCTTCCCCGTCCGGGTAAATTTCAGCAGTGTTTCGGTCCGGGGAAAGAGGAAATTTTTCGGCGCGTTTTTTGCGTTCGCAAACTCTATCAGGGGTTTCTCGCCCGCCTCCAGGACCCTGAAGAGGACCTCATCCTCCGCCTTCATCGGGGCGCAGACCCGCATCTTTCCCGCCAGTTCCCCAACGATGCCGGCCAGCGTCTCCTTCCTGATGACCCTTTTTTCCATAATGTCCCTTTTCGGTCAAAAATGAGGTAATGTGTAAGTCAGGCGTTACAGGAGCTGCAGCCCCTTGAGAAGCGGCCGCGGATCCGTGCGGTGCAGCCTGAACCAACCTTCGGGCCCTTCCTGTCCCATCGCCAGGGCGGCCAGTTCCGTGAAGTAGAAAACGGGAAGCCCGGCGTCTCCCGATGAACGCATATCCAGATTGGCCATGCAGACCGGACAGGCCGTCACCAGGCAATTCGCTCCCGCCTCGCGCGCCATCTCCATCAGCTTATCGACCATCCGGACCACGATCTCCGTCTTGCTGATGGTGAGGCTCCCCCCGCAGCAGTCGGTCTTGAAGGACCAGGGACGGACCTCCGCTCCGAGCACCGCGAGTATCCTATCGAGGAGGACCGGATTCTCGGCGTCATCGAACCGGCAGACATCCGGCGGCCGCAGCAGCAGACAGCCGTAATAGGAAACCGGTTTCAGTCCCGCAAGTCTCTTTACAACCTTCGCCGCCAGGGCCTCCAGTCCGATGTCGCGGACGATGATGTCGATCGGGTTCCGGATAGCCACGCTCCCCTGATAACGGCCGCCGACGATCTCCTCGACCTCCGCCTTCAGCTCCGGATCCTGACCCAGGTGGTGCTCGGCCGTCTTGAAGCGGTTGAAGCAGGCGGCGCAGGGAATCATCACATCCTGGGCCTTCTTCTCCGCGGCGATGAGGTTCCGCACCGGCAGGGCGATGGAGAGCTTGAAATTGGTGCTGTGGGCAGAGGTGGCCCCACAGCAGGACCAGTCTTCGATCTCTTCCAGCTCGATCCCCAGGGCATGGCTGACCGATCTGACGGACTGATCGTACTCCTTGGCCGTGCCGTGCAGGGAGCATCCCGGATAGTAAGAAACTTTCACCACCTGCCTCCTTCAGAACCATTCATAAGTCACGACTGCCGCGTCTTTTCGAAGATGCGGCGCACGCTCTTCATATCCTTTGTCCGCGGGGAGACCAGAGAGAGCTTGCCCTTGCGGAACATGTCGATCCCCATGGCCATATCGGAGAACAGATCCCCCGATTTGAGCTTGTAGTGGACCATCATCGTAGGTTCGTTGATCCGCCCGCCCATCCGGATGTTGGCAAGGAAGGCCTCGTGGAATTTGAGGATGTTTTTTTCCTTCGCCCCCACTCCCGTCTCGATGGCCATCTGCCTCAGGACATCCATCATCCGGGCGATATCAACCTCGTTCGGACAGCGGGTGATGCAGGTCTCGCAGGAGACGCACAGCCAGATCGTGCCGCTCGCAAGGACCTCCTCGCGCTTCTCCATCTGGATCATCTTGACGACCCGGTTAGGGTTGTGCTCCATGGCAACGGCCATGGGACAGCCGGCCGTGCACTTCCGGCAGTGGTAGCAGCGCTGGATGGGAACCCCATTGATTTTCTCGTTCACTTCTTCCAGAAAGGTCTTCATTGCGTCTCCGTTTTGCTCTGTGAAAAAAGCATCCCCTTGATCTCCACCCCCGGGTTACGCGCCCGATTTCGGATCGAAGATGAAATCCTCCCGGTCGTTTTCCCTGTAGGCGCCGAGCGGCGCCGGCTCTTCCAGGGCAACCCCCGCCCGGTGCCCGAACAGCTCGAAGGCGTCGCTGTCCAGTTTCTTCAGAAACTTCCGCAGATCAACCCCCATGGGACAGACGGCAACACAGGAGCCGCAGTCGACGCACCGCCCCACCATGTGATACATGCGCATGAGTTGGAAGAGCTGGGTATCGGAAGGATCGGACCCGATCCCGATCCACTGGGGCTGACTCTGCTCGGCAAAGCAGATCCTGCAGTAGCAGGAGGGGCAGACGTTCCGGCAGGCGCAGCAGCGGATGCACTTGGCCATCTCCTTTTCAAAATAGGCCCACCGCTCCTCCGCGGGGAGGTTCTCGAAAGCTCTCACCGCCTCGTATTCCCTCTCGGCCTCCGCGGCCGTCGCTGCTTCTCCCATCTCGATATCCGCAAGGACCGGTCTGTTGAAACGGCAGGTCAAGCAGTTGTCGGCCAGGAGTTCCTTCAGTACCGCCTGATGCTCCCCATTCCATGTCCTGGCAGAGATCCGTCCGTCCTGAAGAGACCCTTCCCGGATCTCCTCACCGCCGGTGAGGGCGGAGAGCTTCTTTCGATCCACATAACCGCCGCAGGGAACGCCGAGGATGACGACCTCTTCCCGCTCGTACTGCTTTTCCTGCAGTTGGATCACCAGCGACCGGCTCGTGCATCCGCGGGTGACGACACCGACCACCTTCTTCCGCCGGGCTTCCGGTTTGACTCGCTTCTGCGCCTCGTGGTGCTGGTTCAGGAGGTCGTGGACGAATTTGCCCAGATTCTGCACGCAGAACGGATTCCAGACCAGCCGCTCCGTCTCCTCGGGCGTCGTGATGAAGCAGGGCGTCGCGGTCAGCGGCAAGGTCCCCGCTTCGTATCCCACGACCACGTCCACCTTCTTCTCGGATAGAAGCCTTTTCGCCTCTTCCCGCAGCTTTTTCTCTACATTTTCCACGGTCGCTGATTCCTCACTCGATAGTGTTCCCGTCCATTAAATCCTCTTGACGAGTTTTTGGGCCGGCCCAAGGGCCCGCACGGCGTCAGTCACGCCCCGGACCACCTGTGCGAATCGATCTCCCTCGGATGCGGAGACCCAGGTGAACAGAGTCCGGTCCCCTTCCAACCCGATATAACTAAGGAAACGCTTCAATGCAGCGAACTTCCGGCGGGCTGTCAGATTCCCCGTGATATAGTGACACTCACCGGGGTGGCATCCGGATACCAGCACCCCATCCGCCCCCTCCTGCAGCGCCTTCAGGATATAAAATGGGTTGATCCGGCCCGTACAGGGGACACGGACAATCCTCACATTCGGCGGATACTGGATCCGGCTGATGCCGGCGAGATCCGCCCCGGCATAGGTGCACCAGTTGCAGACGATGGCGATGATCTTCGGTTCCCACCCTTTGGCCGACTGCTTTTCCGTCATAACCTTCTCCATCTATTGATGGCCTCGTAGCAAGTTAAATTTCCCCTTTACACCCCCACCCTAACCCTCCCCCATCAAAGGGGGAGGGAAGATTATTTAACCCATCAAGGGGGAGGAGATTTTGGACTTTTTACGAGATCGTCATCTATTCCGTTTCCGGCGAATCACGGGCTAAAAGAGCGCTCCAATCTGCGCCAGGACCTCCTCGTTGTTGAAGCCGTTGAGATCGGCGGCGTTCATCCGGCAGGAGGCCGTACAGACCCCGCACCCCTTGCAAAGGACGGTATTGACGACGGCCGCCCCTTCCTGGTCGTCCACCGCGATGGCGCTGAAGGGACAGTTGATCTCGCACAGGCCGCAGGCCATGCAGCGCTCCTTGTTGACATAGGCCGTCTTCCCTTCCGCCTCGATGAAGTCCTTCGACAGGATCGTGCAGGCGCGGGAAACCGCTGCATTGGCCTGGGTGATGGACTCTTCGCTGAACTTCGGGGCGTGGGACATCCCGCACATGAAGACGCCGTCCGTCGCAAAATCGACCGGTCGCAGCTTCACGTGCGCCTCGAGGAAGAAGCCGTCCTGGTTCGTCGGAACTTTCAACATCTTGCCGATCTCGGCGTTGCCGGGGTTGGGAACGGTCCCCACGCTGAGGGCCAGCAGATCCGCCCAAAGCTCGATCTTCTCGTTGAGGATGGGATCGAAGACGGTCACGGCGACCCTGCCGCCCTCTTTACTCACCACGGGTTTCCGGTCCTCGTCGTAGCGGACGAACCGGACGTTGGCCTCCCGGGCCTTTTTATAGTAGTCCTCCTTGAGGCCGAAGGTCCGGATGTCGCGGTAGAGGATGGCGACCTCCCGGTTCGGGTCGGCCTCCTTGAGCTTGAGGGCGTTCTTGATCGCCTCGGAACAGCAGTAGCGGCTGCAGTACGGCCTTTCAGAGGTCCGGGAGCCGACGCACTGGATCATGACGACGCTTTTTGCCCCCAGGGCCCGGGCGTCATTGGCGGCAATGAGTTCCTCCAGCTCGCGCTGCGTCACGACCTTCTCGGACGAGCCGCAGAGGTACTCATCCGTTTCGAGTTCGTAGGCCCCCGTGGCGACGATCACAACGCCGTGTTCGATCTGCTCCTCGCCCGCCTTCGTTCCCACCGTCGTCTTGTAATTGCCGATGAACCCTTCCAGCTTGCGGATCTCCGCCCCGGTGAAGACGCGGATGAGCGGGTTCTTTTCCACCCGATCGAGCAGGGACGCCAGATGCCGTTTGGTGTCGAGCCCCTCCAGGGTATAATGGAGCTTCCGGTAGTTCCCGCCCAGCTCTTCTTCTTTCTCGACGATGAAGGACGCAAAGCCCTGGTCGGCAAGGGCAAGTGCGGCCGTGATGCCCGCCAGCCCTCCGCCTATGATGAGGGTCGCATGGTTGACGCTGAGCTGGCCCGGTTTGAGGGGCTTGAGGAACTGCGCCTTGGCGATCGCCATGCGGACGAGGTCCTTGGCCTTTTCCGTCGCCGCCTCGGGCTCGTGCATGTGGACCCACGAGTTCTGATCCCGGATGTTTGCCATCTCGAAGAGGTAGCGGTTGAGCCCCGCCTTCTCGCAGTTCTCCTGGAAGAGCCCCTCATGGGTCCGGGGCGAGCAGGAGGCAACTACGACCCGGGAGAGCCTCTGTTCTTTGATCACCTCGCCCATCTTGACGGCGGTGTCCTGCGAGCAGGTGAAGAGGTTGTCCGTAGCGTAAACCACGTTGGGCAGGGTTTTGGCATATTCCACTACGGCAGGCACGTCTACGACGCCGCCGATGTTGATGCCGCAGTGGCAGACGAAGACCCCCGTCCGTGGGCCGATCCCTCTGAGATCGCTCTCCAGCGGAAGCTCCTCCGCCGTGGTCAGGGTCCCCCGGCGGGCGGCCAGGAGTCCCTCCGCGCAGGCCGCCGCGCCGCTCGCCTCCATGACCGTTTCGGGGATGTCCTTGGGGCCGCCGAAGGCGCCGCAGACGAAGACCCCTTCCCGGGTGGTTTGTACGGGGTTTTCACGAAACGTTTTGCAGAAGCCGTGTTCTTCGAGCTCGACGCCCAGGTTTTTCGCCAGCAGAGCCGCTTCTTTCGGCGGCGTCAGGCCGACGGACAGGACCACCATGTCGAACTCCTCCTCGGCAAGGCTGCCGTCCTCCAGGACATATTTGAGGAGAAGATTCTTGGTCTGCTGGAGCTCCTTGATCGTCGAGGGCATGGAGCGGATGTAACGGATGCCGTACTCCTCCTTCGCCCTGTTCACGAAGCGGTCGAAGTCCTTGCCGTGGGCCCGGATGTCCATGAAGAAGATAGTCGGCTCGAGGGACTTGGCGTGCTCCTTGCCGATTATCGCCTCCTTGGTGGCGTACATGCAGCAGACCGACGAGCACCAGCTGTTGTTGCAGGATGTGTCGCGCGACCCCACGCACTGGATGAAGGCGATCTTCTTCGGTTCTTTCCCGTCGGAGATCCGCTGGACGTGGCCGAAGTAGGGGCCGGAGGCGGAGAGGATCCGCTCGAACTGGATGCTGGTCACGACGTTTTCGTAGAAGCCGTAGCCGTACTCGCCCCGAAGGCGGGGATCGAACACCTCGAAGCCCGGCGCGGCGATGATGGCGCCGACCTCGATCGTCTCTTCGGCAAAGGTCATCTCATGGTCGATCGCCTTGGCGAGGCAGGCCTCGACGCACTGGTAGCACTCGGAACAGATCCCGCAGGCAAGACAGCGGTTCGCCTCCCGGACGGCCTCCTCCTCGGAGAGCCCGATCCCCACTTCCCGAAAATCGCCCCTCCTCTCGTCCGGCTTCAGGAGGGGATAGTGGACCCGGGAGTCCTTGGGGACCTTCGAGACGTCGGCCTTGTCGGCCAGTCCCTTTGTCCAGTCCTTCGCCCGGCCCGCCGCGACCTCCTCCCCTCTGAGAAAGCGGTCGATGGAAATGGCCGCCTCCTTTCCGGCGTAGACGGCCTTGACGACGGTCGCCGGGCCGGTGACATTGTCGCCGCCGGCGAAGACGCCTGGGACGTTCGTCGCAAAAGTGACGGGGTCCACATCGAACGTGTTCCACTTGTTGACGGCGATGCCGCTCTCCTTCGGAAGGAAGGAGAGATCCGCCGCCTGACCGATCGCCGGAACGATGCTGTCGCACGCGATGGTGAATTCGGAACCCTTGATGGGCACGGGACGGCGGCGTCCGCTGGCGTCGGGCTCCCCGAGCTCCATCCGGATGCATTCGATCCCCGCGACCTTCCCTTCCTCGCCCAGGATGCGGACCGGGGCACAGAGAAACTCCATCCGGACCCCCTCCTCGAGGGCCTCCTCGATCTCTTCGGGGGAGGCGGGCATCTCGGCCCGGGACCGGCGGTAGAGGATGAAGACGTCCTTCGATCCGGTCCGGAGGGCCGTCCGGACTGCGTCCATCGCCACGTTGCCGCCGCCGATGACGGCGACCTTCTCGCCGAGGAATACTTTCTCGCCGAGGTTGATCCTTTTGAGGTAATCCACGCCGTGGACGACCCCCTGGATATCCTCGCCGGGAACGTCCAGTTTGCTGGAGAGGACCGTTCCGCAGCCGATGAAGACGGCGTCGTAGTCCTGCCGGAGCTTCTCGAAGGGGATGTCTTTGCCGATGCTTGCATTGAGATGAATCCTGACGCCAAGATCCTCGATCACCTTGATCTCCGCCTTCAGAACGTCCTTGGGAAGGCGGTACTCGGGGATGCCCACGGCCAGCCAGCCACCGGCCACGGGAAGGGCTTCGAAGACGTCGACCTCATATCCCTCGATCGCCAGGTAGTACGCCGCTGTCAAGCCGGCGGGACCGGCGCCGACGACGGCGACTTTCTTTCCCTTCTTTTCCTTGACCTCGGGAAGGAAACGGGTCTCGTCGTTGAGATCCAGGTCGGCCACGAAGCGCTTGAGATGCATGATGTCGATCGGCTCGTCCACCTCCCCCCGCTTGCAGGCCTCCTCGCAGGGGTGATTGCAGACGCGTCCGCAGACAATCGGAAAGGGATTGTCCCTCTTGATCAGCTTCAGGGCTTCCCTGAACTTTCCCTCCGCGATCAGGGCCACGTAACCCTGGACGCTGATGTGGGTGGGACAGGCAGCCTTGCAGGGGGACGTTCCCAACTTGTCGATCGCGAAACCGGACGGAATGGCCTGGGGAAAGTGGCGGTAGGCGGCTTTGCGGGTGTTGAGCAATTCGTTGAAATCGGAGGGGACGGAGATAGGGCAGACAGTGGCGCAGTCCCCGCACCCGGTGCACTTGTCGAGATCAACGAACCGGGGGGCTTTGGTCATCCGGACGCTGAAACGGCCGGCCTCGCCCTCGACGGCCTCCACGGTCCGCCCGGTCATGATCTCCACGTTGGGATGCCGTCCGACTTCGACGAGCTTCGGGGAAAGGATGCAGGCCGAACAGTCGTTGGTGGGGAAGGTCTTGTCCAACTGGGCCATGACGCCGCCGATGCTGATCTCCCTCTCCACGAGAAACACCTTCATTCCGGAGTTGGCAAGGTCGAGGGATGCCTGAATGCCTGCAATACCCGACCCCACCACCATGACCGCACCGACTTTATCGCTCTCTTTCAGCACCCGTTCACCCCTGTGATGTGGATTGATTTTCCAAAGTCCTCTGCCCGTCGGTGCGTGCGGTTAACATGAATCGGTTTTTGAGTCAAGCGCAATTTCTGACCGGCGGTCATATATCCCGCTACAGCTTCCAGACGCTGAATATCACAAAACTGAACAATGCCAGCAAGATCAGTCTTTGCAGGGCCGGCCGGCGCCTGTCGGGACTGAAGTCCTTTTCCGCGGCTGAGCCGGGAAGGAGGGCCGCCGGATTCTTGCCTAACAGGAGAAACCTGCGCGCCGCACCAACCGCCAGCGTCTCGACCCTGTCAAAGACTGCCTCCAGGCCCTCCAGGAAAAACTTTCGCGCCCATTGCACCGGCCTGCGGTAAAGCCAGTCGACATCGAGGGTGATTGTAGGCTCGCCCGCAAGTTTCTTCCGGAAGATCCAGAAGCCGAAGAAGGTAAAGATCAGTATGCTGCCGCTGATTGCGGCGGCCATACTATAAAAGTGAAAAAACAGATCCGGATTTCCCGCATAGTTATATTTTCTTAACAGGCGGCAATCAGGTACGGTTTTTCTGAGGAAAATACTTGCATAAAACTTACGCTTATTTTATACAGGTTCGCGCTTGCTGCGGGTGGAGATGATCATTCATGGATGCCCGTGACCCTGCTTCCGGAGCAATAATAACTTGCTCCGCGATCGTGAACCGTCAGATGATAAAGGTGTGACATGAGTTTCATCCTGACATCATTGATAATGTTTGCCTTCTGGATCATCCTTTCCGGTGAATTTTCCCCTCTTCTCCTGGGTTCCGGCGTGGTGGCCAGTCTCCTTGTGGCCTATCTTTCCCACGACCTCTTGATCGGCCCGGTGGATATAGCGAAAAAGGTACGTGACATGGGCCGGTTCTTAAAATATCTTCCCTGGCTCTTCTGGCAGATCATCCTGGCCAACCTGGATCTGGTTTATCGTGTTTTACACCCAAAAATGCCCATTGATCCGGGCTTTATCACTTTCAAAAATGACTGTGAGACAGAAATCGGTATGACTACCCTGGCCAACTCAATTACCCTCACGCCGGGCACTGTCACAGTGGATGTGAACGACCAGGAGTTCATCGTCCATGCGATTGCCCGGGGACCGGCAGAAGGCCTGCTGGCGGGCGAGATGATGAACAGGGTGAAAAGGATAGGTGCCAACGGTGCTTGAAGCAGCGGCCATAATCGTGGTATTGGCAATGGCCCTGGTCTTGTACCGGGCCATTAAGGGGCCGATGCTGTACGATCGGGCCCTGGCAGTAAATGTAATCGGCACCAAGACGGTGGTGGTCCTGGCCTTGATTGGGTTCATCTACGACAGGCCGTATTTTCTTGATATCGCGTTGGTGTATGCCCTGATCAACTTCATCGCTACCATCGCGATCCTAAAATACAGTGAGACGGGAGGGTTGGGCTGAGGGCTTTCGGTGGCTGCGGGAAGCGTGTTGGTCCTTGGGGTATGGAAGTGGAGATAAGGTTAATTATAGCCGGCATATTTCTTTTCCTCGGATGCTTCCTCCTGTTGGTGGCAGCCATTGGTGTTGTCAGGTTTCCTGATTTTTATACCCGGATGCATGCCGCTGGAAAGGGCGATACCCTTGGGCAGCTCCTGGTCCTTCTGGCCCTGATGATCCATGAAGGGTTGTCTCTCGTCTCGATCAAACTCCTGCTGATTGTTGCCTTTATTTTCGTCTGCAATCCCACGGCCACCCACGCCCTGGCCAAAGCCGCTTACTTATCCGGGCTCCGGCCCTGGACTAAGGAGGAGAAAAAGGATGGTAATTGACTTTATTCTTCTCTTCTTTGTTGTGGTCTGCGCCGTGGCGTCGGTCTCGATGAAGGATCTTTTAGGCTCCGTCATGATCCTCGGAGCTTACAGTCTGCTGATGGCCCTGCTGTGGACCAGGTACAACTCGGTGGATGTGGCCTTTACTGAAGCAGCCGTGGGGGCCGGCATAACAACGGTTCTGCTTATTGCCGCCCTGAGCAGGACTTTCCGGCACGAGGAAGACCCGGAGAAACCGGGCCAGAGTATCTTTCCCTGGCTTACCCGGATTGCCCGGCTGATCCCCTTGGGCGTGGTCATGCTGACCGGCGCCGTCCTGATATACGGCACCCTCGACATGCCGAATTTCTCTGACCCCGCCGCCCCGGCCAACCTTCATGTGGCCCCTTACTACATCGAAAAATCCGTACCGGAAACAGGATCGATCAACTTTGTCACCGCCATCCTGGCCAGCTATCGCGGTTACGACACCCTGGGAGAGGTAACGGTTATCTTTACCGCCGGAATCTGCGTGCTCATTCTGCTCAGGAGAAGATTTCATGGCTGAACATGTCATTATAAAGACCGTTTCCCGACTCATGATCCCCTTTATCCAGCTCTTCTCTCTCTATGTGATCGCCCACGGTGAGCTGGGCCCGGGGGGAGGTTTTCAGGGGGGGGTGATCTTGGGGGCAAGTTTCATCCTTTATGCCATGGTGTTCGGCCTTGAAGAGGGACGCAAAAGGATATCCAGGAAGGCGAGTGATTTCTTCAACCCCACGGGACTGTTTATCTATGCCGTCATCGGTATCTTCTGCATCCTGGGAGGAGGCCGTTACCTGGAATATGACAGGCTTCCCCTGATCGGCAATGAAATCCTGGCCAGCCAGCTCGGGATCTATGGCATTGAAATCGGTGTCGGGATCACCGTCTCGGCGGTGATGACGACCTTGTTTTTTGAGATGGCCAGGCGCGATGATGATTGACGACTTTTCCGCCTTGGAACGGCGACAGCAGCTTAAGGGATAGAAATGATAGAGATAATAGCAGGAAAGTACAATTACTGGATCTATATTTCCCTGATGATGATCGGGTTTTACGCGATGATCGCCAAGGGAAACCTGATCAAGAAAATCGTCGGCCTCAATATCTTTCAGACCGCCGTTTTCCTCTTCTATATCTCCATGGCCGTAAGAGAGGGGAGCACGGCGCCGATTTTGCTAAGCCGAGCCCACGGCGCCTTAACCCCCGAGACGGCGACCTATACGAACCCTCTCCCCCATGTGCTTATCCTTACTGCCATCGTGGTAGGCGTCAGCGTTACCGCCGTCGCGTTGGCACTGGCCATCAAAATCTACCGTGCTTACGGTACCCTCGACGAGTACAGGATCGCCAAATTGGAGCAGGATGCCGAATGAGTCTTCATTTCCCTGTGCTGGTAGTCCTGATTCCCCTTTTTGGCGCCCTGCTGACTTTCTTTGCTGGTCTTTTCAGGCGGACCTGGGCCTGGCACATTACTACCTACGCCACGCTCCTCTCCTTTGTTGTCTCTTTGGACCTGCTCATGTCCGTTCGTGCCACCGGCAGGATCAGCTACTGGCTGGGAGGCTGGGCGCCGCCCTGGGGCATCGAGTATGTGGTGGACTATTTCTCGGGCTATATCCTGGTCGTTATTTCTTTCATCTCCTTCATGATCGCCGTCTTTGCCGGCCCCTATGTGAAAAAGCAGATTGGCCCGGAGCGTGAGCTAAACTTCTTTGTCCTTTACCTGCTCCTCATTACGGGTTTGCTGGGGATGGTGATCACCGGCGATATCTTCAATGTTTATGTGTTCCTCGAAATTGCCTCCCTCTCCGGTTATGCCCTGGTGGCGGTGGGGAAGAAAAGAGGCGCCGTTGTCGCCAGCTACAATTATCTCATCCTGGGAACCGTAGGCGCCGTCTTTGTGCTTCTGGGGATCGGCCACCTGTACATGGTGACGGGCACCCTTAATATGGCGGATCTTAGGGAGAGACTGCCGGATCTTTACCATTCCCGGGTGGTCCTGACGGCCTTTGTCTTTTTCGTTATCGGTTTTGGCCTGAAGTTTGCGCTTTTCCCGCTGCACACCTGGCTGCTCAGCGCCCACTCGCTAGCACCCTCGGCGGTAAGCGCCATCCTGGCCGCGGCGGTGCTGAAGGTTAACCTTTACGCGCTGATGCGGGTCATGTTTACCGTATTTACCCCGGCCTTTGTTTACGAAGCGGTGCCGATAACCGAGATCTTCTTCGTGATTACCCCCATCGCCATCCTGGTCAGTTCGGTCATGGCCCTGGCACAGACGAACATCAAGCGGATGCTGGCCTACTCGAGTATCGGCCAGATCGGCTTTATCGTCCTGGGGATTGCCCTGGCCAATGAGACGGCCCTGACGGGGAGCCTCCTGCATATGCTCAACCATGCCCTGATGAAGGGGGGACTCTTCCTCCTCGCCGGGGTGATTATTTATCAGACGGACCGCTACCACATCACAGACTGGAAGGGTCTGGGCAAAACCATGCCCTTAACCATGCTGGTCTTTACCATCTACGGTCTCTCCATGGTTGGCGTACCTCTGACGGCGGGATTCGTCAGCAAGTGGTATCTGGCCATAGGCGCCCTCGAGGCGGGACGCTGGTATTTCATTCCGGTAATTCTGGTCAGTTCCCTCCTGACGGCCGTTTATTTCTGGCGGATCATCGAATGGGGCTACTTCCATGAACCGGATGATCCGGAAGACGCCAAAGACCGGTGCCATGTTCCCTGGGCGATGATGATTCCCATTATGGTCATGGCCTTTCTCCTCCTCTTCTTCGGGGTGGCGGCCTTCATCCCGGAGGGGCCGGCGCGGCAGGCGGCCGCCATGCTCCTGGGGATGCAGTGATGGAAGCGATCCATTCCCCCCTTCCCTTTTATGTGATGGCCGTTTCCCTCATCGCGGCGGGGCTGATCCGTCTGTCCAAGGACCGGCCCAACCTCAGGGAGTTCTGGACGATAGGCGCCGCGCTCGTGAAATTTTCTCTGGTGCTGGTGATGTTGCGCCATGTCCTGGCGGGGCAGACCTTTTCCTATCGCCTCCTTACGGTTTTCCCCGGCCTGGACATCGCCTTTAGGGTGGATCCCCTGGGGATATTTTTTGCCGTTACCGCATCATTGCTCTGGATCATTACCTCCTTCTATTCCATCGGCTATGTCCGCGCCCTGGATGAACATGCCCAGACCAGATACTTCACCGCCTTTGCCGTGGCCCTCTCGGCCACCATGGGGGTGGCCTTTTCGGCCAATCTCTTTACCTCCTTTATTTTTTACGAAATCATCACCCTGTGCACCTTCCCCCTGGTCGCCCATAAAGAGACCCCGGAGGCCATCCGCGGCGCCAGACTGTATCTGACTTATCTCTTAGGAACCTCTATCGCCTTCCAGTTGCCGGCGATCTTTCTCACCTATACCACGGCGGGCACCCTGGATTTTACCGCCGGTGGAATCCTGGCCGGGAAGGGGTCAGATACGCTTATCGCGATTATTTTTGTCCTCTTTATGGCCGGGATTGCCAAAGCGGCCCTGATGCCTTTTCACTCCTGGCTCCCCGCGGCCATGGTGGCCCCGACACCGGTCAGCGCCCTGCTCCATGCCGTCGCCGTGGTAAAGACCGGGGTATTCATGATCCTGCGGGTGCTGCTGGATATCTTCGGTGTCGATCTCCTGGGTGATCTCGGACTGGGAACTGCCCTGGCCTATGCGGCCTCCTTTACTATTGTCGTCTCTTCGGTGATTGCCCTCAGGCAGGATAATCTCAAGGCCCGACTGGCCTATTCCACCATCAGCCAGCTCTCTTATGTGATTCTGGGGGCCGCCCTGCTGGCCCCGGCCGCGGTGACGGGCGGCATCATGCACATTGTGCTTCACGCCTTTGGCAAGATCACTCTGTTCTTTACCGCGGGCGCCATCTACGTGGCCGCCCATAAGACGAAAATAAGCGAACTGGACGGCATTGGCCGGTCCATGCCTTTTACCATGACGGCCTTCACGATCGGCGCCCTTTCTATGATCGGCGTCCCCCCTCTGGGTGGATTCCTGAGCAAATGGTATATCACCCTCGGGGCGGTGGAGGCGGGACAATTTCCCATCCTTATCGTCCTGGTCGTAAGCACCATCCTTAACGCCTGTTATTTTCTGCCGATTGTTTACGCGGCCTTTTTCAAACCACCCCAGGTGGCAGCGCCCGCCCGGTCGAACCCCGGCCACGGTCATGAGGAAGAACCTCATATTTACTGGCCCTGGAAAAAATTTGGTCTCCAGGAGGCGCCGATTCTGATGGTGGCGGCCCTGACCTTTACCGCCCTGGGGACGATCCTGCTATTTTTTGCCCCCTCGGGCTTCCTGGCCCTGGCCCGGATGATCGTGGGGGGATAGAGAAATGACGACGCCTTTTGTAGTCTAGGGCCTTGTGCCCGTCAGGAATGAGAAGATGATGAAGAAGAGATCATTGACCCGAGAGGGCAAGGCTGATCTGGTGAAAACGGGGCGGAAAGAACTGCAGGAACTCTCCCACGCCGCCGTGCCTGGTTACCGCCGTGCCTTTTATATCGTCTTTGCCGTCGGGGTGGCCTACCTTGCGGTGATCCTTCTGCTGGGATGAGAGGGGACTAGAGTGGTAACTGATAAAAAACAAGATGGCCAGGCCAGGAAAGAGTACCTGTTCGACAAGCCGGAGAATGTAAAGAGGCTCCTGTGGTCTCTGTACGGTTGCCTGATCGGGCTGATCCTGATCGATCTCTTCATCCCCAAGCATCCCTTTTTCCCCTGGGAGGAGTACCCCTCCTTTTATGCCGCCTATGGCTTTGTCTCCTGTGTCCTCCTGGTCTTGGCGGCCAAATATATCTTGAGAAAAATGGTAAAAAGGAGGGAAGATTACTATGATCGGTAGTATCCCTCCCGCCTTTGTCCTCCTCTTCGGCGCTTTGCTGATCCCCTTCCTGAAGAACAGGACTCTCCGGAACGGTTATATCCTCCTCCTGCCGGTGGTCTCCCTGATAAACATTATCGGCCTTCCTCCGGGGGTCGAGAGCTGGGTTTGGATTTTCCTTGGCCACAAGATAATATTAGGCCGGGTGGACGCCCTTAGTCTTCCCTTCGGATACATCTTTTCCCTGGCCGCCCTGATCGGCGCCATCTATTCCCTGGAGGGGCGAAGCGACGAGCATGTGGCGGCCATGCTTTACGGCGGGAGCGCCCTGGGGGCGGTCTTCGCCGGTGATTTTCTCAGTCTTTTCGTCTTCTGTGAGATTATGGCCTTTGCGGCGGCCTATCTGGTCTGGGCCGGCCGGACTCCCGCTTCCTATCAGGCGGGGCTCAGGTACCTCCTGGTTCATCTTTTCGGCGGCCTCTGCCTGCTGGTAGGGATCATTATCCATGTACAGGAAACCGGTTCGGTGGCCTTCAACGCCCTGGGACTCTCCGGTCTTTCCTCCTACCTGATCCTGATCGGTTTCGGCATCAACGCCGCCTTCCCGCTTCTCCATGCCTGGCTGCCCGATGCCTACCCGGAGGCCTCGGCAACCGGAACGGTCTTTCTCAGCGTCTTCACCACGAAAACGGCCGTCTATGTCCTGGCCAGATCCTTTGCCGGGGTGGATCTCCTCATCTGGATCGGCGCGGCCATGGTGACCTTCCCCATCTTCTATGCGGTCATCGAAAATAACCTGCGGAGGGTGCTGTCGTACAGTCTGATCAACCAGGTGGGTTTCATGGTGGTGGGCGTCGGCATCGGGACGGAACTCGCTTTAAATGGTACGGTGGCCCACGCCTTTTCCCATATCCTCTACAAGGCCCTCCTCTTCATGTCCATGGGGGCGGTCCTCCAGCAGACCGGAAAGATCAATGCCACCGACCTCGGGGGGCTCTACCGGACCATGCCGCTGACCACGATCTTCTGCATCATCGGGGCGGCCTCCATCTCCGGGGTTCCCCTCTTCAGCGGCTTTATCAGCAAGGCGATGGTAATCAGCGCTGCCGGGATCGGACAGCTCGGTTTCATCTGGTTTGTTCTCATCTTTGCCTCTGCCGGGGTGTTCCATCACTCGGGGATCAAGATACCCTTTTTCGCCTTTTTTGGTCATGATTCCGGTCTCAGACCGAAGGAGGCGCCGCTTAACATGCTCATCGCGATGGGTATCGCCGCCTTTTTCTGTATCGCCATTGGCATATTCCCCGGTTATCTCTACAGCATCCTTCCCTACCCGATCGACTATGTCCCCTACACGGCGGCCCATGTGGTGGATCAGCTCCAGCTCCTGTTCTTCTCCGCCCTGGCCTTTACGCTCCTGATCCTCTCCGGGATCTACCCGGCGGAGATGAGATGCGTAAACCTCGATGCGGACTGGTTCTACCGTAAGGGGGCCAAGGCCTTCATGTCCCTGTTAAACAATCCCCTGGCCAGGGTGGGGGACGCTCTCCGTCGGCTGGTTTTCGACCTTATTCCCGGCGGTCTGCTCCAATTCAGCCGCGATCCCGTCTCGAGCATCAGGATAACCTCGGAGAGTATCCTGCGTAATCTCAGCCACTCCCCCGCCCGGCAGGCCTATCTGTCTGAGGAGATTAAAAGGGCCCGGGAAAACTATCCCCATGACCTCAAGAAGCACTGGACCGTAGCCCCCACCGCCACCTGGATTGTGCTGCTACTTCTGGCCTACCTTATTATCTACTATTTCTTTTAAACCTACGCTTCCTCATCTGGTGCCACCAGACCGCTGCTATGGAGCTCCCCTGAAGGGTCAGGCGTATGGCCCTGGTCGTTTAGGGGGACTCCGCGCTGCCCCGTGAGGACGTCCTCAAACCAGACTTTCGAAGGTCAGGTTGGTCAGGCCCTCGCTGGCCGCCTTCAGATTCTCTTCGTTACTATAGACGGCTACGTTCCCCCTTGCCATAGCACTCGGGAAATATGAAACCGCGGCCTCCCGGAGGTCCTCTTTGGTGGCTCCCAGGATCCGCTGGTACCTGAGTGATAACTGAGACCACCCGTGGCCAGGGTGATCCGCTTAGCCATTTCCTCATAGGTGGAATCACCCGCGCCCATATTCAGGGTGATCTTGCCCAGGAGGGGTAGATATGGCTGGAGTTCCTCCGGGATATGGCTGATCAGCACCATCGTTTTTGTGCCGATTGCCCCTGCGCCCAGCATCCGGTCAAAGATCGTTGGTCCTCTGACAATTCGATAAAGGGGGATGAAGATGATGACGGTCAGCACGAGGGAGTAATATAGAAAAAATTTCCGGACGATTTCATTTTTTTAAAAAACCTGCGCTACTCTGCCCCGTCAGCAACGCCGACTGATAACCGATCCTTTATATTTTATGTTTGCCTGTTTTGCAATCGAAACATGATGAACGTAAACAGCTGGCCAACTATCAGAGATCATCGCCGGGGGCAAGCGCCATCGCCTTTTTGATCTCCCGCCAGAGGCGTTCCTTTCCCGCGCCTGTTTTCGCCGAGAAGGCCAGCAGCGGTTCCGCGGCGGGCAGCCCCAGCCGCTCGCCGATCAGGCGCTGTCTCTGGGCAAGCTGATTCCGTGACATCTTGTCGATTTTCGTCAGGACGATGTGGGAAGGGAGCCGGTAAAATTGCAGCCACCGGATCAGTTGCAGGTCTTCCCCGGAAGGGTCCCGCCTGACGTCGAGGATCAGGACCACAAGCCGGAGGGTTTGCCGCTCCCTTAGATAGGTCTCGATCATCGGCCCCCAGTGCCTGCGGATAGCTTCGGGAACCTTTGCATACCCGTAACCGGGAAGGTCGACGAAGGCGACCCGGTTGTTGACGGTGAAAAAATTGATCTCCTGCGTCCGCCCCGGCGTGTTGCTGGTCCGGGCCAGTCCCCTCCGATTCAGGAGGGTGTTGATCAGGGATGATTTCCCCACATTGGACCGGCCGGCAAAGGCAACTTCGGGGAGGGATGCCGGAGGATAGTGGGCGGGTTCACGGGCGGAAAGGACAAACTCGGCGGACAGCACTTTCATATCGGGCACCAATTATCATATTTTTCGAGAGTCTCTTCTCTGGATCGTCGCGATATTGTCATTCCTGCGGATCCTGAATCAGGGTCTGGGACAGGCGCAGGCATCCAGTCTTTTCAAAGGCATCCCGGATCATTGTCCGGGACAGACATCGGAATTCGGCTATTTCAACATGTTCCGAACCCCGGCTGGAGTTTACCTGCCTGCCGGATACAGGGAGGGGCGACGTTAAAGAGGATTTATTTGCAGATCATCTTAATTGCTACTTGATCAATAAAGGGTGTCCGAGCAGGTCATAAGCCGAATCCTGTTCCGCCTCCCGGTCGCCCTGAAGGCGGCGATGATCATTCTTCTGGGACGGCCGTTGCCGGCCGCCTCAAGCGACACAACCCGAGAACATTGGGACGGGCCGCCCCGTTCTCCTATTTGGTCTTGCTCCGGATGGGGTTTGCCAAGCTTTCCCGGTCACCCGGGAAACTGGTGAGCTCTTACCTCGCCTTTTCACCCTTACCTTGCCCTCTTCGGGAAAGGCGGTGTCTTTTCTGTGGCACTTTCCTTAGGGTCGCCCCCAGTCGCCGTTAGCGACCATCCTGCCCTGCGGAGTTCGGACTTTCCTCCGGTCCGGGATGACGGACCGGCGATCATCTGCTCTGCTCGAACACCTCTGTACATTTTTCAATCTCCGGCGGTTGCCTTTCCGCGGCCGCCGGCCGCCTCGTCGATGGCCTCGTTGGCCAGCGCATCCGCCAGCCGATTCCGATCCCTGTATACATGCTCCACCGTATACGAGTCAAGCGCCGCCAGGCGTTTTCTCACCTCCGCCATAAGCGGCAGCAGCCCGGCGTTCCTGACCCGATAGCTCCCGCGGATCTGGTTCACCAGGAGTTCCGAATCCAGGTAGATATGGAGATCCGTACAGCGCCGCCGCAGGGCCTCCTCAAGACCTCCGATCAAGGCCCGGTATTCGGCCACATTGTTTGTGCACCGGCCGAGATATTGTTTCACGGCGGCAACCGTGCCGCCCTTTTCGTCCGTCAGAACAATCCCGGCCCCGCCCGGACCCGGGTTACCACGACACGCCCCGTCGGTATATAGATTGAAAAACACCCCGCCACTCCTCCTTCGGCCGAAGTCGACCACTGTCGTCAGGCGTCTCTGTGCTCCCAGTAGATGATCCGGCTGCAGTTTGGACAGGTGATCAGCGTCTGGGACTTCTGCAGCTGATTGTACAGCTGGGGAGGAATGGACATATGGCACCCGTAGCAGACTTCCTTCCAGACCGAGACCACAGCAACACCCCGGCCCGAGTTTTTGATCTGTTCATACTTCCTGAGGATGTCGGCAGGTATCGCCTTCTTGAGGTCTGCGCTCTTGCTGAGGCAGCTTTCAAGCTCCCCCGCGAGCGCGCCAAGTTCTTCCGTCATCTGCTTCTTTTCGCCCTCATAGCGGAGGCGATGGCTGTCCAGTTCCTCTTCCTTTTTTTTCACCGACGCCTCAAGCTGATCCAGCTCGTCGAGGAGTGAGATGATCTCGTCCTCCATGCGGCTGTTCTTTTCCTCGAAGGTTTCGATCTCCTTGAGTATCGACTGGTATTCCTTGTTCGTCTTGACCTCGAAGAGTCTTTCCCGCGATCGCTTCAGGCTCTCCTGCCCCTTCTGGAGATGGGCGTCCTTTTCCCGCCGGTTTTTTCTAAGGGCTTCCAGCTTTTCCTTTTCCTTCTCCACCGCTGCGCAACATGCCTTGAATTCCTCTTCCCGCCCGTTCATCCGGACCGGCAGCTCCCTCTTTCTTGCGATAATCCTGCCCGCCGCCGACTCCGTCTTCTGGAGTTCAATCAGGAGTTCCAACTGTTCTCTCAACCGCCTCCCCCTTTCCTCTGGGAAAAATCATCATAAAAAAATGCACCAGTCGCTGGTGCATTTTCAGGGTATGCCTTTCCCTGTCTGAATGCGCTGTCGTCTTGGATGATGCGCCGCGTCTGACCGGCATCTGCCCTCCATCTTCTTCATCCCTGGTGGGCCCACCTGGATTCGAACCAGGGACCGACCGGTTATGAGCCGGTGGCTCTACCAATTGAGCTATGGGCCCTTCCATAATTGCAGGATGAACAGCAAATGAGACTTTGAAAATCTGACCTTTCCGCCATTCCGGCAAACGCCGGAATGACAAAATATCCATTATTTCGAGAAATTCAAGGTCTCAGAATATATTTATCCGTGTATATTAATACTCGCCGCTGCGTCTTGTCAACAATTTATTTGCCCGTCACTCTCAGGATCCGCCGCCGCGACGGATTCCGGAGTTTCCGGATGGAGGCCCCCGACTCTATCTGTTTCGCTCTTTCCCTGCTCATCTCCAGAGATTCCCGCGACTCTTCCGCCGAATAATCCCCCCTCTCGCTGATCCCGAAACGCATGCGGAGCACCTTTTCTTCCCGGGGAGTCAGGGTCGTTAGGATCTTCCGGGTCTGTTCCGCCAGATCCATGTTGATCGTCGCTTCCGAAGGCGACATGATCTTCTTGTCTTCAATGAAATCTCCGAGGTGGCTGTCCTCCTCCTCGCCGATGGGCGTCTCCAGTGAGATCGGTTCCTTGGCGATCTTGAGGACCTTCCGGACTTTTTCCAGGGGAAACTCCATCTTGTTGGCGATCTCTTCCGGATTGGGCTCCCTTCCCAGTTCCTGGACGAGATACCGGGAGGTGCGGATGAGTTTGTTGATCGTCTCTATCATATGCACCGGAATTCGGATGGTCCTCGCCTGATCCGCTATGGCGCGGGTGATCGCCTGTCTTATCCACCAGGTGGCGTAGGTGGAAAACTTATAACCGCGCTGATACTCGAACTTGTCCACCGCTTTCATCAGGCCGATGTTGCCCTCCTGGATCAGGTCCAGAAACTGCAGGCCCCGGTTCGTGTACTTCTTCGCAATGCTCACAACCAGGCGCAGGTTCGCCTCCACCAGTTTTCTCTTGGCGATCTCCGCCTTTCTTTCCCCCGTTTCGATGGCTACCATCGCCTTTTTCAGCGCCGTCACGGAGAGCCCCGTCTCCTGGGTGATCTTCTTGAAACTGCGATTGGTCTCCTTGACGATCTGCTCGCAGGACAGCAATTTAGCCAGGGGCACCCCCACGCTTTTGGCAACCCGCTCCGGCGCCTTGGTAGACTTTTTCATCTTCGAAAAGGCGTCTTCCAGCTGGGCGAGAGACAGCCCTGTCTCCGCCTTGCACCGGCGGATATCCTCCTCCGCCTTTTCCACATGATACAGATAAACCCGGAGATTGGCGACCCTTCGGTCTATCTGCTTCCTGCTGAAGCGGACCTTCCGGCAGAGCTTTACGATGTTAGCGATGTTCTTTTCGCACGCCTCTTTGAGAGCCCGTCTCTCCTCGGCGCCGAGACCCTTGGCATTGAGCTTTTTCCTTATCAGCTCGTTCTTCCCTTCCAGCAAGGTAACCTTGTCGATCAGCTTGACCACCCTCTCCCGGTGCATGTCTTCCTCGACGACGCCATCTTCGTCCTCGAGATTTTCCACAACATTCTTCACCCGGAGCGTCTCGTTTTTGATCTCGACCCCGATATTAATCACATCCCGGATGGAAGACGCCACAGAGAAAACGGCCGCCATGCTCTCTTTGGCGCCCTCTTCGATTTTCTTGGCAATCTCAACCTCGCCCTCCCGGCTGAGCAGGGAAACCATCCCCATCTCCCGCAGATACATTTTCACCGGATCGCCGGTTTTGCCGATCGCGGGCAACAGATTCATCAGGCCCTCGCCCTTGATTTCACTCCGGTCATCCGGCGCCTTCTTGACAATCAGTTTTTCGCCCTTGTCGGAATCGATGATGTCGATGTTCTTCTCGCCAAAGAGCATAATGATGTCATCAATCTGATCGGACGAGACGACATCAGAAGGTAACAAATCGTTGACGTCGTCATAGGTCAGAAATCCCTTTTCCTCGCCCAGAGTGAGCAACTTCTTAAACTCATCGGATTCTATTTCTTTTCCCATATCGGTTTCTCCCGACAACCTATTTTCTTATCCCCGGCCCATTGATATCGGGCGGAATGAAGCCTTAGCGCAGCATATGGATTTTTTACGAAATCGTCAAGCAAGCCTTTTTTCTTCCTGGGTAAGCCTTTCTTTTTCCCTGATCAGGCGGGCGCATAATTCGTCGTTTCCGTCTTCCTCGGCCTTGACGATCTGCCTCCGCAGAACCCTGTGCCGCTCCCTATACCATTTCCGATAGATCTTCCTGATGGTATCGGCCAGAAGGCGATCCGCCCACTCCTCGCGATAGGGACTCTCCCCCATTAACAGGGCGAGTATTTTCTCCCTTACCGGACCTTCCGCAAGGCCGCCGACGAGGGAGGACGGGTCCGGCGTCTCCTCGCTTTCCGCCGCTGCCAGCAGTTTTTCTCCCAGCAGTTTTAACTCTTCCGTCAGTAAGCATTGCAACACCCCGGACTGGGCGACCTTGCCTATGAGCGCGGGGCGCTCCAGGATCATGTGGATCAAACTCAGCTCGACGGGATCAGGCTCAACGGCGCCTTTTCGCCGCCGCTGATCGGCCGGAGGGGCCGGCGAATTGGAAAGGGATCGGCGGACCTCCGCCTTGAGCACCTCCTGATCCACATTGAGCGTCTCCGCCAGCTTTTTGATGAAGAGGTTTCTTCCGACGGCGTCCTCCATCCGGCAGATGAAGGAGACTGCTTCCCTCAACTTGTCGCGGTCCTCTTCCAGCGTTCCCCTGCCGCCGATGATCCGTTCAATGTAATAATCGACCATCGGCTGGGCCTGGGCCACAAGCTCCTCCAGCCTTTCCCGCCCCTGTCTCCTGACAAAATCGTCCGGATCATACCCGTCGGGAAGGATCACCGCCCGCGCATGGATATTTCCGAACAGGAACAGTTCGAGACTCTTGGCCAAGGCCTTCCGGCCGGCCTCATCGGGATCGAAAACGGCCGCCACACGGGTCGTATAGCGCCGGAGCAGATCGACCTGGTTGCGCGTCAGGGCCGTCCCCAGCGTGGCTACGACATTGGCCATGCCCGCATTCCAGAGGGCAATCAGGTCGAAATATCCCTCGACCAGGATGGCAAAGCCCTTTTCGCGGATGGCCTCCCGTGTCCTGGAAAGCCCGTAGAGATTGTTCCCCTTAGTATAGACCGCGGACTCGGGGGAGTTCATATATTTCGGCTCGCCGGCGCCGATGACGCGGCCGCCAAAGGCGATGATATGACCATCGACGTCCTCGATGGGGATTATCAATCTCCCGCGAAACCGGTCGTAATAACCCCTCTCCGGCTGCCCCGCCCTCGGCACGACCAGGCCGGCCTGTTCGGCGAGCCTCGGTGATATCCCCTTCTTCCCGAGGAAATCGAGCAGCTGGCTCCATCCGTCCGGGGCAAAGCCGAGGCGAAATGTCCTGACCGCCGCTTCCTCAATCCCCCTCTTCCGGAGATATTCCCTTGCCTCTTCCCCCGCCGGCGACCGGAGCGCAGAGGAGAAAAATCCGGCCGCAAGTTCATTGGCCTGGCGGATCTGCTCCCGAAGGGTGCGACGCTCCTTCTCCTCGCGGCTCGCCGCCCTCTCGGGGATGACGACGCCCACCTTTCCCGCCAGATGGCGGACCGCTTCGGGAAAAGTCAGGGAATTGAGCTTCATCAGGAAGGTAAGGGCATTCCCCCCCTCGCTGCACCCGAAGCAGTAGAACATCTGTTTTTCGGGACTCACGGTAAAGGAGGGCGTTTTCTCCTGGTGAAAGGGACACAGCCCGAGAAAATTTCTTCCCGCCTTTCTCAGGGTGACATACTCCCCGATCAGGGAAACGATATCGGTCCGTCTCCGGATCTCCTCTATACTGTCCTCGGGAATAGACCCCTTCAAATCATTCTTCCCCTACGCGGACAACCTTGACGACTTCGTAAAAAGCCCGGATGCTGCGTTGCGCTTCACCCTTCGTCGTTGCAGCGTACGTTGAAAGTACGCCTCACTTCTCAGGGTTCGCGCGCCTTGCCTGCGGCCTTTTTACGAAGCCGTCTTCTAAATTCAAGGCTTTTGCAACTTTTTACGAGAGCGTCAACATGGCCTTGACCTTTTCTCCGACCGATTTGCCGTCCGCCCTGCCGGCCAGCTTCGGCATCAGGATCTTCATGACCTTCCCCATGTCTCGCGCGCTCGTCGCGCCGGACTCCCGGATCGCATCCTCGACAAGCGCGGCAAGCTCCGCCTCCGGCATCTGCGCCGGCATGAACTCCTCGATCACCTTCAGCTCCGCCAGCTCTTTTTCCACGAGATCAGCCCTGCCGCCTTTTTCAAACTGTTCGATCGAATCTTTCCTCTGCTTGACCATGGAAGAGAGGAGCTGGAGAGATTCGCCCTCGTTGAGCTCGCGTTTCAGATCGATTTCCCGGTTGTGCAGACCGCTTTTCAGCATGCGCAGGGCGGACAACCTGACCCTGTCCTTTGCCTTTGCAGCCAGGCCAATTTCCCGATCCACTGTTTCCCTGAAAGTCATATCTCCCGCCTCGCCCTTGAGGTAATGTTAGTTCATCGTTGCCGTTTGTCAATCAAAATAACCGTCAGGCCAGACCGTCCCTGAGCTTCAGGCCGCCAAGCAGATGCATGTGGAGATGGAAGACGACCTGTCCCCCTTCTTCATTGCAATTGATCACCACCCGGAAACCCCGCTGGTCGACCTTCTTGATCCGGGCCACTTCCTGGGCGGCGGCCATCATGGCCTGCACGTCCGCCATCCCCTCCGCGTCGGCGTCCATCAGGGTGGCCACATGGCGCTTGGGGATAATGATTACATGGACCGGGGCCATGGGATGGATGTCTTCAAAGGCCAGGACGCTCTGGGTTTCATAGACCTTCCGACCGGGAATCTCGCCGGCCGCGATTTTACAGAATATGCATCCTTCCATACGCCGCACCTCCTTATATCCATGACGTGCTGCCGGACCATTACGAAGACCGCGCCTCAAACCGATCCCGGAAAGCGGCCTCGCCGCCGTGGAGGAGACCCTTCCCGCAGGCAATCGCTTCTGCGAGGGAAAGGGCGCCCGTATAGAGGGCCTTCCCGGCGATCACGCCGAAGACGCCCTTCTGCTCGATAGCCACCAGCCTTTCGATATCCTGGACCCCGGATACTCCTCCCGAGGCAATCACCGGAATCCCCGTCGTTTCGGCAAGTTCCCCGGTTCCTTCGATATTGACACCGACCTGCATTCCGTCTCTGGCAATGTCCGTGTAGACCAGGGCCGCCGGCCGGTCCCCCACAAACTGTTGCGCCAGGGCGGCCGCTGTCTCCTCGGTTTTCTCCGTCCATCCCTGCACGGCGACGCGCCCTCCGACCGCATCGATGCCTAAGATCACCTGCCCCGGAAACTCCCGGCAGGCGTTCCGGACAAACCCCGGGTCCCGCAGGGCGGCCGTCCCGATGATCACCCACCGGACCCCGATCCGCAAATAGGACTCAACGGTCTGCATTGCCCGGATGCCACCCCCGACCTGCACTGGCAGCCCTGTGCCGGCAACGATATCCCTGATTACCGCCTCATGGCGGGGGACCCCCGCGAGCGACCCTTCCAGATCCACCACGTGCAGACGCTCGGCGCCCTGTGCCTTCCAGGCGCTCGCCACACCGACCGGATCGTCATCGTAGACGGTCATCCTTCCGAAGTCTCCCTGGATAAGGCGCACACACCGGCCTTCTTTCAGATCGATGGCGGGAATAATGATCATCAGAGGATTCACCCTTGAAAAATAAAGGAATTTCCACGACGGCGGAAATTCCGAACCGGGCCGGTCTTTCTGCAGGTCCCGGAAAAGTTACGGCAGGCCGGGAAAGGTCTTCATGATCTGTTCCAGCCCTTCTTCGGCCAACTCCTCCGCCGTCACCCATCTCCCCCTTCCCCGATAAAACGAGGAGACTTGCAGAAGATCCTCCATCAGCGAACTCTGCGTCCTGTCGAAGTAGCCCTTCCAGACGAGGGCCCCGTCGCTGACCCGGAGCAGATGGATCTCAAAGGCAACCGACGCCGGTTGTTCAACTGCATAAGAGACCCCCTTCCTCTCCCGAAAACGGTAGACATACCCGCTGACGACACCTTCCGCTCCCAGTTCGCTCCCCACCTCGCGTATCACCTGCCTGAGAGGCGCCTTGAGGGAAGTAGCGGAGATCCGTCTGAAGACGCCGGCGACGCGTTCCCCGGCAATGAGGCCGAATTGATGTTTGCTTTTTTTGTCCAATTGTTTCAGAAAAAGGGATTCCAACAACGTTTCCGGGCTTCCTGGGGATGGCACGGCATCGACCATCAGCCCGCAAAGGGGGCAGGAGACGGCGCCGCTTCGCGCGTCTTCCGGAACGATCTGCCGAAAGGGGATTACGGCAATCCGGTCAAAAACCACCTTCCCCTCCGGGACGGCAATAACCGCCTCTTCGCGGTAATGGCAGCCCGCGACCACCAACAGGAGGCAGATGAAGGCAATGCCGCATAAACACCTGAGGAAACCCGGCGACTTTTTGATGATTTTCACCCCCTTGTCTCTACAGGCGGCAGATTCGGTAACTCCCGTAAAAGCCAGCGCATTCCCCGCCCCTGCCGAAAGAGCACTGCGATTTTCTCTGCCCTCCGCTGTCTTCAGGACTCCAGGGAACCCTTGGTGGACAAGACGCCCTCGATCCGTTCGTCTCTTGCGACCGCCTCTCTGAAGGCGCGGGCAAAGGCCTTGAAAATCGCCTCCGCCATGTGATGTTCATTTTTACCATAGATGAGGTTTATGTGCAATGTGATTCCACTATGATCAGAGAATGACTTGAAAAAATCCCGAAGAAGCGCCGGGTCGAATTCCCCGATCCTCCGGGTCCCGATTTCGGCGCGATAGACCAGATAAGGCCTCCCGGAAAGATCCATCGTCACGCTGCAGAGGCTCTCATCCATCGGGACCGTCGAGGCGCCGTAGCGGCTGATCCCCTTCCTGTCCCCCAGGGCCTTCCTGACCGCCTGTCCCAGACAGATCCCCACGTCCTCCACGAGGTGATGATCGTCCACCGCCGTGTCGCCTTGGCTGCGGATGGTGAGATCCATCAGGGCATGCCTGGCAAAGAGGTTCAGCATGTGATCCATAAAGGGAATCGATGTGGCGATGTTCCCCTCCCCTTTTCCGTCCAGATTGACCGCCACCGAGACCTCCGTCTCGGTCGTCTTTCTTTGAATGTTCGCTTTTCTCATGAGAGCCCCCCTTCAGATGACCTTGTTCAACGGATACTCGATGATCCCCTCGGCCCCCGCCTCCTTGAGAAGCGGGATCAGTTCCCGGACGATGTTTCCGCTGACGATGGTCTCCACCGCCAGCCAGTCTTCCGAATGGAGACCGGAGATCGTCGGCGCCTTCAGGGAGGGGAGCAGGATCACCACCCGGCCGAGATTCTCCCGTGCCACATTCATCTTCAGCCCCACCATCCCCATCGCCTGGAGGGCGCCGTTGAGAAGCAGCCGGATCTGCTCGATCTTCTGCCTCTTCCAGGGATCTTCCCATGCCCTGTGATTGGCGATCAGCTTGGTGTTGGTCCTCATCAGCTCATGGATGATCTTTAATTTGTTGGCCCGGATGGTGGTCCCCGTCTCAGTGACTTCGACAATCGCATCCACCAGCCCCTCGACCACCTTGGCCTCCGTCGCCCCCCAGGAAAATTCTACCTGGACGTTGATGTTTCGCTCGGCGAAGTAGCGCCTGGTAAAATTGACCAGCTCCGTCGACACCTTTTTCCCCTCCATATCGGCCAGCGACCGGATAGGGGAATCTTCCCGGACGACCAGGACCCACCTCGCCTGCCTCGCCGAGGTCTTGGAGTAGACCAGGTCCTGAATGAACAATACATCCGATTCGTTTTCTATGATCCAGTCCTGGCCGGTCAACCCCAGATCGAGCGTGCCGTCCTCCACATAGCGGGACATCTCCTGGGCGCGGACCAGCGTGCAGGAGATTTCCTCGTCATCGATATCGGGGAAATAACTTCGGCTGTCATAGGTGATACGCCAGCCCGCCCTCTTGAACAATTCCACAGTATTGGCCTCCAGGCTCCCCTTGGGGATGCCCAATTTCAACTTCTTCATCTGTACACTTCCTTCGCAAATAATCTGAAAAGTTTCAAAAAGGGACGGCTTCGTAAAAAGCCCGCAGGCAAGGCGCGCAAGTACCCTCCCTCAGGAGTGAGGCGTACTTCCTCGTACGCCGCAGCGACGAAGGATGCCGCGCAACGCAGCATCCGGACTTTTTACGTAGCCGTCATCTGTACACTTCCTTCGGATCGAATATCCTTTCTCCAATGGTTTCAAAATCACCGCCTGCCAGTTTTCTATAGAAACACGAGCGGTAACCGGCGTGACAGGCTGCATCTCCGATCTGCTTGACCTTCAGCAGAACGGTGTCCGCGTCGCAATCCAGCAGGACCTCCCGGACCAGCTGGACATGGCCTGAGGTTTCCCCTTTCATCCATAGGCTCTGCCGGGAACGGCTCCAGTAGGTGGCCTTCCCCGTCTCGAGGGTTTTCAGCCAGGCCCCGCGGTTCATGTAGGCCAGCATGAGAACCTCCCCCATCTCGTGGTCCTGGACCACAACGGGGACCAGTCCCCCCGCCTTTTCAAAATCAGGTTCCAACATGAGGTTCCCTTTCATCGCCTTGTTTTCGCTATGATTTTAAATCGTCAAACAACTAAAGAATGATAATTTAACACATATCAATAATCAAGCATTTTTTTGGGAGTAATATCTGCCAGACTTTAGTCTTGCCTAATTCCCCTCTCTGTGATAGGAGAAATCCCACTACTGAGAGACCGGCAGCGGGTGATAGACTGATTGAATGAGTCAGGTCGGTTTTCCGGGGCCGCTTGAAGAATATCCGGCTGCAGAAGCCCCCAGCGGAGAGGAGGTTCAGCGATGTCTTTACTTATCAGCGGCGTTGTGGCGATCATCCTCGGCGTGATCGGATTCTCCATCTGGTGGAATGATTTTATCATCATCCTCAAGGGCGGCGTTCCCATCATCATGATCCTCGGGGGGATCCTCGCGGTCTACGTCGGCCTTGACGCAATGCAGGACAGCATGCGGGAGGAGAAGCTCAAACAGGAAGAAAAGCTGCAGAAAACCCGGGAGGAGATCGAACAGGTCAGGGCCCAGGCGGAGCATTACCGGGCGGAGATCGACAAATTGAAGGAACAGGCCCAAAAAAATACCCCTTGACAGGAAGCTCGGAATCAATATAGAGGAATCGCACGTTTGCATCAACTTAAGGAGCGAGTGAAGGAAAGTGCATCCTTTTTTTATAAACCCGTCCTTGCCCACGCCCTCATTTATCCCTATATGTATTGATGCCTGCTTCCTGTCCAGCGGACGGGAAAGCAGGCCTTCCCCAACACTTTTAACCTGATATTTATTGCATGCCGACCGCCGGAGCGGTTGCTGCCCCGAAAGGGAAATCCGCAGAATGTTTGTCATCGACGATTTTTATTATATTTTTTCTTCTCTCTATGCCTATTGATGCCTGTCCTTCCCCTGCGGCGGGGAGGACAGGATATCGACGCCCTTTTCGGCAACGCCGCGGATATCGGATAGACCCTGGTTCAATACATAAAAAAAGGAGGAAACATGAAAAAGCGATGGTTTACGATCATACCGGCAGCGATTCTCGCCGCAGGCGCCCTGTTTCCGGCGTTCGGCGCTCCCGAGGCCAGTGCGGAAACGACGCAGTTGACCTACAGCATCTTCTTCCCGGCGTCACACGGCCAGGCCAAGGCGGGTGAGGACTGGGCCAGGGAAATCGAAAAAAGGACAAACGGCAGGGTCAAGATAAATGTTCTGGCCGGGGGAACGCTGACCCCGGCAGACCAGTGCTTCGACGGCGTGGTCAAGGGTATTTCCGATATCGGCATGTCCGTTTTCGCTTACACGCGGGGGCGTTTCCCCCTGATGGAGGCCCTCGATCTTCCGCTGGGCTACCCCAACGGCCGCACGGCTACCCGGGTTGCAAATGAATTTTTCAAGAAATTCAATCCGAAGGAGTTGGAAGGGGTCAAGGTCCTGTACATCCATGCCCACGGCCCGGGGTTGCTCCACACAAAAGCGCCGGTCGCAACCTTGGAACAGCTCAAAGGGATGAAGATCCGCTCGACGGGATTGAGCGCCAAAATCGTGACGGCGCTGGGTGCCGTGCCGGTGGCCATGCCCCAGGGACAGACCTATGAATCTCTCCAGAAAGGCGTCGTCGAGGGCACCTTTGCCCCTATCGAAACCCTGAAAGGCTGGAAGCAGGCGGAGGTCGTCAAATCAACAACCGACAGCTCCGGCATCGGTTATACAACGGCCATGTTTGTCGTCATGAATCTCCAAAAGTGGAAGACCCTCCCTGCCGATGTCCAGAAGATCATGGAAGAGGCCAGCGGCCAGTGGATAGATGTCCATGGAAAGGCATGGGACGACCTCGACGAGGAGGGACGCAAATACACCCTCAGCCTGGGGAATAAGTTCGTCTCCCTTTCCGAGGCGGAAAACGGCCGCTGGAAAAAGGCGGTCCGGCCGATCATCGACGATTACATCAAAGAGGTTTCCGCGAAAGGGCTCCCCGCACAACAGGCACTCAAGGATTTGGAGGGTCTGATCGTTCAGTACGGAAAGCAGTACAAGTAAGGCTCACCACGTTGAACCGGGCTTTGCAGGGGCGCCGGGGCGGTTCCGGCCGGAGACCCAACCCCCTGCAAGCCCCCCTGTTCAAGGTGGAAGAGGTTCTATGGTTCAATTCCACAGAGGAATCGTCCTGGTCAGCCAGGGATTCAACGTAGTATCCGGGGCCGCAGTGATCACCATGATGATCCTGACATGCGCCGATGTTGTCCTGCGCCTGCTGCGCAACCCCATCCCGGGAACCTACGAGATCGTCGGTTTCCTCGGAACCGTCATCATCTCCTTTTCCCTCGCCTCCACCTCCCTGGAGAAGGGGCACATCGCCGTGGAAATCCTCGTGGAGAGGCTCCCTAAGCGGCTGCAGATAGCCATTGAAACAGTCGTTTCCCTCATCGGCGCCGTCCTGTTCGGTCTCATCGCCTGGCAGTGCGCCGCCTATGCCGCAGATATGAGGCACAGCGGCGAGGTCTCCCTGACGCTGGCCATGCCGATCCATCCTTTCATCTACGGAATCGCTCTCGGCAGCGGTCTGCTGAGCATGGTCCTCCTGACGGAATGCCTGCGATCCGCGATCAGAACGGTAAAATCATGACCCCCGTCACGGTCGGTCTGTTGGGTTTTGCTGTTCTTGTCGCACTGATGTTCGCCAGAATCCCGGTGGGATTCGTCATGGCCATCGTCGGCTTTCTCGGCTTCGGTCTTCTTACCTCCTGGAGCGCCTCCCTGAACCTGATCGCGCGGGATTTCTTTTCCGTCTTCAGTTCCTACGGTCTGACGGTCATCCCCCTGTTCATTTTCATGGGACAAATTGCCCATCACACGGGGATCAGCGGCCGGCTCTTCAACGCGGCCAACAAGATTATGGGACACCTCCCCGGGGGCCTCGCCATTGCAACCATCGGGGCATGCGCAGGATTTTCCGCCATCTGCGGTTCCACCAGCGCGACGGCGGCAACGATGGCCGCCGTCGCGCTGCCCGAGATGAAAAAATACCGTTACGATCCATCTCTGGCCACGGGGGTGGTGGCCGCCGGCGGCAGCCTCGGCATCCTCATCCCGCCCAGCACGATCTTCATCGTCTACGGGATCATGACGGAGCAGTCCGTGGGCAAGCTTTTCATGGCCGGCGTTTTGCCCGGAATTTGCCTGACCGTGCTTTTCATCCTCTCCATTGTGGTCTGGGTCCGCCTTCGTCCCGGACTCTGCGTCAGGGCGCCCAAGGCGACACTCCGGGAGAGGATCGCTTCGCTTTCCGGGGTGATCGAAACATTCATCCTTTTTGTCCTCGTCATGGGGGGACTCTTTATCGGATTTTTCACGCCGACCGAAGCCGCCGGCGTCGGGGCCTTCGGCACCCTCGCAATAGCCCTGATCGGCCGGAATCTCTCCTGGAAAAGTTTCATCACTTCCCTCAACGAAACGACGCGGATCTCCTGCATGATCCTCGTCATCGTTGCCGGGGCCACCGTCTTCGGCCATTTCCTGGCCGTAACGACCATTCCGGCGGGGATCGGGAGCTGGGTGTCGGGCCTGCGCCTGCCGCCCTACCTCATCATCGGCATCATTATCATCATCTACCTTCTGCTAGGCTGTCTGATGGATTCCCTCGCCATGATCATGCTGACCATCCCGGTCTTCTACCCGGTGGTGACCGCCCTCGGGTATGATCCTATCTGGTTCGGCGTCGTGATCGTTCTCGTCGCGGAGATGGGGGTCATCACCCCTCCGATCGGGATCAACGTCTATGTCGTCGCCGGCGTCGCCAGAGACGTTCCTCTCCAAGTGATCTTCCGGGGTGTCCTGCGGATGATGATCGCGCTGTTTTTGACCGCTTTGCTCCTGATCGCCTTTCCGCAAATAGCCCTTTTCCTTCCGGGATTGATGAAATAACGCCCTCCCCCCGGCTCTACCTATTGACGCTCTCGTAAAAAGTAAATTTCCCCCTCCCCCGGCGGGAGGGGACTAAGGGGAGGGGGAAATAATAGGCAGAGATACGGCCGCTTGTCACCCCCACCCTAACCCTCCCCCGTCAAGGGGGAGGGGATTTTAGACTTTTTGCAAAGTCGTCATCTATTTGATGGACCGGATATCCCCCTCCTTGCCGATCACGACGAGGATCTCGCCGTCTTTTATGACGAAGTCGGCCTTTGGGACCATCTGGATCTTGTCGGAGACGATATCCCGGATGGCAATGACCTCGATGTGGTAGCGGCTCCTGAGCTGGAGCTGGGCGATTGTCTTTCCCAGGAAGCTGTTGGGAGGGGCCATTTCGAAGATCATGTAGTCGTCGGAAAGGG
>JAHJXP010000165.1 GCA_018827585.1 Pseudomonadota bacterium | reverse complement strand
CCAAGGTCTTAAGACCGGAATAAACGTTCTTGCCTCCAGCATCATCCTCGCTTGCCGCCAGCGTGCGTCCGATGCGTCCACCGCCACGCGCCGTGAGTTTCTCACCGCACTCAAGGCCGAGCTGCCCGTTGCGCTCGTACATCTGCAGCGCGGCAACATCGCCCCGGTGGACTTGGCGCAGGCGGCCATCGGCCCCGGCATGGCGGTCTACACCCGTTATGCGCAGGTGCTCGACGCCGGAGGCAAGTCCCTCTCGGTGCGCGAGGCGCTGGCGCTGATTAACCAGACACTCGACGAGGCGCTGGCCGAGCAGGAGGGCGAATTCGATGCCGATAGCCGTTTTGCATTGGCATGGTTTGAGCAGATGGGTTTTGCCGAAGGTGAATTTGGAGTTGCTGACGTTCTTGCCCGAGCAAAGAACACTAGCGTTTCTGGCATGGACGAGGATGGGATCCTGATGTCGGGCCATGGCAAGGTGCGTCTTCTCCGTCCCGATGAACTGAATGCAGATTGGGATCCGACGACGGATAAGCGTCTCCCCGCGTGGGAAGTGGTACACCAGATCATCCGTGCACTGGAAGCAGGTGGCGAAAGTGCGGCGGCAGTGCTTGTGGCCAGACTAGGATCGAAAGCTGAGATTGCACGTGATCTGGCCTACCGGCTCTATATGCTCTGCGAGCGCAAGAAGCGCGCCGCGGAGGCCCTTTCGTACAATGCCTTGGTGCAAAGCTGGCCCGAGATCACGCGTCTTGCCCGTGAGGGGAGCAAACCCCGGCAAGCGGTGCCTGGATTGTTTGACGAAGAAGAAAGGGAATAAAACATGGCCATCACCAACCACGAACGAGTCGGCAAGGCCCTGGAACTCCTGAAGAATGGCCTTAGTCCTTTTGTTGAACGCGAGTTCAAGAACATCTACAAGGATGGCGCTTCCGCCAAGATAGAGCGGTTCATCGGCGATGATCGCCTGAATGCCAAGAAGCCGATCGTGGAATGGGATGTTTCCGTGCTTCTGAAGCTGATGTGGGAATCCTGGAACGATGTCTTCCGCCAAACCCTCGGACACTCCGAACGGAGTCTGGTGAGCGAACTGCGCGAGTACCGCAACAAATGGGCGCACCAGGAGTCCTTCTCCGGCGATGACACCTATCGCGCCCTTGATTCTGCCGGGAGACTCCTGACTGCTATCTCAGCGCCCCAGGTCGATGATATTGAGAAGATGAAGACGGAGCTCCTGCGCCTGCGGTTCGACGAGCAGGTGCGCAGCGAGAAGCGTAAAAGCGCCGGCTCGGCAATCGAAAGCGCGGTATCAGGCAATCTCAAGCCCTGGCGCGAGGTGGTCACACCGCACAAGGATGTGGCAAGCGGCCGCTACCAGCAGGCGGAGTTTGCTGCCGACCTCTGGCAGGTGCGTCTGGGCGAAGGCACCGACGAGTACCGGGACCCGGTAGAATTTTTCCGCCGCACCTATCTTACCGAAAGCTTGAAAAGAATGCTCGTCGGCGCGGTGCAACGGCTTGCCGGACAAGGCGGAGACCCGGTGGTGCAGCTCCAGACCAACTTCGGCGGCGGCAAGACGCACTCCATGCTGGCGCTCTATCATCTGTTCTCAGGCATCGCGCCCACGGAATTCTCCGGAATAGACGCGGTCATGCAGGATGCAGGAATAACGCCGTTACCGACTGTCCGCCGCGTGGTATTGGTGGGCAACAGAATCTCTCCTGGCAATCCTGTCACAAAGTCCGACGGCACTGTGGTGCGCACCCTATGGGGAGAGATGGCCTGGCAGTTGGGAAACGCAGCCGGAGGTGCAAGTGAGGCGAAGCGGGCTTTCAATCGCCTCTCTGCGGACGACGAAAAGGCAACCAGCCCCGGTGATGTCCTGCGCGAGCTGTTTGTTGAGTATGGGCCATGCCTGATCCTGATCGACGAATGGGTGGCCTATGCGCGCCAGCTTCATGATCAGAGCGATCTGCCTGCGGGCAGTTTCGAGACGCAATTCACCTTCGCCCAGGTGCTGACGGAATCGGCATAACTGGCAAAGAACTGTCTTCTGGTGATCAGTCTCCCGGCTTCGGATACGACGGGCTCGCCCCACGCGCAGACGGAAGATGTGGAGGTGGGCGGCCAGCGCGGGCGCGAGGCGCTCGACAGGCTCAGAAACGTCGTCGGGCGGGTAGAATCGTCATGGCGGCCGGCCAGCGCGGAGGAAGGATTTGAGATCGTGCGGCGGAGGCTCTTTGAACCCTTGGCCGACCCGGCGCAGTTCAAGGACCGTGACGTTGTGGCGCGGGCCTTCGCGGATTTTTACCGAACGCAGCAGGCGGAGTTTCCGCCCGATTGTCGCGACGCCGACTATGAAAAACGCATCAAGGCGGCCTACCCCATTCACCCGGAGATCTTCGACCGGCTCTACACCGACTGGTCCACGCTCGTGAAGTTCCAACGCACACGGGGAGTGCTGCGGCTGATGGCGGCTGTGATCCACAGCCTTTGGGAGAAGGGTGACAAAAACCCGCTCATCATGCCGGCCAATATTGCGATTGATGACACGCGCGTGCAGTTCGAGCTGACGCGCTACCTCTCGGACAACTGGGTGCCGGTCATTGAAAAGGACGTGGACGGACCAAACTCGCTGCCGCTCAGGATTGACGGCGAAGT
>JAHJXP010000164.1 GCA_018827585.1 Pseudomonadota bacterium | reverse complement strand
GGAGTCCAGGCGCTCAGCCGCTCCTTCTTCGCCCGGATCATCCCGCCGGACAAAGCGGCGGAGTACTTCGGCTTCTACAACATGGTAGGAAAGTTCGCCGCCGTCGTCGGGCCGGTTATGATCGGCGGCGCCGCCGTCTGGGCCCGTTCCGCGGGTTTCGACGGCGATCTCGCCTCCCGACTGAGCATCCTCTCCATCACCTTTCTCTTCCTCGCGGGGGGAGGACTCCTGCTTCTGGTGGACGAACAACGCGGCCGTCAGGAAGCCCGCTATCTCACGGAAAGTCAAATGTGACGACTTTGTAAAAAGTTCCAAAACCTGTCACTCCGGTGAAAACCGGAGTCCAGAACTACTCGATAACACTGGATTCCGTGTCAAGCACGGAATGACAAAAAAGGGCAAAATCGACTTTTTTACGAAGCTATCTTTTTTACGGGCGCATCATTTTTTACATTGACGCCGGGCGTCCTTTTCCGCTAAGCAGCAAACCGATATCACCTTCGCCGGCCGCGAAGAAGCATGAACGGGAGGATTTTCATCGGTTGAATCTGCGTGCAATTTTCGGGGGGATGATGCCACTGTTCATACTGGGGCACTTCAGCCACCACGTCCTGACCTCGATCACGGTGCCCCTGATCCCCTTCATCCGTAGCGCCTTCGATCTGGACTACACCCAGTCGGGGCTTGTGATCTCGGCCTTCACGCTGGCCTACGGGATCGGGCAGCTGCCGGCGGGTTGGCTCGCCGACCGGATCGAACCCCGCAAGCTGCTGACCATAGGCATCTCCGGCGTAGCGCTGGCCGGCATCCTGGTCGGCCTTTCCCAGACCTATCTGCTGATGCTCATCTTTCTCGTCCTGATGGGAATCTTGGCCGGCGGCTACCACCCGACGGCCCCGCCGTTGATCGCCGCCACGGTAAGACCGGAACACCTGGGACGGGCGCTCGGCCTGCACAATATCGGCGGCGGGACCAGCCATTTTTTGACGCCGCTTATCGCCGTCGCCGTCGCCAACGCCTGGGGATGGCGGAACGCCTATCTCGCGATGGCGATCCCGACGGTCGCCTTCGGCATTCTCTTCTACCTTCGCCTCGGCCAACTCAACGCCCGCGAGAAGGCAAACCACGGCGAGGCGAAGAAGGGAGAGCCTATCGAGTTCCGGCCGGAAAGCATGCGCCGAATCGTTGTCTTCCTGATCTTTTCGACCTTCACGGCGGCGATTATCATTTCCACTGTTTCTTTCATCCCGCTGCTCATGGTCGATCATTTCCAGGTGAGTAAAAGAACGGCAGCCGCTCTCCTCTCCGTGATCTATGTGGCGGTCTTCTGGGCGAGCCCCCTTGGCGGTTATCTCTCAGACCGTGTGGGGAGCGTCCGGGTGACCCTCGCGGTTTGCTTTACAGCCGGCCCCGTTATCTTTCTGTTCACGGTTCTCCCCTACGGATTGGGGATCTTTGCACTGCTCATCCTCCTGGGAACGGTCATCTTTGCCCGGATGTCCGCTTCGGAGACGTTTATCGTCAGCAAGACGCCTCCTCGCATCCGTTCGACCGTCCTCGGCATCTACTTCTTCAGCGGCATGGAGGGGGGCGGGATCCTGACACCGGTTTTGGGATACCTGATCGACCGTTTAGGATTCCAGACGGCCTTCACGATCGCCGCCGGGGCCACCTTTATGGTGACGCTGATCAGTGCGTTCTGGCTCCGTGAGGATCGGCAGCGCCCTTCATCCGCTGAGAGGGAACAAACATGACGACCACGTAAAAAAGTCTTAAAAGTCCTGGAAATGGAACGGTGGACGGGGCGCCGCCCTTGGCACGGATGGGTCATTCAAGGAGGATCCTTCCCGCCGGCCCTGCGATGACCTCGCCGACGATCGCCGCCTCGGCTATCCCCGCGGCGTGCATCTTTTCGAGAAGAACCTTCGCCTCAGCGGGGGGCAGGGAGATGAGAAGCCCACCGGCCGTCTGGGGATCGAAAAGAACGTTCACCAGCCAGTCGGGACAGTCCGGGCCGATCTCGAGCTGCGGCTCGCGGAATTGGCGGTTCCGGATCAACCCGCCGGGAACGATCTCCGCTTCGACCAGCGGCCTGATCCCCGCAAAGATAGGGACGGATGCCGTGTCGATCCGCATGCCCACCCCGCTCCCCTCTGCCATCTCCAGGGCGTGGCCGATAAAGCCGAAGCCGGTGATGTCGGTACAGGCATGGATCTCGGCCATCTCCGTCATCAGCTCCGCGGCCTTCTTGTTGAGGGTCGTCATACAGGCCGTGGCGCGGGCCGCGAGCGCCGGATCGACCTCTCCGCCCTTGAGGGCCGTGCCGACGATGCCGGTGCCGAGCGGCTTGGTCAGGATCAAGAGGTCTCGCGGCCTGGCCCCCCGGTTGAACAGGACCTTTTCGGGATGAACGACGCCGGTCACTGAGAGGCCGTACTTCGGTTCGTCGTCCTCCACGCTGTGGCCGCCGATCAGAAGGACGCCGGCCTCCCGCATCTTGTCCAGGCCGCCCCGGAGGATCTCGCGGAGGATCTTCACGTCCATCTTCCGGATCGGAAAACAGACGATGTTCATCGCGGTGAGCGGCCTCCCCCCCATCGCATAGACGTCGCTGAGCGCGTTGGTTACGGCGATCTGTCCGAAGGTGTAGGGATCATCCACGATCGGGGTGAAAAAATCGACGGTCTGGATGATGGCCAGATCGTCCCGAAGACGGTAGACCCCGGCGTCTTCCGCATGCTCCATCCCCACGATCAGATTCGGATCGGTGATAAGCGGCAGATCCTTCAGCGCTTCCTGCAGGTCCCCCGGACCTATCTTGCAGGCTCACCCCGCGCCGTGGACCGTCCCGGTCAGACGGACCTTCTTATCTTCATTCATGGATTCCATCCCGCCCTTCCTTCCTGAAAATAGAAAGTGGTGGCAATTTATCAAATGTGGCCGGAGATTGCGAGAGTTTTGATTCTTCTTTGCGTACGCTTCCTAAATATGGTAAAAAACTCCCGCCGTAAAAAATTCCCAGATTTGAGGTTAACCGCATGCCGGAAAAAATAAGATACTACAGCACCAACCGCAACTTGGACCAGGTTACGGGCATCACCCCCTTCCGTGAGACCGTCTCCTTCCGGGAGGCCCTCCTGATGGGCCAGGCGCCCGACGAGGGGCTCTTCATGCCCGAGGATATCCCGGCCATCCCCTGCGAAGCCTTCAAGGCCCTCAAGGGGAAGCCCTACACCGAAGCCGCCATGCTGGTCGCGGAGACCTTTCTCGCGGAGGAGATCGAGACCCAGACGCTACGGCGGATCATCGACGACGCCTACAACTACCCCGTGCCGCTGGAGAACGTCTTTGCCCGCAAATACATCATGCGCCTCGATCAGGGACCGACCGCATCCTTCAAGGATTTCGCCGCCCGGATGATGGCCCGCCTGATGAGCGCCTTCCGCGAGCCGGGCAGTCGTCTCAATGTCCTGGTCGCCACCTCCGGGGATACGGGAAGCGCCGTGGGCGAGGCGTTCAAGGGAGTGGAAGGGATCGATGTGACGATCCTCTACCCGCGGGGCGAGGTGAGCGGCCGGCAGAAGAAGCAGCTCGACACGATCGGGCAAAACGTCCGGGCGGTCTCCGTGGACGGGAAGTTCGACGACTGCCAGGATCTCGTCAAGCAGGCCTTCTCCGACCCGGCCTTCGCTGCCTTCAACCTGACCTCGGCCAACTCGATCAACTTCGGGCGGATCCTCCCGCAGATCATCTACTACGTCTGGGCCTGGGCGCAGCTCTCGCGGGAGGGGGAGAAGGCCGTCTTCTCCGTCCCCTCCGGCAACTTCGGCGACGCCTTGGGCTGCGAGTACGCCCGGCGGATGGGCCTCCCCGTGGAGAAGCTGGTCATGCCGACCAACGAGAACGACGAGTTCCCCCGCTTCCTGGAAACCGGCGTCTATGGAAAGATCTCCCCATCGCGGGCCTGCCTGTCGAATGCGATGAACGTCGGGCACCCGAGCAACCTCGCCCGCTTCTTCGACCTCTATGGCGGCACCGTGGACCGCACAGGCGTCGTCCACCGAACCCCGGACATTGAAGAGATGAAGAAAAACATCTATTCCGTGAGCATCTCCGATCGGGAGACGAAAAAGACGATCAAGCGGGTATACGAACAGTACCGGGTGCTTCTGGAACCGCATGGCGCCGTGGGGTGGCGGGGGCTGGAGGTCTATCTCGAACTCTACGGCGACGTCCCGCTGTGCATCTCCCTGGAGACCGCCCACCCGGCCAAGTTCCCCGACGAGATCCGGGAGCTCCTTCAGATTGATCCCGATCTCCCGCAGAGCATGAAGGATATCGACGAACGGGTGGGCGAACCGGTTTTTCTCAACGCCGATTACGGCGAACTGAAAACCTACCTGCGGAAAACCCTGCGGATCACGGATTGAAGACGCTAACGGCGACCGGGGCAAAGACAGGCGCTATATAAGATGAAACAAGTACAAGTCCACAGATCCGCCATGGGATGAAGACTGAAGATTACCGGTAGAAGCACTCACGAAAGCGGCAGAACTATAACTCAATATGTGATGCACTCACGGATACAGATCACACCGGTTTGAATTCATTCAGAAGTTCCAGGAACGCCTCCACCACCTTCGGATCGAAATGCTTGCCGGACTGCTCCTTGATGTGTTCGCGGGTTTTCTCTTCCGGCCATGCAGTACG
>JAHJXP010000163.1 GCA_018827585.1 Pseudomonadota bacterium | reverse complement strand
TGAGAGCCTCCCGGATCTGACGGCCCGTTTCCGGCCCTTCGATCGCCTTTTCCATCGCGTCCGACAGTACGCCGTTGATCTGGCTTTCCAACTTCTCCTCCGAAAAGAGGATATGGTCCAGGGAAGAACTGCTCTCCGAGGTGACCCTGTAGAAGATCCTCTTCTTCTGGACGTCGGTAAAGACGAGCGTCAGCTTTACCTTGGCCGTATAGCGCTTCCTCGGTATCGCGTCGAGACAGGTCACGTCGAGCTCGTCGATGGTCCCGCCGACAAGGATCGTTCCCCACTCCGGCAGGATCGTTTCCTCCCTGAGGTCCCAGGCCGGCTTGTACGGGGAGACGGCGTAGCCCGATTTGAACAGAAGTTCCCGGAGCGCCGTGGCCACGGCGTCCGTCGCTTTGACGTATTTCGGCAGGATCGGGATGGACGACTTGTCCGATTTGATCACCCGGCCGATCAGAAGCGGGTCGTCGATCTTCCGGCGATCCAGAAAAGAGGCCACGGTCAGGCTGTATTTCCGCCCGTCATCCGGGGACGGCACAACGACCTTGGTCGGCTGGTACCGCATGTCGATGCTGTAGAGCTTGGGCGTGCAGCCGCTTGCCAGAAACGGCAGGCACAGGCAAAAGACCGCCGCGGCAATGCCCCGGCGGCGGGCGCTCCCTTTTTCCCTGCGGGCGGCGGGCGAACCCGCCGCTGTATCCCTGATCATGAGTGCAACCTCCTCAACGATATTTGACGGCTTCGTAAAAAGTAACTTTTCCCCTCCCCCGGCGGGAGGGGACTAAGGGGAGGGGGGAAAAACATGCAGAGATACGGCCGCTTATCACCCCCACCCTAACCCTCCCCCGTCAAGGGGGAGGGAGATTGGGACTTTTTACGAGTTCGTCATATTTGCAATCATACGTTTACCGGAGGTCTGGGGCCGGGGTGTGCATATGGCGGTCACGGCTTAGTTGTCCTCCCGGTATTCCCCGGATAATGCCTTCCGGTATTCCGAGATAAGAAATTGCTTGTCGGTGCCGTGGTCGATGAAATCCCAGGGCAGTATTTCTCCGGTCTCCTTGGGGCGGTAGACGTAGAAGTCGGGATTCACGTTGACCTCCTTGAAGGCTTGCGCCCAGTTGCCCCCGCGGCGGTGAACCGCGAGGAGCAGTTTCCCCACCGTGCGGTCGCCCAGCGAAAGCAGGGCCTGGATGTAATTCCACTTGGGGATGTCATGGGTGACCCGGACCGCCTTTTCCGCCCGTAGGGCGCCGGCGATCCGCCTGATCCTCCTCCTGACGACGGCCGTATCCTCCAGTGGATGCCACTGGAAGGGTGTTCCTGGCTTGGGGATGAACTGGTTGACGCTGAGCGTTATCCGCCGGAACCCTTTCCTGCCCGCCGACGAGCGGCGGGCGCGGTGCCCGATCCCCTTGACCAACCGGCAGATGGCCTCGATATCCTCATCCGTTTCCGTCGGGAGGCCCACCATGAAGTAGAGCCGCAGACAGACCATATCATATTCGATGAGCTTTTCCACGGCGGAAAAGATCTGCTCTTCGGAGATCCCCTTGCGGATCGCATCCCGGAGCCGCTGGGAGCCGGCCTCGGGGGCGAGGGAGACGGTCTCCACCCCCGTCTCCTTGAGGAGCGCCGCCATCGGTCCGCTCAGGCGGTCCATGCGGAGGGAGCCGACGGCCACTGAGCCCCCCCCGCTGTCTATGATGGCGCGGCACAGGGGGATGAGGTCGGGGTGATCCGAGACCGCCGTGCCCAAAAGCCCGATGGTCTTCCTCTTTTCGAGGCCCCGCCGGAACGAGGATTCCAGGGCCGCAACGCTCCTGAAGCGCACCGGCCGGCAGACGAAACCGGCGGCGCAGAAACGGCAGCCCCGCGGACAGCCCCGGCTGACCTCCGTGAGAAACATGTTTCCGAACTCGGTGCCGGCGGTGGTGATGACCTGTTCGGTCGGGAAGGCGTCGAGATCGACGGCCCACCGCCTTTCAATCCGCCGTGGGAAAGCGGCGTCGAGGGGCTCCCGGGCGGCAATGAGTCCGTCCTCTTGGGTTGCGACCCGGTAAAACCGGGGGACGTAGGCCCCGGGGATCTCTTTCTGCACATGGGCAAGGAATTCCTCCCGCGTCAGTCGCCGGCGGAGGGCCGCCGCGGTGTCGAGAAAACGGGGCAAGACCGCCTCGCCGTCTCCGATCAGGAAGAGGTCGAAGAAGTCGGCGAGGGGCTCGGGGTTCAGGGTCGCGGCGATGCCGCCGCCGATTACGAGCGGGTCCTGCTCTCCCCGGGCCGCTGTTGCGAGGGGTATCCCCGCCAGTTCGAGGATCCGGAGGATGTGGGGATAGTCGTTCTCGAAGGAGAGGGAGAAGGCGAGCATGTCGAAATCGCCGAGAGGCTTCTGCGATTCGAGGCTCAGTAGGGGGGAGGATGCTTCATGGTCGGCCTCGTCGCCGGGATCGGGGAGAAAGGCCCGTTCGCACAGGCAGACGGGGTGGCCGTTGATAAGGGCGTAGACGGTCTGAAACCCGAGGTTGGACATCCCCGTCCGGTAGACGTTCGGATAGGCCAGGCAGATCGTCAGCGCGTCCCCCCATACCTTCCGGACGTATCCCTCTTCACCCGCGAGGATGTCGAGACATTTTTTCTTCAGTTTCCAGGACATGAAACCATCAATCCGCCTGGCGCCTTAGAAACGTGGGGATCTCCAGATCGGGGTTCCCCTCCTCCTCGCCCCTGTTGGCCTTGATTCCGCCGCCGGCGTCCGCCGGTTTTTCGTTCCGGATGAAGGTGGGAACGGCCAGGTTCTGTCGCCGGGGAAGGCCGATCGGCGTTACGTTGCTCCTGGACAGATCCGAATTTTCAAAGCCGGTGGCGATGACCGTGATCCGGATCTCATCCGCCATCGTTTCGTCGATGACGGTGCCGAAGATGATGTTGGCGTCCTCGTGGGCCTCGGCCTGGATGAGTGAGGATGCCTCGTGAATCTCGTAGAGGGTCATATCCGGGCCGCCGGTGATGTTCAAAAGGACGCCGCGGGCGCCCTGGATGGTGTTGTCTTCCAGAAGCGGCGAGGAGATCGCCTTCTGGGCCGCTTCCACTGCCCTGTTCTCGCCGCTGGCCGTGCCGGTCCCCATCAGGGCGAAGCCCATTTCCGCCATGATGTTCTTCACGTCGGCGAAGTCGAGGTTGATCAGCCCCGGGATCATGATCAGGTCGGAGATCCCCTTGACGGCGTGGTAGAGGATGTCGTCGGCCTTCTTGAAGGCCTCCAGGAGCGAGACGTTGCGGCCGCCGATGCTCAGGAGCCGCTGGTTGGGGACGATGATGAGGGTGTCCACGGTCTTGCGCAGTTCGGCGATTCCCGCTTCGGCCTGGGAGTTGCGCTTCTTCCCCTCGAACAGGAAAGGCTTCGTCGCGACCGCCACGGTCAGTGCGCCCGCCTCCTTGGCGATTTGCGCCGCGATGGGCGCCCCTCCGGTGCCCGTTCCGCCGCCCAGGCCGGCCGCGATAAAAACCATGTCGGCCCCCTCGATATGTTCTCTCAGCAGCTCCCTGGTTTCAAGGGCGGCCTGCCGGCCGATTTCGGGGTCCGAACCGGCGCCCAGCCCTTTGGTGACCTCGACGCCTAACTGGATCTTGACCGGGGAGGCGGAGGCCCCCAGCGCCTGCGCATCGGTGTTGGCCGCGATGAAATCGACCCCCCGGAGGTCGTACGAGATCATGGTGTTCACGGCATTCCCGCCCGCGCCGCCGATGCCGATCACCTTGATCTTGGCCGCGCTTACAAAACCTTTATCCGACAATTCGAACATAACGCCTCTCCTCCCTAAAAGAACTCAAGAAACCAGAGCTTGAGCCTCTTGAACGAACGGCCGATGAAATTTCCCTCCGCCCTGCTGAGCGCCTCCCGCGCGATGTTCCTGCTTCCATAGAGCACAAGCCCTACGCCGGTGGCATACAGGGGGCTGTTGACCACGTCCGTGAGCCCGCCGACGCCCATCGGGCAACCCCGCCGGACAGGCATGTTGAAGATCTGCTCCGCCAGTTCGGGGACCCCCTCGAGGATCGAGGCCCCGCCCGTCAGGACCGCCCCTGCGGCCAGGATGTCCTCGCACCCGGATTTGGTGATCTCCTTGTAGGCCATGCAGAGGATCTCGTCCATCCGGGGCTCGATGATCCGGCCCAGTATCTGGCGGGAGACCTCCCGCGGCTCCCGCCCCCCGACGCTGGGGACTTCGATGGCCTCATCCTTGGGGATCAGCGGCATATAGGCGCAGCCGTACTTGATCTTGATCCTCTCCGCCTCGGCGATCGGCGTCCGGAGCCCCGTGGCGATGTCGCTGGTGACGTAATTTCCTCCGACCGGCAGGACCGCCGTGTGTTTGATGCTTCCCTCCGAGAAGATCGCGATGTCGGTCGTGCCGCCGCCGATGTCGATCAAGGCAACGCCGAGGTCCTTTTCGTCGGGACTCAGGACCGCCTCCCCGGAGGCGAGCTGCTCCAGGACGATGTCGTTGATGTGCAGTCCCATCCTGTTTACCGATTTCACGATGTTCTGAATGGAGGTGACCGCGCCGGTCACGACATGGACCTTCGCCTCCAGACGGACGCCCGACATCCCCATCGGATCGCGGATGCCGTCCTGTTCGTCCACCACGTAGTACTGGGGCAGGGTATGGAGGATCTGCCGGTCCAGGGGGATGGCGATCGCCCTGGCTGCATCGATCGCCCGCTCCACATCGTCCTCTTCCACCTCGCGCCCCTTGACGGCCACGATTCCCAGGCTGTTCTGGCCCCGGATGTGGCTGCCGGCGATCCCCACATAGACGGAACGGATTTCACAGGCGGAGATCCGTTCCGCCTCCTCCACCGCCCGCTTGATGGATTCAACGGTGTTCTCGATGTTGACCACGACGCCTTTTCTCAATCCCTCCGAAGGGTGGGAACCGATGCCGATGATGTCCACCCCGGTTTCCTTGATCTCTCCCACTATCGCGCAGGTTTTTGTCGTCCCGATATCCAGACCGACAATGACGTTCTCTTTCTTCCCCATTCAATCCTCCGCTCCTCGGCGAACGCCAAAGTACGCCTCACTCCTCGGGTTTCGCGCGCCTTGCCTGCGGCCTTTTTACGAAGCCGCCCCCAGTTCAAGGCTTTTAATGACTTTTTACGAGAGCGTCATTTTTCGCGGCCGCATCCGCGCTCTCCCGATCGCCGCTCAATAGCCAGGCATCTCCTG
>JAHJXP010000162.1 GCA_018827585.1 Pseudomonadota bacterium | reverse complement strand
TTGCCGGGTTCGGTTAACACATACCTCTGATCGATCCTCTGAAACAGAGGAGCCTGATAATATTCCTCCAGGGCTTTGATGTGCATGCTGACTGCAGGTTGGGTGAGAAACAGCTCCTCGGCTGCACGACTGAAATGGCTTGTTTTCGCCAGGGTGATGAATGTCTTTAATTGATGGATATCCAAAGTTTTTATCCCTCATAAGATATCGTTATCGGCCCATAACAATTATTGATTGGACTTCGCTGTCCATCTTCCGTAATTTTATAATCATGATCAGCATAAACATGAAAATATTTATTAATGATGCAGTATCTACAATAAACCCCGTTAAAAGTCAAATGCGTATTTAGCGGTTTCGGGACCATCAGGCCCAGCGCTCATTCCGCGCGCCGGGGAAACAAAGTGCGGCGCGGTACTCCCAGTTTATTCGTCTAACAAAACAGATTTTTCAAAACCGATGAAAGGATTCGAAAATGAAAGGAAGAAAAGTGGTATTGACCGGCGGTACAGGGCTCATCATGTCTAATGTTGCTGAGCGACATGCCGACATGGGAGATGAAGTGGTCCTCTTCGACAACAACCAGCAGCATGATATGTACGAAGAAACCCAGAAACTTCTCAAGGAAAAAACAAATGTCACTTTTGTCAAAGGCGATATCCGGGATGCAAAAGCCGTGGCAGAGGTAGCCAAAGGGGCAGAGATCTTTTATCATTTTGCGGCCCTTATGGGGACCAGTTCACGGTTTAAACAGGAAGTCATCACAACCGAAGTCAACGTTATTGGAACGATCAATGCCTGTCAGGCTGCTTTGGATGCCGGGGTGAAATATTATGTCTATCCCCCCAGGCCGGCCCTGACCGTATGGTTAACCCCGTATATCATCACAAAAACGGCAAGTACGCAATTCACGCAGATGTATAATGTCATATACGGTCTTCCCACCATTGGGTTCAATATCGCCAACTGTTATGGCCCGAGGGAGAGAGCCGTTCTGGAGGCGAACGCCTATAAGCCTGGTGAGGGAAGGAAGATGATGGCAACCTTCATTGAGGCCGCCTTGAAAAATGAGGACCTTCCCGTCATGGGTGATGGAGAACAGTCTTCCGACTTCGTCTTTATTGAAGATGTAGTGGAGGCAATCATGAGAGCTCCCAGAGATGTTGCCATCGGCCAGATCATGGATATCGGAACGGGGATAAACACCCCTGTGAAGAAAGTGGCCGAGATGATCATTGAAATCACAGGGAGCAAGTCAAAGATAAAATATATGCCTCTTAGAACCGGGGAGGTTAAAGTACACACCAAAGCGGACAATGCCAATGCCAAGAAATACCTCGACTGGGAACCGAAAGTTGACCTTCGGGAAGGAATCAAGAGAACGATTCCTTATTACGCAAAGCGGTTAGGCGTAAAATCCCCGGTCTGAAATGATGATCCGACCTGCCTCCCCTCACCTGCGGGCTGATCTCATGGTGCCCGCAGGTGAGGAAATGAAAATCTATGGAGAGGAGAAGAAAAATGAATGCATCTATCTCAAAAGCCTTAAAATGGCCTGAATTTGAGGGATTAGGGTTAACACCAGAACAAAAATTAGCTTACAATCGTTTTAGATTCTGGCGAATTGTGATTGCAAGCTCTATCTGGTACAGTTTTTATTATCTGGGGCGTCTAAACTTTGGAGTATGTATGCCATGGATACTCAAGGATTTAGGCATTACAAAAATGGAAGCCGGTATAGTCGTAACAGGGTTGTTGTGGTCGTATGCTGTGTCAACCTTTTTGTCAGGCCGTTTTGGTGAAATATTTGGAAGCAGGTTGATGCAACAGTTTGGAGGGATTGGGACTACGATCTTAAATATCATTACCGCCCTCCAAAGTACACTTACAGGGGTATTTTTTGCTTTTACGGCTAATGGTTTTGTGCAGGGGATGGTATATGCGCCAACAAATATGTTGATCACCCAATGGTATCCCAAGGCCAGAAGAGGATTTGCAACGGGTATTTATGGGACATCGATGGGGATTTCTTCATTGGTGGCGTGGGCAATAACAGGTTATACGGTAGCTAATTATGGTTGGCGGGCTGCTTTTACATGGCCGCTTCTCATATTCACTCTCCCTTCAACAATTGCTCTTTATTTCTTAGTCAGAAACAGGCCATCAGATGCTGGCTACCCCGCATATAAAGAGCTGATGGCGGATAGTATTTCAGGCAAAGCGGAGGCTTTAAAAGATGAAGAAATAAAAGGCGTGAGGGCTTGGGGGCTCTTATTTAAAAATTGGAAATTTATGTTTCTATGCATATCATCTTTTTGCGTCTACATTGGAAGATTTGGTCTTCTAACGTGGATTCCCCTGTTTTACGCCGAGACCGCAGGAATTAAACTAAAGGCTGTGCCACTTATGACCTTTGCATTACCTTTCGGAATGATGTTCGGTCCTGTAATCGCTGGGTGGATATCTGACACATTTTTTAAGGCTAAAAGATTTCAGATGATCTGTACCTTTTTCATCGGCTGTATAACGGTTTTGCTTCTGATGGCTTTCATACCCATCAAGACGATGGGTATTCCTTGGGCAATCGTCTTACAGGTTCTCGCTGGTTTTTTTGTGCTCGGCATCAATGGAGTCCTCTTTACGGCTGCCTGTGACTTTGGAGGTAGAAAAATGGGCGGAACTGCAGTGGGAACAATCAACCTCTTTAATTATACTGGCGCAGGTGTTCAAGGAGTATTAATTGGTGGTCTTCTAACATTAACAGGAAGCTGGGTAGTTGTTTTTGCAACTATTGCCGGGATTATGATGATCGGAACTATCCTTACATTTTTAACAAAAGAATAACTGGAGTTAATATTTTCTCATGACCGAATCACTAACATAAAGGGGGAAAGAAGGTAGATTGCAGTTTTTCTAACTTCTGGAGGGATGGTGGTGGGAGGGGACCCATTGGCATTATTTATAAAAGAGGGCTGCCCCGTCAATATATTCTTGTTTCTTGGAAAGGAGGATTTCTTATGTTTAAGAAAATACTTGTACCTTTAGATGGATCAAAGTTAGCCGAAAATACATTGGGTCCTGCGGAGGCATTAGCAAAGCAATTTAATGCCGAAGTAATCCTTTTTCATGCTATCAATTATGCTACTGTCTATACGGATATAGAGCAGCCAGAAGGTATTTGCACCATTTGCGAGGCAGATGACAAGCAAAAGGCTGTGGTGGAGAGATATCTTTCTAAAGTGGCTGGGGAGTTAAACTCAAGGGGGATAAAAACTTCATGGGATACTCGCCTGGGGGAGCGTGTACCAACCCTGATAATTGATTATGCAAGAGAAAATGATGTTAGTCTCGTAGTCATGTCCACCTGTGGAAGATCCGGGTCCTACCCTGGAATTATGGGGAGTGTTGCTGATAGGGTCTCGAAGGGAGGAACCGAAGCGGGAATTCTTTTGATATGTCCAAAAACAGCTGAAAAACTTTGTAAAGGTTCGGCATAAGTGCTTGGACACATAAGCCCCTGCTTAAGCATTACGGGAAGTGCAGAAGCCATATATGTGGACTTCGTCAAAAGAAACCTTATTTCTCTTATCGTGATAACGACCCATGGCAAATCCGGGATTTCCCATCTGTTATTAGGAAGCGTTGCGGAAAAAGTGGTAAGGGAGGGATCCGAGTTTTCCAGCGTGTTGATTGAACGATGTAAAAAATGCTAACGACATATCCCTGCGTCGCAGGGCGCTTGTTTGCTCGATGCATCGACTTCTGTGGGGTGTCCGGCTCTTGATAGGAGACGAGACACCCCACGACGGATATAAGGGGCGCCGCGAACAAAGGCGTTGCGTTGTATATTGGGCTGCGATCCCCTATTTCCACAGCAAGTGTTTGCAAGTGTTTCGGAATGATCCCTTGCCCCCAAAGATGCCGATGAGTCGATTGATCCGGCCATTCACCTTGCGGGTAAGAACGAGCAGGGAGACGGTCGAATGAAGGTCACTCTCATATATCCCCCATGGCAATTTTATTCTCCCAGTAAACTCTACCCGATGGGTGTTTGCTATTTGGCAGCCCGATTGATCAGGACAGGATTTGAAAACATCGACATCGTTGATCTGAATTATGAAATATCCGATACACAGGACGTCTTCAAAAAGGCCTTGGAGGCGGTCGAAAAGAGAAATCCTGACATTCTCGGCATAACCTGCTGGACCGTCCATCTGCCTTTTTGCCTCGAATTCGTTGCCCTCTATAAGAAAAAACACCCCGGGGTGAAAATCATCTTGGGAGGAGTTCATGCTTCCTCGCAACCCGAGGAAATGATGAAATTGTGTCCTGCGGACATCATCGTGAGAGGGGAAGGGGAAGAAACCTTTGTCGATCTGATCCGTGCGATTGAAAAAAAGCGGGAGCTGAGCGAAGTTCATGGCATATCATATCGCCAGGGGGAAATCGTTCATCATACCGAGGAAAGGCCGCTCGTAGAGAATTTGGACGATTTACCCTTTCCTGCCTATCACTTGCTTCCTCCCATCGAACGTTATCAGCCTCTTAACCGGTCATACGTATTTTCCATTCTGGCCAGCAGAGGATGTTCGTACCGGTGCATCTTCTGCTCGGCCAATCGCCTGTGGAAATATCAGAGGAGAAGAAGCACGGAAAACATCATCGCAGAAATCCACTCGCTCATCGATCGGTATGATCTCGGGTTTATCCGGTTCGAGGATGATGATCTGACCATGAAGCGGGAGTGGGCAATGCAGTTGTTTACCCTTCTGAAAGACGTACCGGTCCATTTTGACTGCCTGACAAGGATCGACAAGGTGGATCGCGAGTTGCTGCAAGTGATGACTGAGGCCGGATGTGAGGGGATTTATCATGGGGTTGAAAGTGCTTCCGCACGATTGAGGAAGCTGCTGCGAAAAGGATTTCCAGACTGGATGACGAACGGATATGTGAAAAATAGGATCACCGAGGAAGTCGCGCTCGGGTTGACCCCTACGGTGTCGGCGATGATCGGTATACCAACCGAAACCGAGGAGGAAGTAAGAGAGACTTTTGATCTGATGTGCGATCTCAAACGGCTGGGAGCCAAGACGCAGCTTTGGATGATGACCCCTTATCCGGACACAGATGCGGTGACTCTGTACAGGGATCATTTGATCCGGATCGACAGGTGGAAGGAGCTCAGACAGTTTGACGTTTTTTCCCAGGTCCCCAGGGAAGCCTACTCGAATCTGATCAAGAAATACGATTCCCTTATTCCCGATAACTGGGTGTTCAAAAATGCAATCGATGATTTTAGAAAAATGAAAGAGCTCTACTTGAACGGTGCGAGCAAGATCCTGGGAGAATTGGAATTTGTATAGACCTCATCCCTTCAGGCTATTCGCCCTCGATCAAGACTGCAAGAAGCGGCTGGATCACGCCTACGCAGCGGACCCATATTATCTGCCATCGGAATTGATCCCACCTTCCAGCATCCAAGGCTTTGTTTTGTGCCGTCAAGAGGACAAAACCCCTGTTATTGGCTTTTATTGTTTCCCCTACGTTCGTAAACGGAGATGGAGAAAAGAAAGAATTCTTCGAATTACACGACCTCTTCCATTTTCCCGCAGCGAGGGACTGACAGAGGATGCATTCACCCGATTCATTCAGGAAGTGATGGAACTGGGCAGAAGAACGGCTGCCCATCAGATCGAGATCGAGCTCTACAAGGAAATTCGCTCGGGAATATTTTTCCCTTCCACGAATTGCGCGGTCAACACGTACAATGCTCCTGAATGGGTGGATCTCTTTGAAAAGGCCGGATTTGCCTGCAGTCAAAAAACCCTCTGCTTTGAAATGGATTTTAATCACTTCCAGGAAGGAAAGGTCGGCGAGGTCCTTGTCAGACCGTATCGCTCCGATGGAGACCGGGACAGGAAATTATATTATGACCTCTGGAGCCGCAGCGGCGAGTGTCCCTATGATCTGGCCCATTCCGGTTTCTGGTATGCGAATGCCTTCGGATGGCCTCGGTTGTGGTATTCAGAAACCGCCTACATTCTAAATCGAGAGGAATACATTCTGTTTGCTGAAAGAGAGGGGAAGGCCATGGGAATGATTCATTGGTGGCCCAACGTATTTCCGCTTTTGAGAGATGGAGGCCGAAAAGCGATCTTTCTTCAGGAAGCATTGGTGAAAGAAGCCATGAATCGGATTAGAGAAGGTAAAATATTCAAAATCGTAGTCAGTGACCGGGCCGGCAAATATCGAGACCACGTTGAAAGAAGCTTGGTCAGCGAAGCGATGAGGATGATGAAAGAAAAATTTCAGTTCAGAACCTGTCAAGTTGGCAATGTGCTACCCGAGAAGGAAATTCTCATCGATCATCTATGCCGCCTTGGAGGGGAAAAAGTTCACGAAATCTGGTACATGCGCAAGAAATCTTTTTAAATAATATGAGACGATCATGTTTTTTTGATATGGACTTGCATTAGAGAAAAATATCTGGAGGGAATTGCATGCTGAAATACATCCCGGGATTTGCCTTAATCCTTGCCATCAGCCTCTGTTGGCGGCGGTGAAGAAGAGCCAAAAGCGGCGGTGTTGTCCCCTTGAGATTTGTGATTTAGTGCTTATCCGTAAATAAATGTTTATTTCTTTATCCGCAATAGTATTTGTTATGCGTCAATGCCATAGATTAACATTACTGTCAAGGAGGTTAATTTATGGCAAAGAGGATACAGTCATGGGAAGTATCGGACGCTTTCTGGGAGCGGGTCAGTCCTCTGATTCCTCAGCCCGAGCGAGACAGAGAGAAGAGTTATAAGCGGATAGCAGGAGGTGGACGGAAACCAATTCCTTATCGCCGTGTGTTCGAGGTTCTTAATGCACCCTGCATTTTCATCCATCATTTTGTCAGCACCGGGCATTGAGGTTGGCTTTAGGGACAGTCCCTGATTAAAAAAACCGGAGGTGATTTATCGAGTGAGGGTCGCCGTTATCCACGGGGAAGTGCCGGCGGACGCGGGACGGGACGAGAAGGACGTCCTGGTGCAGGTGGCGTTCGTCTCGGAGGGCCTTGCCGCCCTTGGTCATGAGCCGGTCGCCGTTCCCGTCTCCCTGAACCTCGCGGAGGCCGCGAGGGCGCTCGCGGATCTGCAGCCCGCGATCGTCTTCAATCTCGCGGAGACGCTCGCCGGAAAGGGCAGCCTGATCCACCTCGTCCCCGCCCTCCTGGACGCCCTGCAAATTCCCTACACCGGCGCGGGGACGGCAGCGATGCTCCTTACGTCGAACAAACTCCTCGCCAAGCGGCAGTTCGCCGCCGCCGGCCTCCCGACTCCTCCGTGGTTGACGGAGGCGGAAAGGAAAGAGGGTGTGCCGATCGAAGGGGCGTGGCTCGTCAAATCCGCCTGGGAGCACGCCTCCATCGGCCTTGATGAGGATTCCGTCATCTCCGGGGCGGACCGGGAGCGGCTCCTCAAGGAAATGGCGGCCCGCCGCGAGGCATTGGGCGGGACCTGCCTGGCCGAGGCCTACATAGTCGGCCGGGAGTTCAACCTTTCGCTCCTCGCGGGTAGGAGCGGGCAGGATTGCGTTTGCCCGGCCTCCGCCGCCACGGACACTCCCTCGCCCCTCGCGCGCGTGAGTGCCCCGGAGGTTCTCCCCCCGGCGGAGATCCGCTTCGACGCCTACCCGCCGGGGAAGGTGCGGGTCGTCGGCTACCGCTCCAAGTGGGAGGAGAATTCCTTCGAATTCAACCATACACCGCGCTCTTTCGATTTCCCGGAAACGGACGCCGGGCTCCTCGCGCGCCTGACGGAGCTCGCCCTGCGGTGCTGGACGCTCTTCGATCTCCGGGGGTATGCGCGGGTCGATTTCCGCGTGGATAAAAAGAACCGCCCCTGGATCCTCGAAGTGAACGCGAATCCCTGCCTCTCGCCGGACGCCGGCTTCCATGCTGCGACCGTCCGGGCGGGCCTGCCGTTCCCCGAAGTCCTGAAACGGATTATCGGAGACATACCGCAGGGAGGCGTTCCCCATGCTTGAAGGAAAAACAAAGAAGAGGATCGTCTGGCGGGAGGAGCCGAGGCCGGAAGACCGCGAGGCGGTCGGTCGCCTTGTCCGCGCCACCGGTTTCTTTTCCGAGGAGGAGTGCGGCATCGCCATGGAGCTTATCGCCGAGCGTCTGGCCAAGGGCGAGGCGAGCGGCTATTTTTTCCTGTTCGCCGAAGAGGAGCGCCGCCTGTTGGGCTACACCTGCTTCGGCCCGATCCCCGGCTCGCTCCACAGCTGCGACCTCTACTGGATCGCCGTGGACCCCGGAAGGCAGGGGCGCGGTCTCGGCCGGAAGCTCATGGCCATGACGGAGGCGCTCATGGTCCAATGGGGGGCAAGGCGCGTCTATGCGGACACCTCCTCCCGCCCCCAGTACGAACCAACCCGGGCCTTCTACCGTTCCTGCGGCTATATCGAGGAGGCCTTCCTCGCCGATTTCTACGCGCCTGGCGAGGGCAAGATCATCTTCGTCAAGCTCCTGCCCTCCTCGTGAGTGTTTTTTCCTCTTGTCTCACCCCATGAAAAATGGTAATAGGCCCCATAATAAAAATTCAGAGAAGGATCGCTTGCTCTCCCGCCGGGCGCCTGAACAAAAATTGACAGACTCGTAAAAAGTCTTAAAAGTCGCAAAAATGGGACGGCTTCGTAAAAAGGCCGCAGGCAAGGCGCGCGAATCACGAGGAATGAGGCGTACTTTGGCGTACGCCGCAATGGTTGTAAGGCTTTAGCCGAATCAAACCGGGAGATTCCTCGCTTCGCTCGGAACAAGCTCCGGATGAAGAGCAACGCAGCATCCGGACTTTTTACGAAGCCGTCAGAAATTGATTGTATGGAAAACGGATGCCTTGCCGCTTAGCCGCGCCGCTGTTACGCCGCCTTATCACAATAGAGGATCAATGCCATGAGATTCTTCGCATACTCTTAAGAAAAAGGAAAATGATCATCGGTCAGCAATTAAATCCACTTGATCAATTGATCATTTTGGTTAATGACATAAGCCCAAATGGGAAATATTGATTACAAAATTAAAATGAAGGCCGAAGGTCTGGATTTCTTTTATGGGTCGTTCCAGGCCCTGAAAAGCATTAACCTCGACGTTAAAGAACGCCAGATAACTGCCTTAATCGGGCCCTCCGGTTGCGGAAAGTCCACTTTCCTGCGAACGCTCAACCGCATGAACGAACTTATCCCTAACATCCGAACCGAGGGAAGGGTCATGCTCGATGGCCAGGATATTTACCAGCCAAGTACCGATGTAGTCTCCCTCAGAAAAAAAGTGGGGATGGTCTTTCAGAGACCGAACCCCTTTCCGAAGAGTATCTATGAAAATGTTGCTTTCGGTTTAAGGGTGTTGGGGGTGCATTCAAAGATGAAGGTCGAAAATAAAGTGGAAGAAAGCCTGAAGGCTGCAGCCCTTTGGACGGAAGTCTCAGACCGACTTCATCAGAATGCCTTAAGCCTTACCTTGGGGCAACAACAGCGTCTCTGTATCGCCCGTGTGTTGGCTGTTGAGCCGGAGGTGATCCTCATGGACGAACCCTGTTCTGCCCTTGACCCCATTGCCACGCTCAAGATTGAAGAGTTGATGCAGGAATTAAAAAGAAACTATTCGATTGTCATTGTTACACATAACATGCAACAGGCTGCCCGTACCTCTGATTGGACAGGATTCTTTCTCCTGGGTGAATTGCTGGAATACGGACTAACTGGAGAAGTTTTTACGAATCCGAAGGACAAGCGTACTGAAAATTACGTAACAGGAAGATATGGATAAATTAAAATGAACAGCAAATCCCAAATGACAAATTACAAAAAGATGACACCAGAAAAAATTCTAAAATCCAAACAGAAACATGTTGGGCATTGGATACGGGTATTTGGGAATTATTGGGGATTTAGGATTTGGAATTTGGGAATCTTTTTTTTCCTGACATTGCTTGTATTCACTATGGGCTGCCAGAGAGATAAGGCAGGCATTACTGTGGCCGGGTCCACCTCGGTCGAGCCTTTTGCCGAATTGCTGGCTGAGGAATACATGAGGAAGCATCCCAAGATTCATATCTATACTCAGGGCGGAGGTTCTACCGCCGGAATCGAAGCCGTCAGGAGCGGTGTGGCCCAAATTGGCATGTCCTCACGCCATTTAAGTGCAAAGGAAAAAGACCTCTATTCGGTGATGATCGCCAAAGACGCCATTGCCGTTATCGTCCATCCAAAGAATCCGGCTAAGGATCTCTCCTTGGCCAAAGTGAGGGAGGTCTTCGCCGGCAAAATAAAAAATTGGAAGGAACTGGGGGGGAAACCCGGCACCATCATTTTGGTCACAAGGGAGGAGGGATCAGGGACAAGGGAAGCCTTTCAAAAAATGGTGATGGAAAAGGATGCCATCGCCCTTGAGGCACTGGTTCAGGACTCCAATGGCGCTATCCGCCAGGTCGTGGGCGGCGATCCAAATGCGATCGGCTATATCTCTCTCGGCCTGGTCAACGAAAAGGTAAAATCTTTGAATATATCGGGTGTGGAGGCTACTTCAGATAATGTAATAGCTGAAAAATATGCCTTGGTTCGGCCGTTTCTATTCCTTTTTAACGGCCCACCCACGGGAGAGGCAAAGTCCTTCTTGGAGTTTGTGATGAGTCCTAAGTCACAGAAACTTCTCTTCAAGGAAGGTTTGGTGCCCGTTTTGGCAAAATCTTCTGGAGGGTGATTTTGGAAATCAAAGAAATCAAAGAGAGGTTCATCGAAAAGATTCTTCTTCTGATCGCTTTCTCTTCCATTACGATCCTGGCCTTGATCACCTTCTTTATCTTCGGAGAAGGGCTTCCGTTAATCTGGAAGATCGGACCTAAAGCCTTCCTTCTTGGAGAACGCTGGGTGCCCAGCCAGGGTGAATTCGGTATCCTTCCCATGATTGTCGGCTCCTTCTGGGTAACCTTTGGATCCCTCCTCTTAGGCATCCCTTTGGGATTAGCCTGCGCTATCTTCCTCTGCGAATGGACACCCCCCTGGGCAGGAATGATTTTGAGGTCGGCCATTCAGGTTTTGGCAGGCATTCCATCCGTCGTTTATGGGTTCTGGGGCCTGGTTGTCCTCGTTCCTTTGATTCGAAATTTCTTGGGAGGCCCCGGCCTTAGCATCCTCTCCGGCTCCCTGATCCTGAGCATTATGATCCTGCCAACCATTATCAGCATCTCCGAAGATTCCTTGAAGGCCCTTCCTCCCAACTATAAAGCAGGAGCCTTCGCCCTGGGAGCCACTCACTGGCAGACCATCTGGAGGGTCTTGATCCCCGCAGCCAGATCCGGGATTGTTGCCAGCATTATTCTGGGAATGGGTCGTGCCCTTGGAGAAACCATGGCCATGATCATGATCCTCGGAAACGCGGTGAAAATGCCATCCTCCATCCTTGATTCAGCCCGGACATTGACGACGAACATCGGGATTGAGATGGGCTATGCCTCCGGTGATCACCGTCAGGCCCTCTTTGCCGCAGGCGTCATTCTCTTCTTAATCATAATGCTTTTGAATTCCTTGGCCATTGTTCTTTCGCGGAGGAGGGCCGGTTGAAAATCGAGCGGGGGCGCTATCTCACGCAAAATATTGCCAAGATTTTGATCTGGATGGCCGCCCTTTCAACAATGGCCGTTATGGCCCTCATCGTATTCCAGGTTCTTTGGGAAGGCCTCCCAGTCCTCAGCCTAAGCTTTTTTCTCGATTCACCACGAAGTATGGGCCGTGAAGGAGGCATCTTCTCAACCATCATCGGAACATTTGCTTTAACCATTGTAGCCATACTTTTTGCTACGCCTTTAGGTGTGGGCACAGCTATCTTTCTGTGGGAATATACCCGGGAGGGCCGAATCAGCCGTACCATACGTTTTGGCATAGGCTGTTTAGCAGGAGTGCCTTCTATCATATTTGGACTTTTTGGATTCGTCTTTTTTGTCATCTATCTTAATATGGGATGGTCCATCTTATCGGGCGGCTTGACTATGGCAGCATTGATCCTACCCACCATCATCTCCGCCACGGAAGAGGCCCTCAAGGCGATTCCCTATTCCTTCCGTGAAGTCAGTTACTCATTAGGAGGGACAAAGTGGCAGACGGTTACCCGCGCTGTCATACCGAGTGCTCTGCCCGGAATTTTCACCGGCATCATCCTGGGGATCTGTAGAAGCATTGAGGAGACCGCTGTAGTTATTCTCACGGCCGGCTCCTCTTTGCTCATTCCCACTTCGCTCTTCTCACCCGTCCGAACCATGTCGGTTCACTTCTACATTCTTGCCCGTGAAGGGATTTCCATGGAGATGGCCTATGGAACCGGGGCTGCCCTGATTCTCCTCGTTCTCGTTGTAAACATCGTTGCTAATTTCCTACTCCATAGATATGCCCGAAAAAAGACTTGAGGTTATTTCCATGTCAACGGGAAACAAGATTGCCATCAAAGATTTTAATTTTTATTACGGTTCCCTCCAAGCTTTACAAATGATCAACCTCGATATAAGGGCCAATGAAATATTTGCCCTCCTCGGTCCAGCCCGAAGCGGGAAGACGACATTCCTGAAAAGCCTCAATCGTCTAACCGATCTGGTTTATGGGGCGAGCCATACTGGAACCATCCTTTTAGACGGGGAAGATATCTATGATCCAAAAATCAGTCTCACCCAGTTGAGGAGAAGGGTGGGCATCGTCTTTGACCTCCCGATCCCCCTTCCGATGTCCATCTATGAAAATGTGGCCTATGGCCCGAAACTGAGCAACAAGACCCAAAAGAAATATTTGGATGAAATCATTGAGAAAGCATTGCGGTCTGCTTTCCTCTGGGATGAGGTTAAAGATCGTCTGCACACCTCCGCCCTGCGCCTCTCCGGCGGACAACAGCAGCGCCTCTGTATTTCTCGCATTCTGGCTTTGGACCCAGAGGTTCTGCTTCTCGATGAGCCCTGTTCCGGACTGGACCCCATCTCCACCGCCAGCATCGAGGAGACGCTCAGTCGTTTAAAAAAAGAGTATACGATCGTTCTTGTCCCTCACAACATTCAACAGGCCTCCCGCGTAGCGGACCGAGTCGGGTTTCTCCTGGATGGAAAACTGGTGGAGGAGGGGCCGGCCTTCGAAATCTTTACCCGGCCGAAGAATAAAAAAACCGAAGATTATATCAGCGGGAAATTCGGATAAGAGGAAAGGAGATATCATGGAGACCCATTTTCAGCAAGAATTGAATAAATTGAAAGAAAACCTCCTGAGGATGGCCGGACTGACGGAGAAGGCTATCACCAACGCTGTGGATGCGCTGGTCAAAATAGATACGCCTCTGGCCGAAAAAACCATTTCCGAAGACGCGGCCATTAACCAGATGGAGATCCTCATCGATGATTATTGCTTAAAACTTCTGGCCCTCCATCAGCCTCTGGCCGCTGATTTAAGATTCATTACTTCGGCCATACGGATTAATACGGAGCTGGAGCGGATCGGGGATCAGGCGGTGAATATTGCCGAACGGGTGATTTCCTTGAATCAGGAACCCCAGCTCAAGCCCTACATTGATATCCCGCGAATGGCCGAGATTACCAAGGCCATGCTCAAAGACGTCCTGGATGCCTTTGTCAACGGGGATACGGACCTGGCCCGTTCGGTCTGCGAGAGGGACGACCAGGTCGATGCCCTGAATGATCAGGTCTTTCGCGAGCTGCTGACGTACATGATTGCGGATTCCAAGACCATTACCCGGGCGGTTCACCTGATCATCGTCAGCCGCTGCCTGGAGAGGATTGCTGACCACGCCACGAACATCGCCGAAGGGGTAATCTTCATGGTCAAAGCCCTGGTGATAAAACACCGCGCGGATGCCAAGAGCGAGGAAAAGAGAGGATGAATAAAATAGGAGAAGGAGCAAAGAGAAATTTTTTGACCTGTTCGAGGAGCTGGCCGCCAAGATCGAAACCGGTGGAAAGCTCTTCCTGGACTTGGCGGAAAGCGGCGTCTACAGCGAGACGCAAGTCGCCCGCATCAAGGAGGTCGAGAACGAGGCGGACGACATCACCCACCGGACCTATGAGAAGATGCACACGACCTTCATCACGCCGCTCGACCGCGAGGACATCCACTGCCTCGTCAACAAGATGGACAGCATCATCGACATGACAGAGGCGGCCACCGCCCGCCTCCTCCTCACCCTCCTGAGCCTGTTCTCTTAGTTTTCCGCGGGATCCTTCCGGTAAAACTCCTGGTACATATCCAGGAGGGACAAGAAGAGGGCGGTGATGATCGGGCCGATGACGAAGCCGGAAAAGCCGAAGAGGATGATCCCCCCCAGTGTCGAGAGGAAGATGAGCAGGGGGTGCATCGCCACGTCCTTGCCGATGAGGATGGGACGCAGCAGGTTGTCCACGAGGCTGATCACGAAAACGCCCACCGCCAGGATAAACACCCCCTCCCAAATGCCGCCGGAGAAAAGCATCAGGAGCCCGGCGGGCGCCCAGATGATCGAACAGCCGACGACGGGGATGATCGCCGTCAGAATCATCAGGAGCCCCAAGGTCAGCGCCCCCTGGACGCCCGTCACGAAAAAGGTGAGGCCGCCAATCATCCCCTGAATCCCGCCGATGATCAGCGTCACCTTCAGGGTGGAGCGCGCCGTCACCAGGAAGCGTTCATAGAGGAAACTCTCCCGCCCCATCCCGAGGTTGCTGAGCTGCATGACCATGTGGAGAAATTTTTCCCCGTCGCGGATGAAGAAAAAGAGGGCGTAGAGCATGATGGCCAGCTTGACGATCAGGCCGAGGGTGTTCTGCGTCAGTTCCTTCAGGTTGACGAAAATGTAGTTCGTGATGACCCTGATGACCTCCGTCGCCTTTTCAACCAGGAAGGCCCTGTCGACCTGGAACAGACCGGCGAAAGGATTGTCGGCGAACGCATCGATGAACTGCCGGAGGCTGCGATCGATGTTCTGCGCGTCCGGCTTCAGGGTTTCGTAGAGATGGAGGGACTCCCGAAAGACGAACGTACCGATGATCACTGCCGGCAGGAGCAGGATCAGGGCGATGATGAAAAAGAGGATGGTCGCGCTCATGTTGGGACGGTTCATCCGATCGTTGATCCGACGATAGAGGGGGCGGAAGATGCCGGCGATGACGGCGGCCCAGAAGATCGGGAAGAAAAAAGGCTGGAGCAGATAGAGGAAGAGGACCGCCACCAGCCCCAGGATGATGAAAAAAGGGATGTTGCCGTTTTTCGCGTTTCTCATATCGCCGTTGCGCCTCCCCATCGCCTCTATTTATTATAGAATTATACGAGCCGGTGCAAGAAAAACAAATATCTCTGATCGCGTAAAAAGTATTAAGAGTCGTGAAAACGGGACGGCTTCGTAAAAAGGCCGCAGGCAAGGCGCGCGAGTCCTGAGGAATGAGGCGTACTGTTGCGTACGCCGCAATGACGAAGGATGAAGCGTAACGCAGTATCCGGCCTTTTTACGAAGCCGTCAATATTTACTCACGGCGCTTGCCGGTGAGGCGCTCGATGTCGATCCGGATGACCGCGGTCTTGGCGAGGCGGTCGTCCGGATAGCTGTAAGGCCCGGTTGCGCCGTAGTGGTCCATGATCCGGTCGAGCCCCCGGCGCTTCTCCTCAAGGTCCGTCAGGAGAACGGCCCGGCCGAAGCCGATGACGCTCTCGTAGCGGGCGCTCCAGCCGCAGGCCTCCGGTCCCTGTTTCACCTCCCTCAGCAGGTCCATCTCGAAGCAGACCCGGTCGTTCTTCCGGAGGATCTCTAACTTCCGCCCCTCCGTCGCACAGTGAAGGTAAAGGCAGTCCTCCCCCAGACCGAAGTTCATCGGCACGACGTAGGGCGCCAACCCGTCCACAAGGCCGATCCGGCAGACCAGGGCCTCCTCCATGAGCGCCCTGATTGCCGCCCGATCCCTGATCTCCCTGTCGGCCCTTCTCATGGCCCTTGGCTCCCCGTTCATCGTTTGACACCCTCTTCTTCCGCCCGGCGGACCTCGTCCAGGAGACGCCGGACGCGGTCCATGTCCTTCCGGAACCGGACGGGCCTCCCGCTGGAATCGCGGGCATTGGTCAGTGAGCAGCTGTCTATCCCCGCGGGCCTGGTCCGGCCGATGGCGTCAAAGACGTTCTCCGGCGAGATCCCCCCCGCGAGGATCACAGGAATACCGGAAGATTCGACGAGCGCGGCGGCCAGGTCCCCGTCGCAGACCTCCCCGGTGATGCCGACGTAGCCGGAGACGGGCTGGTCCGCGGCCAGCCCCGGCTCGCCGCGGAGGGTGTCGGTCATGAACCAGTCGGTGCAGGACTCGAGGGCGCGGGCGATCTCCAGGATTGCCTCCCGGGCAGGGACGGAATCGGCCGGGACGGGACGGGGGATGGGGATGGAACGGATGATCCCGAGCGGGGGAAACTCCTTCTTCACCCGCTCCTGAATGCGGATCAGCTCCGTGCAGACCTCGCCGCGTTTCTTGCCGTCCCCGGGCGCCAGGGGGATCAGCTCGCAGAAATGGACGAGATCGGGTTCGTACCAGTCCAGGGCGCGCAGGATATCGTCGGTCTTCGGTAAAAGCGTGATCAGGCTGCTTTTGGAGCGCGACTGGCGGACCAGGCGGATGACCTCCCGGACCGAGGGGACCTTCCATTGATCCGGCGAGAGTATCACGCTCCCGATGTGGTCCACCTCCATCTCGACGAGCCGCTCCGCCTCCCCGGGATCCTGGATCTCGTAGAGCTGGACGATGACCCTCTGCTTTCCGTGAGGCCTTGTTTGGCGCATCATTCCGGGAACCCCCTGCCTTTCAGGAGGCGGATCAGGCGATCGGGATGGTTGGTGATGATCCCGTCGACGCCCAGGGCGATGAACCTCGCCATCTCTTCCGGGTCGTTGACGGTCCATACATGGACGCGGATCCCCTCCCCGCGCGCCCGGCGGATGTTTTCCCCGTTGAGCACAACGGTCTTGCAGTTGAGGGCGGGGTAGATCTTTCCTCCCCCGGCCTCCCCCGGACTCTCCCAGGGCTTGTCCCTGATCAGGGCCACGGGGAGGGCGGGATTCCTCTCGCGGATCCGGTCGATGGCGGCGGGAGCGAAGGAAGAGAAGAGGACCTGGCCCTCCATGCCCGCCTTTCCGACCTCCCGGAGGGCGAGGTCCGCCAGATCCTCCATCGTGTAGGGGAGCAAAAATTTCCCCTTCTTCAGCTCGATGTTGACCAGGACCCGGTTGCGGGAGAGCGCCAGGACCTCCGCGAGGGACGGGATCCTCTCCCCGGCGAACCGAGGGGCGAACCAGGCGCCGGCATCCAACCGCTTCAGCTCCGCGAAGGCATGATCGGCCACGTTGCCCCGGCCGCTGGTGGTCCTCTCCAGTGTGTCGTCGTGGATCACGACGACCTCCCTGTCCCGGGAGAGATGGACGTCCAGCTCGATTATGTCGCAACCGGCGGCGATCGCCGCCCGGAAGGCGGCCAGGGTGTTTTCCGGCGCCGTCCCGGAAAAGCCGCGGTGGCCGGTGACCAAGACCGGATATCGCCCCCGCCGGGCATCGCCCGCAGCCGCGGCCGTTTTCGCGTGTGCCGAATCCATCCTCGTTTCTCCCCGGCGACCCAGGAGTTAAACGCTCACTGCCGCCCCGACCGGGATTGCAGTCAAGACTCCTGCTCGTGGAGCCGGCGCCGGTCGATCACCCTTCTCGCCTTGAATTCCGTCCTCTCCAGCGTCCCCGGCGCCATCAGCTCCACGACGGCCCGGAGGCCCCGTGCCTTCAGCTCCCCGGCAAGCCGCGCCTTCAGTTCGGGCATTATCGCCGGATCGGCCTGGGGTACGCGTTCCGCCTGGACGATCATCTCGTCCATGGTCTTCTCCCGGGTGATGACGATGCGGAACTCGTCCCCCAACCCCTCGATGCCCCGGATGACGTTCTCTATGGCGCTGGGGTAGACGTTCTCGCCGCGGATCACGAACATGTCGTCCGCCCGCCCGTAGATCCCCTTCGGCAGGCGCGGATAGGTGCGGCCGCAGGGGCAGGGGTCATTCACCCACAGGGAGATGTCCCCGGCCCAGAAGCGGATCATCGGCTGCGAGTCCCTCTCGAGATGGGTGTAGACGGTGACCCCCTCCCGGCCGTAGGGAACCCTTCTGTGGGTCTCACGGTCGACGAGCTCCGCATAGACGATGTCCTGCCAGAGGTGCATCCCCCGGCGATGGGCACATTCGCCGTTGGACATCCAGGGGGTCATCTCGGCGGTGGAGCCGCTGTCGATGCAGATCCCGCCGTAGGTCTCCTCGATCCGTTTCTTCGTCGAGGGGACCCCCGCGCCTGGCTCGCCGGAAAAGACGAGGATGCGGAAATTGAAATCATTCCGCGGGTCCATCCCCATTGCCCGGGCCTTTTCCGCCAGATAGAGGCTGTAGGAGGGTGTGCCGTAGAACACGGTCGGCTTCACCTCCTTCATCCACTCGAGACCCCTCTCCGACTGGCCCGGAACGCCCGCACCGAAAGGAAAAGCGGTGGCGCCGAGGCGCTCCGTCCCGAGCAGGGCCCCCCAGCTCCCCCAGTAGAGGCTGAAAAAGGAGCCGATAAAAACGATGTCGTCCTGCCTGACCCCGAAACCCCACATGATCCGGGCATGCGCCTCGGCGATGCGGGCCATGTCCCCCCGGCTGATCCCGAAGGCGGTCGGCTTTCCCGTCGTCCCCGACGTCCCCTGGACGCGGGCGAGTTCCCTTTTCAGGACGCACAGGTTGCTCCCGAAAGGCGGGAACTCCGCCTGGTCCCGGCGGATCTCCTCTTTCGTCACGCAGGGGATCTTCTCGAAGTCCTCCAGCGACCGGATATCCTGCGGTTTGACGCCGGCCCCGTCCCATTTGTTCCTGTAGAACGGCGAGTGCTCGTAGGCGTAGGCGAGCTGCGCCTGGAGCTTGGGCAGGATGACCCGCTCCTCTCGTTCGCCGGGATCCATCGTTTCGAGGGCCCTGTTCCAGTACGGCTCGTCGGGCGCCGGAAAATATGACGGATCGTACACGGGCGGCCATTGCGCGTTCATTTCATTCCACCTCCGGCCGTTTTTCCCTCCACCAGTCCCTCGATGGAATTGACGATCTCGTCGCGGGTGGCGCCCGGCGTGAAGACGGCGTCATAGCCGATCTCTTTGAGCCGGAGCGCATCTTCCGGGGGGAAGACCCCGCCGATCGCAAAGACCACGCTGCCGGTCAGCTTCTCCTGCCGGGCGGCGTCGAGCAGCGGCTTGCCGAGGGTAAGATGGGCGCCGCCCAGTGAACTGACCCCGATCACGTCCACGTCCTCCTGGATGGCCGCCTGGACAATCTCCCCGGGAAGCGAGTTCCCGATGTAGACGATCTCCATCCCGGCGTCTCCCAGCTCCTTGGCTACGGTGATTATTCCCCGATTATGCACGTCCAGACCTAATTTTGCCAGCAGCACCTTGATTTTCTTTGCCACGGATATCGGACCTCCTAACCCGCTTTTTCTCACGCGCATCCCTTCCGATGTCGCCGTTTTCCGCCGCTACCAGAGGGCCGGGGGCCTCCACAGCCCAAAGGCCTCCTTGAAGACCCTAAACAGTTCCCCTTCGGTGCAGCGCGCCCGCGCGCAGGCGACGCTCAGGGGAAGGATGTTTTCCCCCTTTCGGCAGGCCTCCCCGAGGGCCGCCAGGGCGGCGCCCGCCTTTTCATTGTCCCGGCTGAGCCTGAGCTTCGCCAGCTTTTCCCGCTGTCGCTCCTCCACCCCTTCGGGATAGCTGAAGACGTTGATCGGGGGGGGCGGCGTCTCGGACCGATACCTGTTATAGGCAACAATCTTTATATCGCCTTTTTCGATCTCCTGCTGCTGCCTGTAAAAATAGGCCGAGATTTTCCGATGGAGCTGCCCCGATTCGATGACCGACACATACCCTCCCCCCCGCTCTATCTCGTCCACCTCGTCGAGGATCATCTTTTCGATGTCTCCGGTCAGGGTCTCGATGTAATACGATCCGCCCAGCGGATCCACCACGTCGGTGATCCCCGTCTCCTCCTGGAGGATCTGCTGGGTCCTCAGCGACAGAAGCGCCGCCTCCGCCGTCGGGACGGAGTAGGCCTCGTCGTAGGAATCGACGTGCAGCGACTGGGCGCCGCCCAGGATGGCGGAGAGGGCGTGATAGGCCGCCCGGATGATATTGTTCAGGGGTTCCTGCCGGATGAGGGAGACGCCGGAGGTCTGGACATGGCAGCGCATCCACATGGAGCGGGGGTTCTTCGCCCCGAAGCGGTATTTCATGATCTTGTACCAGAGCCGGCGGACGGCCCGGAGCCGGGCCACCTCTTCGAAGAAATCGCTCGCCGGCGACCAGAAAAAGGACAGGCGGTCCGCCACCGTGTCCACTGCGTATCCGCGGCGGACCATCTCTTCGAGAGTGGCGATCCCGTTGGCCACGGCGACGGCCATCTCCGTCACGCCGGATGTCCCGAATTCCCTGAGGTTGTAGCCGTTGAGGGTGATGAAGTTCCACTGGGGGACATTCTTCCGGATGAACTCGATGTTGTCGCACTGGATCCGAAAACAGTCCCGGGGCGCGATGAATTCGGCGCCGCTGCGGATCACCTCCTCCAGGGTGGCATCGTTCTGGACACTGCCCCTGAGCTTCTCCCAGGGGATCCCCCGCTCCTCGGCGAGGGCCAGGAACATGGGAAAGAGGATCGCCGTGTTGGACGGGTAATGGGTGACGATGGAGACCGTGATCTCGTCGAGGCGGATGTCCTTGAACAGGAGGTCCATATCCTCGACGGAATCAACGCAGACCCCGGACATCCCCACCTGGCCCCGGGAGAGGGGATCGTCGGAGTCGTACATCTGGATCGTGGGGATGTCGAACAGGACGTTCAGCCCGGTCGCGCCGTGGGCCAGCATGAACTTCATCCGCGCGTTGGTATCCTCGGGAGACCCGAAGCCCGTGAGCTGGCGCATGGTGAATTCCCGGCCGCGGTACATGTTGGCGTGGATCCCCCTCGTGAAAGGCGCCTCGCCCGAGTTGCCCAGGTCTTGCTGGTAGTCGAAATCCGGGTGAGACAGTGGCGTGTAGAGCATCTCCCGGGGGATGTTCGATCCCAGAACCGTCCGGGGCGTCTTCAACCACTCCCGGCGGTCCTTTTCGCGCACCGTCGAGCGCATCCAGTCGTCGAACCGCCGCCGCAAGCCTTCGAGAGCGGCTGGATTGTACAGGGGGGTCCGCTCCTCGGCGGCCATCTTTTCGGCCAGGATTTCCCTGGTGGTCTTTTCTTCCTTCATGGGACGTCTTCTTCTCTGTGTGGGACGCTACGGAGACGATCCCCGTCTCCTCCTGCGATCAGGACAGACCTTCGTCGCCGGGGGAAAAGAGCTCTCGAAGCCGGTGTCGAATTCGCTTTTCCTATTATCAGCAAATGAAGTAAAAATAAAGCGTCGCGATCGCAGACGCCCTTGCCTCATCGATTCATGCTCCCGAAAGAAGTTGGATTGGGTAGCAAAAGATCTTGATGAATGTTGAGAAGAAGGGTATGAGAAAATACCAATATGACTGAACCTTTTCGGCGAAGAATGCTCAACCCGCAGAGCCCGGCACCCCCACACGGACAGCGCTATTTCATCGTTATCCTCGTCATGGGCTTCCTGATCCAGATGACCGCCCTGGGATTCGGCCGTTTCGCCTACACGGCCCTGCTGCCCAGCATGAAGACGGACGCGGGGCTGACGAACACCCACATGGGCTTCTTCCAGGTGGGCATCCTGACCGGCTACCTTCTTTTTGCCTACCTGTGCAGCGCTTTTGTGAAGCGGTGGGGTCTCTCCCTCGTGATCAACGTCTCTCTCGCCCTGGTCGGCCTGGCGATGATGGCCCTGGGCTTCACCTCTTCTTTTCTCCTCTGGCTGATTCTGGCCTTTCTGATCGGGTCCGGCGCCGCCGGTACCTATATCCCGCTGATCCCGCTTATCATCGGCTGGTCCTCCATCAGGCGAAGCGGCGGCACCATCGGCTTTGCCCTGAGCGGCACAGGGGTCGGCATCATTGTCGTCGGATTTGTGGCGCCCATCATCCTGGAGAGGTTCGGAACGGGCGGCTGGCGCTACGCCTGGTTCCTCCTCGGCGCCGCATCGCTTCTGGTCTGGCTGGCCAGCGTTTTTCTGCTCAAAGAAAATCCCTCGTTCGTTGACGGCGCTGAGCATCACAACGCCCAGGACTCCATCCTGGGACTGCTCTACCGCGACCGGTCGCTCAGGGCCATCCTGATCGTCTATCTTATGGTGGGTTTCGGCTACATCAGCTTTGCGACCTTCGCCGTCGCCTATGCTGTGGAGGAGATCATGCTTTCCGCAAAAGAGGCCGGCCTGCTCTGGTCGATCTTCGGGCTCTTTTCGGTTTTCGGGTGCCTCTTCTGGGGGATCGTCTCCGATTACATAGGAAGGAAGGCGGTAACCATCATCGACCTCTTTTTACTGAGCGCCTCGATCCTCCTCGCCGTCCTCTGGAAGGAAAAGGCCGGCCTCTATCTTTCCGGCGCATTGTTTGCCTTCACCTTCAACGGTGTTATCGTGCTCATCGCCGCGCTGTTCGGCGATTATATCCCCATGGCGAAAATGAGCAGGATCTTCGGCATTTCCACGTTGATTCACGGACTGGGACAGGTCGTCGGCGTCGCTCTCGCCGGCTGGCTGAAAGACCTCACCGCGACCTTCGTGGTCTCTTTCTTTCTGTCGGCCCTGATCATCGGCGCCTGCCCCCTCCTTCTGTTCTTCCTGAAAGAACCGGAGAAACTCTGATAATTGATGTATGAAGAGCTTTAAGGCAAACCGCTTTGCAGCCCTTTTGACGGCTTCGTAAAAAAGTCCGGATGCTGCGTTGCGCTTCATCCCTCCCCTGCTTTCGCAGGGGCAGGCATATTGCGGCGTACGCCAAAGTACGCCTCACTTCTCTATGGTCTGGGAGCGGATTATCAGCATAGTTATCCTAGCCAGCTAGAAAAGATGCTTAATGCGGGTGAAAAAAACGAATACCGTTTGATCAATAT
>JAHJXP010000015.1 GCA_018827585.1 Pseudomonadota bacterium | reverse complement strand
TGACGCTCCCGTAAAAAGTCAAAAAACATTCTTTCTGTCATTCTGAGCGAATGCGAAGAATCTAATATCATTAGAGATTCTTCGGAGCAAATGTTCCCCACAATGACGAATTGGGACTTTTTACGAAGTCGTCAATGATAGCGATTTCTTATTAAAAACAGCTGACAGCATCGGGGTCAGGACGCCTCTGCTATCAGCTGTCAAAGAAAAAACCCCTGTTGCCTTATGCCTGCTACTTGAACGGCGGAGAATACATAAGCCCGCCTTTATTCCAAAGGGCGTTCAACCCGCGTTCGATTTTAAGCGGAGTATTTACGCCGACATTGCGTTCAAAAATTTCCGCGTAATTGCCCACCTGTTTGATGATGTTGTACGCCCATTTTTCACTGAGCCCGAGGGCCTTTCCATTGCCGGGCGTTGCGCCCAGAAACCTCTGCACGATGGGATTCGTGCTCTTGAGCATTTCATCGACATTTTTCGAAGTAATGCCGAGCTCCTCGGCTTCGATCATCGCCAGGACCGAATAATTGACGATGTCCTTCCACTGGTTGTCGCCGTGACGCACCGCCGGCGCCAGGGGTTCCTTGGAAATGATATCGGGGAGGATGACATAGTCGTCCGGTTTCGGGGCCACGGCGCGCGTCCCGGCCAGCTGCGACGCATCGGAGGTCAGGACGTCGCATCTTCCGGCAAAAAAGGCCTTGGCAAGCTCGGCGGTATTTTCGATCACGACGGGTTTCATTTTCATTTTATTGGTTCTGAAATAATCAGCGACGTTGAGTTCCGTCGTGGTGCCGGGCAGGACGCAAACGGTTGCTCCGTCCAACTCCTTTGCGCTTTTGACTTTCAGCTTCTTGGGGATCAGAAAGCCCTGACCGTCATAATAGTTGACCTGGACGAAATCAAGCCCCAACTCCGTGTCGCGCCCGAGGGTCTGGGTGGCGTTGCGGCACAGCACATCGATTTCACCCGATTGAAGCGCGGTGAAACGCTGAACCGCCGTCAAGGGAACGTATTTGATCTTGCTGGAATCGCCGAAAACGGCGGCGGCGATCGCGCGTCCCGTATCCACATCGAGGCCGCGCCATACACCCTTTTCATCCGGCTTGCCGAAGCCGAACAGCTCGCCGTTGACGCCCACCTGGACGTAACCTTTTGCCTTGACGTTGTCAAAAGTCTGCCCCGCAAAGGCCGCCCCGGACAACGCGGCAACAATAGCCACTGCCAACAATAATTTCAACAGCTTCATCTTTTTGCCCTCCTTGTTTGGTTTGTCGATAGAGAAAATAATGACCAGTTGACGACCTGCCCTGTCTCTATACCCGGTTAAGGAAAATCAAGTCAAGAGATGATTGACGAACCCGTAAAAAGTCCAAAAATCTCCTCCCCCTTGATGGGGGAGGGTTAGGGTGGGGGTGAAAAGTGGTTGTATTTAAACAAGTCATTGCCCCCTCCCCTTAATCCCCTCCCGCCGGGGGAGGGGGAAATTTACTTTTTACGAAGCCGTCCCATTTTCAAGACTTTTAAGACTTTTCACGAGGTCGTCAAAGCTTGGGCGCAGCAGGAGCCTGCTCCTTTTGGATGGAGGATACGAAGAGCAGCCCCTGTGTGTCAATAAAATTCTGAAAAAATGTCGTCGTGGCCAGGGGTGTTCCCGGTTACCTTTTCCAGGAGAGCGGGTTGAAGTTCGTGCCGATGTCGTAGTAATCCTCGTTCTCGGCGCGCTTGAGGTAGAAAACGGCGAGGTAGGTGAGGGGGGTGGCCAGCGCTTCGTAAGCGGACTTTATAACCCATTGGGTGACGATGAGCGTCCCCAGCGCGGCCGGCGGGATCGTTCCCGAGAACGCCAGAGAGACAAAGATCGCCGAGTCCGCCAACTGGCCCACGAGCGTCGAGCCGATCGTGCGCATCCACAGGTGGCGGCCCCGGGTGGCGATCTTCAGCTTCGCCAGCACGAAGGAGTTTAGGAACTCGCCGAACAGGTACGCCGTGAAGGAGGCGAGCAGGATGCGCGGCGTCGTCCCGAAGACGGCGGCGTATGCCTGCTGGGACAGCTCTGCGGAACCGAGTCCGCCGAGCGTCCAGAAAGCCGCCGGTTGAAGCCGGATGCTCGTCCAGATGGCCGCGACGGCCAGAAGGTTGCAGCCGAACCCGGTCCAGATGATCTGCCGGGCGCGGGCATAGCCGTAGACCTCGGTCAGGATGTCCCCGAAGATGTATGAGAGGGGAAAGATGATGATCGCGGCGGGCAGGACGAAAGAACCTGCCTGGAAGAGCTTGACGGCGATGATGTTGGAGACGACGAGGCTGGTGACGAACGCGACCGCCACCGCGGGGAGGAGTTGTTGCCGGCGCTCCCGGTTTGCGTTTGCCTGGCCGGTCATTTGCGGTACTCGGCCTCCACCGTGATCGCGATGCCGCCGCGTACGGCGAACTCCGCCGTCACCTTGCACAGGCGCGGGGACAGGGCCTTCACCAGGTCGTCGAGGATGGCGTTGGCGACGTGCTCATGGAAGGTCCCCTCCTGGCGGTACGACCAGAGGTACAATTTCAGGGATTTGGATTCGACGATTTTCCGGTCGGGGACGTACTCGATTTTGAGCTTCGCGAAGTCGGGCTGGCCCGTCTTCGGGCAGAGACAGGTGAACTCGTCGGTCGTGAGCGTCACCCTGTAGTCGCGGTCCGGGTGGTGGTTCGGGAAGGTTTCCAGCTTGCGGAGCGGTTTCGTCTCGCCGCCCAGCAGGGTGAGGCCGTCCAGGTCCGTTTTTCCCGTGAAATTCTCCAACGCGCTTGCCTCCTTTGCGGGGCGACTGACTTGTTTATCGTGGCAGGGAGGATACGAAGATCGGCCTTTAATGTCAATAGGTATCTGGCGCGTCAGGCCTCCCGTCAAGGGAAGTCCCCGCATGGAAGAGGGGGAGTCCCAGGCGACGGCGGCGGGTCTCGCCGTAGAGGAGCGTCTGCTCGCGGACGGTGGGGGCGCCCCGGCGGCCCTTTCCCAGGACTTCGAGGGGATGGGAGCCGCCGAGATGGAGGGTGTGCTTGCCGTATTTTCCGGAGAGGGAATCGACGGCCTCGTAGAGCTCCCGGATCTTCTCCGCCTTCAGGTGGTCATCGAAGAGGGAGTGCTGGATCCGCGCGTCCTGGACGAGGTCCAAAAGGACGACCCCGGTCGCCCGGTAGAGGTCGTAGCGCCGGTAGAGGTCGTTGAACAGGCTGCGGAGGAGGCCGGACAGCTCCAGCGGATGGGAAGAGGGGCGGTTGAGATCCGCCTCCCGACCTGTCGTGTCGAAGTTCTGCTTCTTCAGAAAGACGGCGATCCTCCGGGGGGCGAGGCCGTAGCGCCGGGCCTTGATGCAGGCCGACTCGAGGTTCCGCGTCAGGTGGGCGAAGAGATAGTCGCGGTCGGAGGTCGGCGGGGCGAAGGTCTTGGTCTTGCTGATGGAGATGTAGGAGCTCTTCTCCTCCGCGGCGACGGGGAATACCGACTCCCCCCTGAGCTCCCGCCACGTCTCGATGCCGGGTTTCGTGAACCGCTCTTTGATCGCCTTCTCCGGAAGCCGGGCGAATTCCAGGGCGGTCCGGATCCCCATTTTGCGGAGGCAGTCCGTCGTGGCGGGGCCGATCCCCCACACCTTCTCCACGGGCAGATCTTTCAGGTAAAAAGAGATGGCCCGCCCGGGGATGGGCGTGAACCCGGCGGGTTTCTGATATTTGGAGGCAACCTTCGCCAGGACCTTGGTGATGCTCAGCCCCGCGGAGACGGTGATCCCCAGCTCCCGCGCGATCTCCTTCTGGATCTTCAGGGCGATGGCTTCGTAGGAGGCCCTGAGCGCCCGCCGCATCCCGGTGAGGTCGGCGAAGGCCTCGTCGATGGAGTACTCCTCCACCTGGGGGGTGAAACGGCGCATGATGTTGAACATCCGCCGGGAGAAGAGGCTGTAGGTCTCGTAGTCGGAGGGGAGGACGATGAGCGAAGGAAAGATCCGCTTCGCCTCGTGGAGGGGGACGCCCCGCCGGATCCCCAGGGCTTTGGCGGCGTAGCTCGCGCAGGCGACGATCCCCCGCTCGCCCCCCGTGATGATC
>JAHJXP010000161.1 GCA_018827585.1 Pseudomonadota bacterium | reverse complement strand
GCGGCTGAAATCATCCGCACCGCCTTCCGCCGGTCTTTCCAGGTGGATGCGGCCTCGACCGTCGGGGAAGGCCTCGACCGATTCCGGAAGAGGCGGTATGAATTCACCTTCATCGATCTGGATTTACTGCGCGAGATCGGCGGGGGGAAGGGGGATGCCGCAGAGGCGCTTCAGGGTTTCCGGCAGATTTTCCCGTCGGCCGAGATCATCGTGATGACCGTCCCGGAGCGTATCCGCGAGGCGGTCGATGCGGTGAAGGCTGGCGCCGCCAACTACATCACCTATCCCCTGAACGCCGATGAGATCCGGTATGTGGCCGATAGCATCCATGAAAGCATCCGCGCGCAGTCGGAGCTGGACTATCTGCGAGACCGCTTCTGGCAGTCCGATTCTCTGGACATCGTCCAGACGCGCAACGCCGCCATGCGGGCCGTTTTCGAACAGGTCCGCCTCGTAGCGCCCACAAAGAGCACCGTCCTGCTGGCCGGAGAGACGGGGACCGGCAAGGGGATCCTGGCGAAACTCATCCATCGTCACAGCAACCGGCGCCAGATGCAGTTCATCGGCGTCCATTGCGGCGCCATCCCCGACACGCTTCTGGAAAGCGAACTCTTCGGGCACGAGAGAGGCGCCTTCACCGGCGCCGTTCGGCGCAAGCTGGGCAAGTTCGAGCTCGCCCACGAAGGGACCATCTTTCTCGACGAGATCGGAACCATCTCCCCCGCCGCGCAGACAAAGCTCCTCCAGGTCCTCCAGGACCGGACCTTTCAGCGGGTCGGAGGGGAGGCGCTCATCGAAACCGATGTGCGGATCATCGCCGCCTCCAATACGGACCTCGGACAGATGGTGGAGAAGGGGATCTTCCGGAACGACCTCTACTACCGCCTGAACGTCTTCCCCATCCGGCTCCCGCCGCTGCGGGAGCGTCGCGAAGACATCCCCCAGCTTACGGAGATCTTTCTCCGGCAGATGAACCGCTTCAACAAACGGGGGATCCACTATGTCCACCCGCACGTCATGGAGGCTTTCGGACGTTATCACTGGCCCGGCAACATCCGCGAGCTGCAGAACCTCGTCGAGAGGGCCTTTATCCTGGAATCTTCGTCGGTCCTGACACCGGCGAGCTTTCCCGCGGAACTTTTTACGGACGGTCCCTCCTCAGTGACGAAAACAGCCGGTGCGGAGCTCACGCTGGCGGAGGTGCGCGGGCAGGCAGCCGCGGAGGCGGAGAAGAACTATCTGCGGGAGGTTCTGGCCCGGAACGGGGGGAGAATCAACCGGACGGCTAAGACCGCCGCCGTCACGGTTCGCCAGATAAATAAATTGATGCGCAAGCATGGGATCAGGAAAGAGGCTTTCCGCTGATCGCTAACGGCGCGGGCGAGCAGGCGACTTGGTGGTCTTGACGATGACCCTGACCACCGGCGCCTTTCCGTCCGGAAACTGGATATCCGGCGGGTATCGGAGGGCCGGGTTGAAGACGTTCTGGACGTCCAGGAGCGACAGGTCGATCGGTTCGGTCAGGATCCGGATGTCCCTGCCGCGGAGCCGGCGGGGGATGAGGGCCGACACCTCGGCAGGGGCGGCGGCGATGCTCTTTATCGAAAACCCTTCGGGGGGGCTGTTTTCCGTGGCGATCTCGACGGGGAGGGTCACCCGCAGGAGGCGGGACGTGGTGATCTTGATCCTGCCCGGCGAGATGCCGGCAATCGAAAGGTTGGAGGGGGCCTTTATCATGTCCCGCGTCAGGGTTATCTCATTGGTGCCTTGTTTAAGCTGGGCCAGGTCGATGGAGAGTTTGATTCTGTCTGCCGGGAGGAGCTGAAAGGCTTGGGGGGTCCCCATGAGCAAGACCTTTACCTCCGTGACCTTCGGCTCTTCCAGGATCCATTCCGCCGGGGCGTTCATATATTCTATGGGAACGACAAAATCCCGGCCGATCGTTTCTCTCTGATAGCCGAACACGACCCAGAGAATGCTGGCCAAGGCGATGGCAAGCACCTTTTCCCGCTGGTTTTTCCTCAGCCAATTGAGGATCGGTCTCGGTTTGGTGAGCGGCGTCCTCTTTGCGAAGAAGAATTCCAGCTCGGTGCGGAGAGCGGAGGCGTTGGCGATCTCCTGGATGTTCTCACCCTTTGCCAGCGAAATGGTTCCTCGCTCTTCGGAGACCACGATGCAGATCGCATCGCACCTCTCCGAAAGGCCGAGCGCTGCCGTGTGGCGAAGACCGAGATTGCCGTGCCGTGCGGCGTTCGCGGAGAGGGGCAGATGACAGCCGAACCGCATTACCTGGTTGCCGTCCACCAGGACTGCGCCGTCGTGACCGATCGAATGGGGGTCGAAGATGCTCTCCAAAAGGGGCCGGCTGAGCAGACCATCGAGATTGCTTCCTCCGGTGAGATGGCGGTCGAGCGGGTCCACCCCCTGAAGGACGATGAGGGCGCCGATCCGCTTGCGGGCGAGATCGGCGGTGGTTTCGGCGATGATCTCCGCGCTCTCGCCGAACTGGGGCGCGGTGAAGAACCTTTTCCGGAACCTGCCCAGAAGGGCGAGCCGCTCGAAGAAGCGGCGCAGATCCTCCTGGAAGATGACGACGAGGACGAACAGCAGGATCGCGAAGAAGGCCTGAAGAACAACGGTGGTAAGGTAGAGCTGGAAGAAACGGGCGACGCTGTAGATGATCCCGATCAGGATGATGCCGAGAAAAACAAACCGGGTCGCACGGTCCTTGAACCAGATCAGGAGCGCCGAGATCATGACCGAGATGATGGCTATGTCCAGGAGGTCGAGAATCCGGAAATTGTGGAGTATCGCCAGGATGTTTTCGATCATGTCGCGCCCTTGTCTTTCCTCCCGCCGGGAGCAGGTCGGTTTGTCTATCAGTACGGGATCGGGATATTAGAATAAACGCTGCGTTGCGGTTCCAATATACGTAAAAGGCCGGCGGCGTGTCAAGAAGATATCCGGATAAAAAGGATTTTGATCCGTTCCTGCACGGCCCCTGGCGCGTGATTGCCGGCAGGGGAGATTTTTCGTTTTGTCTTTTGAACAGTGTGGTGTATGTCCAGCAGTGGGAGGCAGGCAGTGCCTCAGGGGGGCAAAATGATCGAGCGGGCGGCGGAAGAGAAGATCGCGCGGGTTGTGGATATGATCGCGCAGGCAAAAAACATCGTCGTCTTTACAGGCGCAGGGGTCAGCACGGAATCCGGCATACCCGATTTCCGCAGTCCGGGCGGGATCTGGACGCGGTTCGATCCGGAGGACTTCACCATCGACAGGTTTCTTTCGAGTCCGGAGACCCGGCTCAAGCAGTGGCGCTTCCTCCTGGCAGGTGATCTGTTCAAGGACGCCCTTCCCAACGCCGCCCATACGGCCATTGCAGGGCTGGAAGCGCTGGGGAAACTGAACTGCGTGATCACCCAGAACATCGACAATCTCCACCAAAAGGCGGGAAATAATCCCTCCCATGTCTATGAGCTACACGGCAACATGAAATGGATCCGCTGCCTGGACTGCGGGGCGCGCCGCCCCCTGGAGGAGATCCTCCTGGAAAACGCTTCGGCGTCGGTCCCGGCCTGCGGGCATTGCGGGGGGATCCTGAAGCCGGACGTGATCTTCTTCGGGGAGGCCCTTCCTGAGGAGACCCTCGCGGAGGCGACCCGGCAGGCTGTCTGCTGCGACTTTCTGATCGTCGTCGGTTCCTCGCTTGTCGTCTATCCGGCGGCCTACATGCCTCTGTATGCCAAGCAGGCCGGGGCCAAGCTCGTCATCGTCAATCTTACGCCGACGCCGGCGGACCAGATCGCGGACATCGTCATCAATGCCGCCGCGGGTGAGGTCATGGAGCAGATCCTGCAGGGGGTCAAGGAGAGGATCTCCGGATGTGCCTGATCCTTTTTGCCTGGCGGACGCACGCGAATTTTCCCTTGGTCCTCGCGGCTAACCGGGACGAGTTCTATGAAAGGCCCGCGGCGCCGGCCGCCTTCTGGGACGACGCACCGGAGCTGTTGGCCGGGAGAGACCTGAAGGAGGGAGGGACCTGGCTCGGGATCACCCGGACAGGGAGGGTGGCGGCGCTGACGAATTACCGCGATCCGGCGACGCTCAAGAAGGACGCCCCATCGCGGGGGAATCTGGTCAGCGACTATCTCCGCGGTCGGGAGACGCCGGAAGATTATCTGCGGCGGCTGGAATCCCGCGCCGGCGGGTACAACGGCTTCAGCCTGATTGTGGGCGACGCCGACGATCTTTTTTACTTTTCGAACCGGGGCGGGAGGAGACCTCTGACGCCCGGGATCCACGGACTGAGCAACCGCCTGTTGGATACCCCCTGGCCGAAAATCGAACGGGGGAAAAGGGCCCTCGAGGCGCTCTTGGAGGAGAACAGGGATCCCTTGCCGGAGGAGCTGCTCGATCTTCTTGCCGAGAGGATGCGGCCGCCGGACGAGTTGCTCCCCGAGACGGGGGTGGGGTTGGAGTGGGAGCGGATCCTCTCCCCGCTTTTCATCGAGAGCCCGGTCTACGGCACCCGTTCCTCGACTGTTGTCATGATCGACCGAAGCGGAGGGGTGACCTTCGTCGAGCGGGTGTTCAACGGCGGAAATGAGCCCCGGACGATGGCCCGTTTCGATTTCCGGATCAAGAAATATGACGACCTCGCAAAAAGGCCATTTCCCCTCCCTTGGCGGGAGGGGATTAAAGGGAGGGTGAATAAAAAGTAAGCGCATTCAAAATGATTCACCCCCACCCTAACCCTCCCCCATCAAGGGGGAGGAGATTTTGGACTTATTACGAAGTCGCCAAATATAAGGACGGTGCCCTCTCCCTGCCCGAAGGGAAGGGTTTGAAATAGAAGGAGCAACGCATGGCGCGCAATGAATATCCGGACAGCCCGCGGGTCGGCGTGGGGGCGGTCGTCCTGCGGGAAGGCCGGATCCTCCTCGTCCGGCGCGGCATTCCCCCTGCTGAGGGCCTGTGGGCCATCCCGGGAGGGGGACTCAAACTGGGGGAGACCCTCAGGGAGGGGGCGGAGCGCGAGATCTTCGAAGAAACGGGGATTGCCATCCGGGCCGGCGAGCCGGTGTTTACCTGTGATGTCTGCGAGCGGGACGCGGAAGGCCGCGTCCGTTTCCACTACGTCATTGTCGATCTGGCGGGGGATTACATCGGCGGCGAGGTCAAAGGGGGCGATGACGCCCTTGAGGCCCGCTGGGTCGCTCCCGAGGAGCTCGAAGGGCTTTCCGTCACGAAAACGACCCTGAAGTTGCTGAGGCAATTCGGTTTTCTACCCTCGCCTTGACCCTTTGCCTTCACTCCAGTGCCCGGGCGAAGTGGGTGAAATCGGCGTCAGGATGGAAAGAGGCATGGAACCCTCCCTTACTTGCCGATGCAGAAGTTTGCGAATATCCGCTCGAGGACGTCCTCCGTGGTTGTGCGGCCGGTGATCTCACCGAGGGCGTCCAGCGCTTCGCGGATCTCCAGGGCGGCCAGCTCGGGCGGAAGGCCGCCCCGCAGGCCGTCCCGGGCGCGGATGAGGCCCTCCGCCGCCTTCTCCAGGGCGACCTTGTGGCGGAGGTGGGCGATCAGCGCTTCCGGCATCTCCTGCAAAGGCGTAGTTAGGGCTGTGTCGCAAATGGCCTGTTTGAGAGCCTCGATGCCGTCTCCGTATTTCGCGGAGATCCGCAACGGTCTGGGCGCCGTTTCAGGGAGAATCTCTCGCAATGATCCCTCGTCGAGGCGCTGCGGGAGGTCCGATTTGTTGACGGCCGGAAGCAACGGCTTCTCGTGCAATTTTACGAGGAGTTCACGGTCGTCCGCGGTAAGTTCGGCGCTGCCGTCCAAGAGGACAAGGACCGCATCGGCCGCGGCGAGCCGCTCCCAGACAAGGTCAATCCCCTCCCTTTCGATGGCGTCCTCCGGGGGGCGGATCCCGGCGGTGTCGGTCAGGCGGACGGGGATCCCCCCGATGTCTATCGCCTCCTCGATGAAATCCCGCGTCGTTCCCGGGATGGAGGTGACGATTGCCCGCTTCTCGCCCAGGAGGCGGTTGAGCAGGCTCGATTTACCGACGTTGGGCCGGCCGGCGATCACGACGCCGATCCCCTCCCGGTAGATCCTTCCCTGGCGATAGGTCGCGGCGAGGGTGATGAGGTCGTCGATGACGGCCTGGATTCGGGGGAGGTCGCTTCCAGGTGTCTCCGTCACGCCGTCGTCCTCGGAAAAATCGATGGCGGCCTCGATGCCGGCCAATAGATCGATGATTTCATTGCGGATGGCCTCGATCCGGCCGGATAGTTTTCCCCGCAGGCGCGCGACAGCGGCGGAAAGTCCCGCGTGCGTCTGGGCGGTGATGACATCGAGGACCGCCTCGGCCTGGGCCAGGTCGAGGCGGTTATTCAGGAAGGCCCGCTTTGTGAACTCCCCTCGTTCAGCCGGCCGGGCCCCGGCCCGGAGGACCTCGTCCAGGACGGTCCGGAGGATGAGCGGCCCGCCGTGGCAGCTGATCTCGAGCGTGTCCTCGCCGGTGAAGGATCCCGGGGCTTTCAGGAAGGAGACAAGGACCTCGTCCAGAACGTCGCCCGTCTCCGGCGCGACGATATGGCCGTGGTAGAGGTGATGGGAGAGAAAGGACGAAAGCGGCCGTAGAGGCCTAAACAGTCGCCGGGCGATCCCCTCCGCCTCCGGTCCGCTGGCGCGGATCAGGCCGATTCCCCCAACGCCGGGCGGTGTCGCGATGGCCGCTATGGTGTCCCTGAAGATCATGGGATCAGGGCCTCCCCCTGTTAGGCTGCCTTCAGGCGGCGGGATGGTCCGAACCGCGCCGCACCGGTATGATGATGATCTTCCGGTACTCGCCTTCGCCGCGGCTCTTGGTCGTCAGCGCCTCGTCGTTCTGCATGGCGAGGTGGATGATGCGACGGTCGCGGGCGTTCATTTGACCGACCGTCACCGGCTTTTTCGTCTTCTTCGCCTTTTCGCCAAGCCGCATCGCCAGGGCGACGAGGGATTCCTCCCTCCGTTTGCGGTAATCCTCCGTATCGATGATGATCATCTTGTGGCCGTTCGCGGAGTGATGGGCCGCCTTGTTGACGAAGTACTGGATGGCGTCGAGGTTCTGCCCCCGCTTCCCGATGAGCAGGCCGCTGCCGTCCCCCTGGATGTTGAGGATGATCGCCTCCCCGGTCTCCTCCACGGCCACCGGTGATTCGATCTGCATCCTGGTCAGGAGGCCTTCCATGATCATCCTGGCCTTGGCCGCTGACGGTTCACCGCCGACGGGGACTCTCGCCGGGTGCGATTTTTCGACTGGCGCAGCGACCCTCTTTTCCTTTCGGATTGGTGAGGCTTGAGCCTTTTTCTGTTCCGGGGTTGCGGCGGCCGTGAGCGCCGTCGGTTCCGGGGTCTCAACCTCCTCCTCCGGCCTGACTGCAGGGGCGTCGAGGGTCATGTCGAGCGTCAGGAGAGCGGCCCTGATCCGGGCCTTTTTCGCCCCCAGTCCCAAGAATCCGGGAGTCCCCTCGGAGATGATCTCGATGTGGAGTTTCTCCCGGGGGACCTGGAATTCACCGCACGCCTTTTCTATGGCTTCATCGATGGATTTGCCCTCTATTTCGATTCCTTCCATTGCTGCTGCACCTCTATGACGGTTGCTTGTTGATGTACACCTGCTGGGCAATGCTGATGACATTGTTGAACAGCCAGTAGATCACCAGCCCCGAGGGGAAGCTCAGGAACATGAAGGTGAAGATGACCGGCATAAAGAGCATGATCTTCGCCTGCATGGGATCGGCCCCCGTGGGGGTCATCTTCTGCTGGATGAACATCGTGGCGCCCATGACGATCGGCGTGATGTAGTAAGGATCCTTCGCGGACAGGTCCTGTATCCACCAGAAGAAGGGGGAGTGGCGCAGTTCGATCGCGTAGAGCAGGGCCTTGTAGAGACCGAAGAAGACCGGGATCTGCACGATCATCGGCAGGCACCCTCCCAGAGGGTT
>JAHJXP010000160.1 GCA_018827585.1 Pseudomonadota bacterium | reverse complement strand
CGGCGGACCCCAAATTGCTCTTGGCGTGTCTCAATGCAGTCACAGGGTGGGAACTGACGTTAGATGACGCCTTCACCATCGGGCGAAGGGTAATCAATCAACTGAGAATGTTCAACTTCCGACACGGAATGAAAAAAGAAGACGAGAGGCCCTCCAAACGGTATGGATCCGTCCCGATAGATGGTCCTGCGCAAGGTAAAAACATTATGGAAAAATGGAACAGTATGCTGGAGAATTATTACAAATCGATGGGCTGGAATACAGAGACCGGCAAACCACTTCCGGAAACCTTAAGAAATTTGGGGCTACCCGAATTAATAAAAGATCTTTAGGGGTTATAACCTGCAAAAGAAAAAATTACGGAAAGAAAGCGAAGCTCCCCGCGGCAAGCCGCGGGACATTCTGCAAAAAATTTCGATAAATCGGTTATAGAGATACGCGCCGAAGGTTTGCACAACTTCGGTGGATACTCGTCAAATATCCTCGACCAGTTGATCATCGAGTTGGGGGCCATCTACATCATGGATCGCGGCTATCTCGACTTTGCCCGCCTCTACAAAATCCACCAGGCATCGGCATTCTTTGTCACCCGGACAAAACTAAACTTCAGCCGAATACGCCTCTACTCCCAGCCCGTCGACAAAGCTCATTCTTCATATGCTCCCATCGTAAAAAAGGAAGTTCTTATCAATTGACGGTATAGGGGACCCCCACCAAGGCCATCATGCCGATCACGGTCAGCCGCTCCCTCCTCTTTCATCCATGCCTGAAGCACCGTGATGGTCAAGAGAAGGGGAAGGCCGCAGGCGAAACCCATGACGAAGGCCACGAGCATGCGCCTGCTGAAAATCACTTTTAACAGGGATTTATTGTTGCCGGGCTCCATGCACTCCTTAATCGGTGAAAACCGGGCCTCTTGCCGGAAAGGGCGCTGCAATTTTTTGAGATCTGCCTTGATGGCTCTTCAGGCACAAGAATATATGGACATGGCGCAAGCGTGACAAGAAAAAAAAGGAAATTATCGATTGCCCGCCGCTTTCCCTGGTGCTACATTACGGCGCATGAGCGCCGAATCCAGATCAACATCCTTATCTTTTTACACGGGACGGCTCACGGCATTCCTTTTGTGTATTTTTCTGGCCGGAACAACCGATCTGCATGCCGCGTCATTGAGGGATCTGCAGCGTCTTATAGGGGGGAAAGACGCCGTTCTGGTTGCGTCCCCCCGGGGCAGGGTTTTATTGGAGAAAAATGCCGGTACAAAACTGATCCCGGCCTCGACTTTAAAAATTTTCACCTCCCTGGTCGCGCTTCATTATTTGGGTCCGGAATACCGGTTTACCACGGAGTTCTATCTGGACCGGGACGACAATCTAAAGATTAAAGGCTATGGAGATCCCCTGCTGCTTTCCGAGACGCTGCGCGAGACGGCCGCTGCTCTTTCCCTGAAGCTCGGCAGCTTCAACGATCTTATCCTGGATGATTCATTCTTCAACGGGCAGGTTCGCGTCCCCGGAATGACGCCGTCTTATCAGCCCTACGACGCGCCTAACGGCGCTTTATGCGTCAACTTCAATACGGTCTCCTTCAAACGGTTAAACAACGCTTATGTAAGCAACGAAGAGCAAACCCCGCTTCTGCCCTTCGTCGACGAAAGGATCAGGGCCTCTTCATTGGAGAGCGGCCGGATTGTCCTGTCGCACCAAAAAAATGAAGCCACGCTCTATGCCGGACATCTGTTTAAATATTTCCTGACTCAGGCGGGAATAAAATCACAGGGGGAAATCAGGCTCGGCCGCGTGCAGCAACATGACGACCGGCTGCTTTTTACATACACTTCTCCCTTTCCGGTAAAACAGTCGATAGGAAAACTGCTGGAATTTTCCAACAACTTTATAGCTAACCAGCTTCTGGTTGCCTGCGGGGCAAAGGCCTACGGCGCTCCCGGAAGCCTGGATAAAGGGGTCATGTCCGCCTTAAGGTACGCAAGGGAGGTGCTGAAAACGGATGCTCTTTCATTTGCCGAAGGCTCCGGGATATCGAGAAAAAACGAACTTACGGCCTATGTCATGCTGAAAGTTCTTAATGAATTTGAATCCTACCATCATCTGTTACGGCAGGAGGGAGAGGAATTCTATAAGACGGGAACGCTGGACGGCATCAGGTCGCGGGCGGGCTATATCGCAGACGGGAAAGGGGAGCTCTACCGGTTTGTCGTAATGATGAATACGCGGGGAAAGACAACCGACGCCGTCATGAAGCTGATCCGCCGCTTTATCGGCCGGGCATCCGCGGCCCCCCTTTCTTCCTGATGTGCATGTGGCTGTTCCGATGCCTGACGCCAAGGCCGCTTATTTCAATACCGGCTGGAGGCAATATGATTGAGGGCGTCGGCAAAAAGCCGCCGGTCCCTGTATATGGATAAACTGCACTGTCAAGCCACATTTCTTCGGAGGGGTCCTATGAAAAAAAATGGTCGTTGGCGTGATGATTTGCCTTTCCCTTTTGCTCGGCTGCGCCCCAAAGTACCAGATCGTCCTGAAGGACGGCCAGAAGCTCAAGGCGGACACAAAACCGGAATTGAACAAAGACACGGGGTACTACCACTACGTTGATCAAGACGGCAGGAAGGTGCAGCTCAAAGAGGCGGACGTGCTGCTGATCAAGGAAAGATGAGGTCGCGGGCAAGGTGACGGCAGGCATTTATACATGACGACATTGGTCTTGCACCGTTGGTCATTCCGGTCTTGACCCGGAATCCGGTGTTTTCCTGGATTCCGGCGCCTGTCCCGGACAATGATTCGTGATCCACCGGAATGACATTGTGCGCAATGAATCATGACGCTGTGTATGGCAGTCTGTCCCTATAAATTATATAGTGGGCGGCGAGGCCGGCCGCGAAGCCGACGGCCATGTTCGAAAGCAGCGCCGCAGCGACGGTCGCGATCAGGGGAATGAGATCCCGCCCCGGGCGGATGTCGCGGACGAACTTGGTCAGTTCGAGCCCGACCAGGAACATCATCGCCCCGATGATCGCCGCCGGGAAGACGGAAAAGAGGCCGGCGATGGCCG
>JAHJXP010000159.1 GCA_018827585.1 Pseudomonadota bacterium | reverse complement strand
GAATCCTTCGCCCGATACAGGACCTGATCCGCCTTGTCGAGAAGATCGGTCAAACTCTGACCGTCCTGCGACAAAGCGGCCAAGCCTATGCTCACGGTGATCGAGATGTCCACAGGCGGAGGATGACCGTTCTCCGAACCGATCGGAATGGAGAGGTCGGCCATGGATTGCCGGAGGCGTTCGGCAATCTGGATCGCCTCCGGAAGGGAAATCTCCGGCAAGAGAAGGACGAATTCCTCGCCGCCGTAGCGCCCCGCGATATCGATGGCACGGGTGTTCTGTCGGAAACAATCGGCCAGCACGCGCAGGACCTGGTCGCCGCCGGCATGGCCGTGGGTGTCGTTGACCCTCTTGAAGTGGTCGATATCGAGCATCAGCGCTGAAAGGGGCCGGCCGAAACGCAACGCGCGTTCGAATTCACGCTCGCCCAACTGGAAAAAACCGCGACGGTTGAACAGGCCCGTCAACTCGTCCGTCACGGACAACTGTTCGATTTTGCTGTAGAGCCTTGCGTTGCGGATGGCGATCGCGGACTGCATTGCAAAAAGGCCCAGCATATCCATATCCGCCTCGGTGAATCTGTGGGGCACATACGCCAGGATATTGAGAACGCCCAGGAATTCTTCACCCCAGCGAACCGGCACTGTCACCAACGCACGGTTCGGGAAATTATCATACTTCCTTTCTCGCCCCGGCCAGGAGTGATAGTCATTGATCAGTATGGGGGCGCCCGTCGCCCAGACCTGACCGACGACGCCTTCGCCGCGCCGACGCGTTTTCGCGCCGAGAACCAGTTCCTCACCGGCTATTGCAACCCGCTCAAGCGAATCCGATTCCGGCCTGTAGATATAACAATTGCATGATTTGCCGCCGATCAGGTTCAGTGCCCGCTCGGCGATGGATTGGAGAAGCGCGTTCAGGTTCAATTCGGCCGTGAGCTCAAGGCCCATCTCATGCAGCGCGGCCATCTGTTTGGAACGCCGTTCATTTTCCTCCTCCATCCGCTTGCGGTCGGTGATGTCCTCAACCACGACGATGTTCCGCCCGGGCGCTTCTCCCGGCTTCCAGAGCGGCGACACCGTGATATTCACCCAGACGATCCCCCCGTCCTTCCGGAGGTAGCGCTTCTCCAGGCTGTAGTGACGGATCTCCCCGGCCAGCATCATTCGTGTTTTTTCCACGTGCAGTTGAAGATCCTCCGGATGCGTGATCGCCTGGAAGGTGGTGGCCAACATCTCCTCCTCCGTCCTGCCGACCATCTCGCAAAGCCGCCGGTTCACCGTCAGAAATCGGCCCGTGTTCATAAAGATCTCGGCCACGCCCACCGCAGCCTGCTCAACCAAGCCGCGGAAACGACCCTCGCTCTCCCGCAATGAATTTTCCGTATCCTTCAGGTCGGCAAACAGCTGCGCGTTGGCGATCGCCCCGGCAATCTGCGCCCCGATCCTCTCCGCCAGCTGGAGGTCCTGCTCGGTGTAGGCGTTCGGTGTTTTCGACCGGAAGTGGAGGGTGCCGATCGCCTCATCCCGGGAGATCAGGGGAACAGCCATGAAAGAGAGCATCCCCGCCTGCAATGAGGGAGAGAAAGCGGGGAACTGGGCGACGACCTCGTCAGCGTTTTGGGGATTGAGGAGCAAGCCGGTCCTCGTGCGTATGACCGCCTCACTCACCGTCCCCGACAGGGAAAGAGAATCCCCCCGCATACGCCCGGAAATATCGGACCCGAAAACATAGGCGATACTGAGGGTGTCGTCATGAACACTGCACAGGTTAATGGCGAGCCTGTCAAAGGGAATGAGTTTTCGGACCTCGGCGGCAAACCGCTCGTACACCTCGTCGATGTCCAGCGTGGAGCCGATCAGCCGCCCGATCTCGGCGATGACCTTCGTCTCTTCGGCCAACTGCTCGGCGATCGCCCGGCTCAGGCGCTGCTCCTCCTCCGCCCGCTGCAGATCGGCCAAGGTGCGGTCAAGTTTTTTAATCGGATAGGTGCGGAAGATGACATAGATCAGGGTGCCGAGAAACGAACTGAAGATTCCAAAAAGCACCGTAAAGACGACCGGTGTGCGGATGGAATGTCTGGCTTCGAACGAACCGACAGGTCGTCCTGAGTCAAACAGAGTCACCGAAACCGAGATAAGCGGGCGTCTCGTTGCAGTAGCTGTTTTCTCGACCACTGTTCCCGCCGCGTTGCGAATGATCCTTTCAAGCGGTTTCCCGGGGAGCACGGTTTGCGAGACAATCTCCTGCAATCTCACACTCTCGAACTCCCACATATCCGGCCGGGTCTGGATGATTCTTTCGACGGATTTTGCAAGAAAGAAGGTTTCTATCGCAAGAGATTCCCGTATCTCGGATACCGAAAGCATATAGTACCAAAAGGGGATTGCAATGGCGAAAATGCACGCCACCAGAGCCCCCAGGAGCTTCATGATCCTTGTGGCGGGTGCTTTCGATTGCAGACGCCGGGAATCCAAAGGCGCTTCACCTCACTTTCCGGTGATTTGCGGCAAAGTCACATGGCCGCTTTCAGAGAGGATCTTCCTTCCATCCTTCGAGAAGACGAACTTGATAAAGTCCTTCACCGCACCCTTATCCGCATCCCCCTTGTAGACCAAGGACATTGTCATGGTATAGGGATACTTGCCGGCGGAAATATCGACGCCGTCGGGAATATTGGAGAGTGCAGGGGCGACCCCATCGACTAAGAGGGCTTTGATCTTTCTTTTCTCTACTGCTACCAGACAAGCGCTGGTTATACCGAATGAACCGGGCGTCTTCTCGATTTGCTCGGCTGCTTCCTGATCCGTCATACCGACAAAGACGCCGGGAATGGAGTGGGCCTTCTCGGACACCGATTTTAAGCGGGGATTGATGCTCGCCAGATAGACCGAAAAACTGTCACGCCAAGGACGAAGGATAAGCCTGATGGGCGTTCCATCGGGCCAGGTCCTGCGCTTTCCCGCATATATGTCTTCTATCTCTGTAAGAGTCACACCTTTGGTCGGGTTTGACTCCTGTACCCCGAAGATAAGGGGAGTGCGGCCATAAGGCTCCTCGATGATTCCCATGCTCCGCTCCTCCGGCGTGAGGGGACGGTAGGACAATCCGATATCGATCTTCCCTTCCTTTACGGCTTTGATGCCTCCTGTGCTGCCGATACTGGGGAGGACGTCGACGGAGACGTTGGGGTGTTTCCTTTGAAAGCCCTCGGCCATCCGTCGCATGGCGCCGATGCCCGAACCTGAGCCTGTAATGATCAATTTTTCTTGAGGATTCGCTGAAGCGGAGCCCGCAACGATAGACCCCCCGATCATAAGGGCAGTGAAGATAAGGATGAGATGGCGCGAATGGCGTTTCATGGACGAGCCCCATTTCCTGTATATCGAGATATCGTATTCAGAACGGGAGAGGATTTACGTTTCGCCCTCGCGAATGTTTCAATAGATGAAATGTGTCTTCACCGTAACGCCCATGTCAATATATCACCAAATACAATAAAATGGCAAGCGATTCCGGAATACGCCACAGGGGAAAGGAACTTTTGATTGAAAATGGTCGCCTTCCTTTGACTATCCACAACCAGAATCCCGTCGGCGGTGGATTCGATCGTTGAAGTCAAAAGCGAATCGGCCTGTTGAAGGGCTTCCTCGGTCCGTTTACATTCGGTTTCGAGTCTCTTGAGCTCCGCCGCTCAAGGCGCAGGAGGGATAGCTCCTCAATAAGCTGCCCTTTTGTCCTCTTTTCGTCCTTCATTCCTGCGTCCTCTCCGGGCGCGTGGCCCGAGATTCAGTTTCCCGGCAACCGGTATCCGGCCGCAAAAACCTTGAGGCAGGCGTCGACGACCTTTTCGTCATAGAGCCTCCCCCGGTTCGCCGCGATCTCGGCAAGCGCGGCGTCCTGGCCGAGACCCGGACGGTAGGGGCGGTGGGACGCCATGGCCTCCACCACGTCGGCCACCGCCAAGACCCTCGCTTCGAGGCAGATCTCATCGTTCTTCAATCCCCGCGGATAGCCGGATCCGTCCAACCGCTCGTGGTGCTGATGGATGATATCGGCGATGGGCCAGGGAAAATCGATTTTCTCCAGGATATCAAATGCCGCCTGAGAATGAATCCGGATGAGGCTGAGTTCGATCTCCGTCAGTGTGGTCGGTTTGGAGAGGATCTCCGCGGGGATGGAGATCTTGCCGACATCGTGAATCATTCCCGCCAGCCGGATGCCGTCGATGACATCCGGGCTGATTTCCATCTCCTGGGCAATGGAACGGGCCAGATCGGAGACCCGCCGCTGGTGGCCGGCCGTGTAGGGATCACGGATCTCGGCAACCGTGGAAAGGGTCAGGATGATCGCCCCCAGGGCGTGCCGCAGCTTCTCCGTCGTCTTTTCGAGCTCCTCTTTCGTCCGGTGAATCTCGGTCACATCCACAGAAATCCCCCCGATGAGAAGGGGCTTCCCCTTCCGGTGGATGGGAAACCGGTAGTTCAGCCGCCAGGTCTTCTCGCCGGGCGCGCGTCCGGGCCGCTCCGACTCTTCCCGGATGATCTGTCCCTGCAGGACCTCTTTCTCTTTGGCCATGACGGCCTCCGCAATCTCGGGCGACCACAGATCCGCAGAGGTCTTGCCGATCAGGCTCTCCGGATCCATGCCTAAGGTCCGCCGGAATTCCTCGTTGACAAAAAGGAAACGGCCCTAGGAATCCTTGATGTCTGCCCGTCCGGGCAAATATCTCATGAATTGGGAAAAGCGTTCCTCGGAATCCCGGAGGGCCTCCTCCATGCGTCGTCCCTCCGCTTCGGCGCTCTCCAGCTCCTGGATCCGTTTCCGGAGGATCACCGCCTCGCCGAGGAGTTTCCCGGCGTCCATTTGTTGATTTTCCCTCTCAGTCATGGCCTCTCCTTTAGACGATCGGACTTCTCTGACAGGACCTCGGGTGAGATTTACGAGACCGATTGTCGTGGAATTGCCTGTAAAAGTAAAGCAAAATCGTCAAATGGTTCTTCTGATGTCGGGCCGCCAAGGGATATTTCAAAATACAGGAAATAATGCTTGACTTTATCCCGTTATCCTTGTACAAGCGCCCTGCACCCTTGGTCCGGCTCGGTCCACTGGGTAAGCAGATAGTTGGATATAGACATTTTGAAGTGCAAAGGCGGCCGCCATGCTCCCAAGGGTCTTGGCGGTTTTTACTTTCTGTCATCGTGTTCATCCGACTGAAAAATTTTTTAGAAAGGAGGATGCATAGGATGTCAGAAGGTACAGTGAAGTGGTTCAATGAGCAGAAGGGCTTCGGCTTTATCGAGAAGACCGAAGGCGGCGATGTGTTCGTTCACTACAGCGCCATTCAGGCCGGCGGTTTCAAGACTTTAACCGAGGGCCAGCACGTCAGTTTTGATGTTGCGCAGGGCAAGAAAGGCCCGGCTGCGGAAAACGTAAGAGCCCTGTAATGGGTTCGTAGAACAAAAGAGGCGCTCCGTCGCCCGCGAAGGGCGGCGGGGCGCTTTTTTTATGCAGCCGTCCCCGAGGAGGGTCCCCGCTGCACAATTCCCCTCCCCCCCCCTCTCCTCTCCTCTCCCCTCCTCTCCCCTCCCTAATGAACCTCCCCACAGCAAGCTGCGGGGTATCTAAGACATCAAGGAACGAAGCAAGCTTCGGGGAATATAACCTGAAGAGATTCAATCGGCGGGTGGCGTTTTCTCCTTGACTGACCGCCGCGGGCAGTGCTATCAAAAATCACGTATCCGTGACAATTTCTTGTTCTTCACGTGTTTACCGCCGCTCCTGCCGACAGCCGGGAGGGGATCGGGGTCTACATTGAAACGGCGGCCGATTTTCGGCGTGCGGTCGCGACACCGACGGGCGAGGATTATGACCATGCTCATCGCCGGCGACATCGGAGGAACGAAGACGATTCTGGGGATTTACTCCCGGGATGCCGGCCCCCGCGCGCCGCTTCACGAAGAGACCTTTTCCTCCCGCCGTTACGGGAGCGTAGCGGAGATCATCACCGAGTTTTGCGCCCGGGCGGGCGTGAAGGCCGGGCATGCCGTCTTAGCCGTCGCCGGCCCCGTCCTCGGCCAGGATGCCTCCGTCACCAACCTCCCCTGGGCGATCCGTTCGGCGGAACTGACCCGGAACCTGAATCTCCGGTCCGTCCTCCTGCTCAATGACATTGAGGCCGTCGCCGTCGCCATCCCCCTTCTGCGGGAAGAGGATCTGCTGACCATCCAAGAAGGCAAGGCCGCCCCCGGCGGGGCAATGGCGATCATCGCCCCCGGGACCGGCCTGGGAGAGGCGTTCCTGACCCGCGAAGGCGAGAGCTGCCGGGTGCACGCCTCCGAAGGGGGACACGCGGATTTCGCGCCGGCCGACGATCCGCAGATCGGATTGCTCAAATACCTGTTCCCCCGCTACGGTCACGTCAGTTGCGAACGGGTCTGCTCCGGAAGCGGCATCCCCAACATCTACGACTATCTGAGAGAAACAGGATACGCCGCCGAGCCCCCCTGGCTGGCGGAGAGGTTCGCCCGGGCGGAGGACCGGACCCCGCTCATTGTCGAGGCGGCGCTTGATCCGGCCGCTCCCTGCCCCCTCTGCCTCGGGACTCTGGAGATGTTCGTTTCCATCCTCGGCGCCGAGGCGGGGAATCTTGCCCTGAAGGTCATGGCGACGGGCGGCGTCTATCTGGGGGGCGGCATCCCGCCCCGCCTCGCAAACATTCTGGGCAGAGGGCCGTTTCTGGAGGCCTTCCTCCGCAAGGGGCGCTTTTCGCAACTCATGGAGCGGATTCCCGTCCATGTGATCCTCAACCCGAAGGCCGCGCTGCTCGGGGCCGCCTCCCGCGGGCTGAATGAACCGGGGGGATGAATCCGCAGCGCCCCAAAATGGGAGACGCTGCGGTCGCCCGGCAAGCTATACGAAGTCGTCAAATCAGGAAAGGAGAAAAGCCATGACAACCCTGCCGTTTGGCCTGCCGTTCGTCGTCCTCGGACTGGGACTCACCGTGGCCTCCCCGGCTGGCGGTGACGGAGGCGATATCCGCCCCGCCGCCGTGGCCGGGAGGTTCTACCCGGAATCCGCATCCGCCCTGAGACTCGCCGTCGAGAAATTCATGCGGGACGCCCTGCCTGCCCTGGCAAAGGAACCTCTGGCCATCGTCGTCCCCCATGCCGGCTACATCTATTCCGGCCAGATCTGCGCCGACGGCTACAGCCAGATCCGGGACCGGACCTATGACACGGTGGTGATCCTCGGAACCAACCACACGACGCCTTCCCTTAGAAAGATCGCTCTGTACCCGGACGGCGGCTTCCGGACCCCCCTGGGAACCGTCCCGGTGGACGGGGAGGCCGTCTCCGCCCTGATCGCCGCATGCCCGGACTGCAAACCCGACCGGGGACCCCACCTCCGCGAACACTCGCTCGAGGTCCAGATCCCCTTCATCCAGATCCTCTTCCCACAGGCAAAGATCATCCCGGCTATCGTCGGCGAGGCGGACGTCGGCCTCTGCACCCGCTTCGGCGCCGCTCTGGCCAAAGTCCTCAAGGGGCGCCGGGCGCTGATCGTGGCAAGCTCCGACCTCTCCCACTACCCTTCGGCTGATGACGCCGCCGTCGTGGACAGAAAGACGCTGGAGGCGATCACGACGCTCAACCCGGCGACTCTCCAAACAGCCGTCCGGTCCCAGATGGCCCGCCGCATTCCGAATCTCTCCACCTGCGCCTGCGGCGAGGCCCCGATCATGGCGGCGATGGCCGCCGCCAAGGCCCTTGGGGCGCAAGGCGGAAGGATCGTCAGCTATGCCCATTCCGGGGATATCCCCGTCGGAGAGCGGGACCGGGTCGTCGGCTACGGCGCAGTCGTTCTGGGTTCCGGCCTGGAGAAAGTCCCGGCGTCCGCGCCGACGACGTCGGCAGCCGCCAATTGGCAGCTCTCGCCGGAAGACAAAAAGGCCCTCCTCACGCTCGCGCGGGAGACGATCTCCCGCTACCTTTCGACGCAGACCGTCCCCCTGCCGAGGGGATTCAGCCCCGCCGCGATGGAACGCCGGGGGATCTTTGTCACCCTAAAGAAGCGTGGGAATCTGCGCGGCTGCATCGGCCGGATGATCCCGGACCGCCCGCTGGCCACCCTCGTCGGGACAATCGCCCTGCAATCCGCCTTCGAGGATTCCCGCTTCAGCCCCGTCACTCCCAGGGAACTGCCCGACCTCAAGATCGACATCTCCGTCCTGACGCCGATGAAACCGATCCCCGGCCCGGCCGAGATCGTCGTCGGCAGGGACGGCGTCCTTCTCCAAAAGGGGGGACGGTCGGCGGTCTTTCTCCCCCAGGTCGCCCCGGAGCAGGGGTGGGGAAGGGACGAGATGCTCAATCATCTCAGCCAGAAGGCCGGGCTTCCCGCCGGGGCCTGGCGCGAGGGGGCGCAGTTCTCCACCTTCCAGGCCCTCGTCTTCGGCGAGGGAGGACCTTGAGAAAAAAGATGATCACCGCCTTGCTTGTCATCCTGCTGGGCATTGCCGCCCTGATGGCCTATTCCGTCCTGAGGATCCGCTGGACCCCCTCCGTTTCTCCTCCTTTGCCCGTCACTGCTCCCGAGGAGAGCGGCCGCCTCCGCGCCCACGTGGAAGAGCTGAGCGTCCGGATCGGCCCCCGCAGTGTCCTGGATTACCCTAACGTCGAGGCTGCCCGGCGGTATATCGTCGCCGCGCTCGGGGCGCTCGGCTACGACCCCGTCCTGCAGACCTACGAATACCGGGGAAAGCCGTTCAGCAACGTGATCGTCACGATCCCCGGGACGGCGAAGAGGGATGAGACTGTCCTCGTCGGGGCCCACTACGACACGGTGGACGGCACACCCGGCGCCGATGACAACGCGAGCGGCGTGGCCGTCCTGCTTGAGATCTGCCGGCTGCTGAAGGGTTTCGCTCCCGTCAGGACGCTGAAGATGGTCTTTTTCGTACTCGAGGAACCGCCCGTCTTTCGGACTGAATTCATGGGAAGCGCGGTCTGCGCCCGGGAGGCGAAGGCCGCCGGGGAGAGGATCAGCGCCATGATCTCCCTGGAGATGCTCGGATACTACAGCGAGCAGAAGGGGGGACAGGCCTTTCCCCTCCCCCTGATGGGCCTGATGTTCTCGACGACGCCGGATTTCATTGCCGTGGTGGGAAATCTCGATTCGAAGGGGCTCGTCCGGCGGATCGCCGAATCGCTGAAGCAGGGGTGCGATATCCCCGTCGAGACGCTCGCCGCGCCGGCCTTCGTCCCCGGCGTCGACTTCTCCGACCACCGGTCCTTCTGGAAGATGGGCTGGCCGGCGGTGATGATCACCGACACGGCCTTCTACCGGAACCCGAACTACCACGGCGAAGGGGACACCATCGCGACGCTCGATTTCGACCGGATGGGCCGGCTCCTCAGGGGGCTGTCGAAAACGATTACGGATCTCTGCGACGCCTGACACAGCCCCCGTGTTGCTGGTCCTTTGCTCCGCCCGCGGCAGAAACAGGTTGACATGCCGGAGTTCTCTTCGTATCCTTCCCCTGCCCAATAAGGCTTTCCACCAGTTGCATCCCACCCGGGAGGCAAGTATGAACGGACAGAAAACATGGAAACGATCGAAGTGAAGCTCGAGCGGCTCCGCTCTCTGCTGACGGAAACGGGGGGCGTGGTCATCGGCTACTCCGGCGGTTGCGACAGCACACTGCTGGCGGCCGTGGCCGGGGAGGTCCTGGGCAACCGCGCTCTATGCGTCCTGGCCTCCTCGGAAACCTACCCCGCAACGGAGATCAAAGAAGCCCTGGAAACGGCCGGCAAGCTGGGGTTCGCCGTCATCCAAATCGACACGGATGAGCTAAAAGACGAGGCCTTCGCGGCCAACACGCCCGACCGCTGCTTTTTCTGCAAGGCGGAGCTCTTCGGCAAGCTCGTCAGGATCGCCGGGGAGCACGGCATCAAATGGGTGGCCGACGGCGCAAATGTCGACGATCTGGACGACTACCGGCCCGGCAGCCGCGCCGCCGCCCAACTCGGGGTCAGGAGCCCGTTGCGCGAGGCCGGCCTCACCAAGGCCGAGATCCGGGAGATCTCGCGCCGGAAGGGGCTTCCGACCTGGGACAAGCCCTCTTTTGCCTGCCTCTCGTCACGCATCCCCTACGGGACACGGATCGAACCCGATATCCTCCGGCGTCTCGACGAGGCGGAGCGGTTCATGAAGGAGCTGGGGTTCAGGCAGGTGAGGGTCCGGCACCATGGCGATATTGCGCGGATAGAGGTTGAACCGGAGGAGATCCCGCGTCTGGCCTCGCCTGAGATACGGCGGCAGGTGGCAGAGAAGTTCAAGGCATTGGAGTACCTTTACGCCACGCTGGACCTGAGCGGCTATCGGATGGGAAGCATGAACGCCGTTCTCGGCGGAAAGAACAAGGCATGATATGGACGGAAAACGGCTCAAACGACTTCTCGAAGGGGTGAAATCCGGCGATCTGTCGGTCGAACAGGCGCTCCAGAGCATGCGCACGCTTCCCTATGACGATTTCGGGTACGCAAAGCTCGATCTGCACCGCGGCATCCGCACCGGCTTTCCGGAGGTGGTCTTCTGCCAGGGGAAGACCTGCGAGCAGGCGGTCGAGATCGTCAAGAGGCTGGCCGGACATCACGCGAAGGTCCTCGCGACCCGCGTGGCGCCTGAGGTCGCCGAGCGGATCGCCGCGGCCGTCGAAGGCTGCACCTATCACCCGCTGGCGCGCATCCTGGTCGTCGATAAGACCGGGGCAAAACCCGACAAGCCCGGGGAGAATGAAAAATATGTGATGGTCCTCTGCGCGGGGACGGCGGACATCCCCGTGGGTGAGGAGGCCGCGGTCACGGCGGAGACAATGGGGAGCCGGGTCGAACGCGCCTACGACGTCGGCGTTGCCGGCCTGCACCGGCTGCTCGACCAGAAAGAGAGGATCATGCGGGCGAACGTCCTGATCGTCGTCGCCGGGATGGAAGGGGCGCTTCCGAGCGTTGTCGGGGGACTGGTCTCCTGCCCGGTG
>JAHJXP010000158.1 GCA_018827585.1 Pseudomonadota bacterium | reverse complement strand
GGCGTCCAAATGCGACCTGTGCGAGGGAGAACCCCGGTGCGTCGCCTATTGTCCGGCCAAGGTGTTGCGGCTGACCGATGCGGATCTGGTCGCCCGGAAGCGGATGAGGACCTATGCACGTCTGCTCGTCAATGCGCAAGAGGATCGGACTTCAAAATAAGTAGAGGTTTTGTCATGGGGATATTCCAGGGCGGATATGCGGGAAAATTGCTTTACGTGGATCTGACCGACGGATCGGTGCAGGTGAAGCCTCTGGAGAGAGATTTTGCGTTGAAATATATCGGGGGAAGGGGTTTCAGCTCCCGGATTTTATACGAGGGGCTTCGGGCGGGCGTCGATCCCCTTTCTCCGGACAACCTCCTCGTTTTTGCGGCGGGACCATTGAGCGGAACGCCGTTGCCCTCCGCCAGCCGCTTGGTCGTCGCCGCAAAGTCCCCGATGACCGGGGCCATCGGAGACGCCAGTTCCGGCGGTTACTGGGCCCCGGAATTGAAGTACGCCGGCTTTGATGCCATTGTCGTCAAGGGGAGATCCTCCAAGCCCGTCTATCTTTGGGTTGAAGATGGAAAAGCGGAATTGCGGCCGGCGGAACATCTCTGGGGCAAGAGGATTCATGAAACCGGTAAATTACTGAAGGAAGAGATCGGGGACGAGGATATTCATATCTGCGCCATCGGTCCCGGAGGGGAGAATCTGGTCCGCTATGCCTGCATCGTGACCGATGAAGAGGGTGTCGGCGCGAGAACAGGTATGGGTGCGGTGATGGGATCGAAGAATCTTAAAGCCGTTGCGGTCCGCGGATCTCAGGATGTGGCAATTGCGGATCCGAAGCGGTTTCAGGAGGTGATTGATGAATACCGCCAGACGCTCGAAGGGGAAGTCTGGACGGAAACCCTCCGCCGACTGGGAACGCCCAACCTCGTTGCCCACCGCCAGAAATTGGGAATCTGGGGTGCAAAGAATTTTCAGCAGGCGACCATCGAGGGTTGGGAGCAGATCAGCGGCGAGGCCTTCCGTGAGAAGTACCTGGTCAAGGTCATGGGATGCATGGGCTGTATAGTCCGTTGCAGGCGCTATTCCGCGATTCTTGACGGATCCTGCACCCCTTTCTATACGAAGGGTCCCGAATATGAAACGATCAACGCATTGGGCGCCAAGCCCTATATTATCGATCCGGCGGTCATTCTTCAGGCCCATTTCCTCTGTGATGATTACGGGATCGATGAACATGGGGCGGCATCGGCGATCAGCATGGCCATGGAACTCTATGAGCGGGGCATCCTGAAAAAGGAGGACGTGGATGGAGAGGAACTCGTTTTCGGCAATGGGGAAGCCTTTCTTCGTCTCATCGAGAAAATCGTCTACCGCAAGGGTTTTGGAGACCTGCTGGCCGAAGGGACAAGGATTATGGGGCAGCGTCTCCATGCAGAGTATTATGCCATCCATGTGAAGGGACAGGAAGTGGACGCCAGCGATCCGCGGAGCCTGGTGACCCGCGCCCTGACCTACTGCGTCGCCACACGAGGTTCCTGTCACCTTCGCGGATTTCCCTATATAGACGAGTTCATCACCCCGGATGAGGGGATGAAATATTTTGGCACCACTGCGGTCAGTGACGTCAAGGCCCTCGAGGGAAAGGGGAAGCTGGTCGCCTGGAGCGAGGACTGGATCACCATAGCGAACCTCATGGGGCTCTGCATCTTCGCCTGGTATCGGTCGCGGACCTTCTCCATGCTCATCAAGCGGGGGCTGGACCTGGTGACGGACGCCTATGTGGCGGCAACCGGCCTGCCGATGACTCAGGAAAAGCTGCTCCGGTGCGGCGAGCGGGTCTACAATCTGGAAAAGCTCTTCAACTACCGGGAAGGCTTGGGGCGGGAATCGGATTACCCTCCGCCGAGATTCTTTGATGAAGCGATGCCCGACGGACCCGGCAAGGGCGCCCATCTGGACCGTGCAGATTATGAGGGCCTCCTGAATGATTATTACACGGCAAGGGGGTGGGATCCGGCCACCGGGCGCCCAACGCCGGAAAAACTCAAAGAGCTGGAACTGGTCGAGATTGGATAATGAAGAGGGTCCTCGTTTTTCATCCGGAGCGATGCCTGATGTGTCTCTCCTGTGTCTTGGCCTGTCAGTTGAAGGCCCTTGGCGTTGAGGATCCGCGTGATCCGATATCCGGACGGAAACCACCCCAAAGACTCTCGATGGTCCTGGTCGAGGGAACGCCCTGGGCATCGCGGTGCCGGCATTGTCTCCAAGCGCCCTGTGCGGAGGCCTGCATCAGCGGGAGCATTGTCCGGGACGAAGAGTCCTCTGCGGTTCTCCATCATCCGGAAACCTGTGTGGGTTGTGGAACCTGTCAGTTGGTCTGTCTGTTTCATGCCCTCTCACGCGATGAAAAAGAGGATTGCATGGTGAAGTGCAACCTCTGTCTGGAGGATCAGACTCCTTCGTGCGTTATCGCGTGTCAGACCGGCGCCCTTGCTTTGAGCAGCGGCGATCGCCATGCGCAGGAGAAGAAGAGGAATTATGCCAAAGAGATGACTGGAGACCGTGGAAATGGCTGATCAGGAAGGGATCCGTCCCGTCGGGTGTGGTTATGGTCTGCTCGGGCTATGTTGTGTTTCCTGTTTGCGGGGACCTTGCCGCAGAAGCCCTTTCGACGACGCGGGCAGCGGGAAATTCTGCGGGGAGGATAGCGATTGGATCGTGGCGCACAATATCATGCAGCGGGTTTCCCTGGAAAGCCTTCAAACGATGGCGGCTTTCCAAAATGCCCTGGAGCAGGCCTCCGACCCGGAAAGCCGAAAAGAAACGGCAAGGCTTGATGACATGAAGGCCCTTCTGTCCCCCTTCTCTCGGGGGGAGAATGCACTGCCGGATGTGCTGTCCCCCGAACAGGCCTTCCCCTTTCTCCATTCCATGGAAGTTCCCGTGGGGTCGTGGATCACAACGCTCCTGGATGCGAATACCGAGCGCCCGCCTGAAATGCGAAGCGCCGAAGCGAAACTGGTCACTGCGCTTCGCCTCTCGGCGATGGCCCTTGCGGCGGAGGCCCTGACCCGGGAGCTCGCCGGTTCGATGCCGGAGGAGATCGATGTCGCCCTGCCCGACTCTCCGTCTCCCCTTTTGCTGCTCCTTTCAGATGATGGCGGTCTTCAGGATGACGGTCGGGATGCTTTGATGAAAGAGATCGATACGGCCTGCCGCGGAGAGGCGCGGATTTACCGGCTGCCGCATGCCGCCCTTTTGCCTTCTTTCGCCCGCCGCGTGTTCGCGAAATGGGGCATCCCCGTATCGATGACCAAGAGCATCGCCGTCGTTTTCTCTTCATCCATGATCCGGGGGCTGGGCGCGCTGGCCTTGGGATTTTCTCTCGTATCGCTTCCGGGGTATCCCGTCCAGGGAAGCCCGCTTGTGGAAAAATACCTGGCGCAGGACCTGAAGAGAAAATTCGGTCACGCCTATCTGACCGTCCCTCCTCGGGAAGATCTCTGTGAAGCGATCCTCAGGAGTCTCACGTCATGAGATATGTGGTCGTGGGCAGCGGACCCGCCGGGATTTCCGCTGCCGAGGAGATCAGAAAGATCGATTCGGTCGGCCCGATCACCATGATCACCGCGGATCCGCATCCGGCCTACTCTCCGGTCATGCTGACCTACTGGATGTCGAGCCGGTATCCCAAGGAGCGCCTTTTCTTCCGGGAGATGGGGCCGTGGGCAAAGGATCACCGGGTGGATCTTCGCTGCGGCAGGCAGGCTAAGGCCGTCGACGTTCACCGGCAGGTGGTGACTCTGTCCCCGGGCGAGGAGATCGCTTATGACCGGCTGCTCATTGCCGCGGGCGCCGTTCCCCTGATCCCGCCCATTTCCGGTATCCGCGCAAAAGGGGTTTGCACGTTTCGGACGTTCGCCGATGCGGAGGAGATTCTGACCTCCCGCCGGGACCTGGAACATCTCTGCATTATGGGGGGAGGCTTCATCGGGATAAAACTGGCCTGCCACTTAAGGGAACGGGGTCTCACGGTCTTGGTCTTTGAAAAAGAGCCAAGGCTCGCTTCCCGGATATTCGATCAGCGGGCATCCGATATCGTCCAAGAGCAGCTCCGCAGGCACGGCCTTTCGGTGGAAACCGGCGCCGGAATCGCGGAAATTTCGAATCGGGACGGGTGGGTGTCGGGGGTCCGTTTGGAGGACGGCCGGGTTTTCCCTACCCAGATCCTGGTGGTCGCGGTGGGTGTACGGCCGAATACCTCCTTCATCGAGGCCCCGATCGCCGCAAACGGGGGAGGGATTCCGGTCGATGAGCGAATGGAGACCTCTGTACCCCATGTGTACGCGGCGGGAGACGTGGCGACGACATGGGATTCACTCACCTCCTCGCCCTTCAGCAATGCCGTCTGGCCCGCCGCCACAAGGCAGGGCAAGGTGGCCGGCGCCAACATGGCCGGCGGGCGCCGGCGCTACGTTCACAATTTCAGCCTGAATGCCATGAATCTTTACGGCCTGCAGGTGACGACCGCAGGTCATTCCCTCGAGCAGGAGGGGGACGACATCAGGGTTTTTCAGGAGGAGAAGGGGAATGAGTATCGGAAGATCGTTCTCAAGTCCGGTGCCCTGATCGGATTCATCCTGATCGGAGACACCTCTCGTGCCGGTCTCTTCCTCAGCAGGATGAAAAGGGGGGATATCATCGGCAACCCGGCGGAACTCTTTACCCGAATCAGTCATGCGCCATCAGGGTTACTGCCATACATGGGCTTCCGTCACGGCTCCCTTTGGCCGCGCTGCAAGGACAGCGTTTGTCCGTAAACCCTCGGGCGGATGCCGTGCGCGATCGTCGTCAAGATAAGATCAGTAGAGTAGAGAGCTGGCGTAGTCGTCAAATGGTTCTATCTCCAGCTCCCCCTTATCAAACCGGACGTTCGGTTTTCCCGAATGCGGCTTTCCGAAACCCTGAAGACCCTGGATGGGTTTTTGAGGCGTCTGGTTGAGCAAACCGTGCTTGACATGTTGCAATGTACTGAGTAAAATCACTCACCGTATTGAGTAAATTGTAAATCGCGTTTTACACGTTACGCTTATTGAGGAGGATCGCAGGGATGTATCATCGCCCCATGTATCATACGCTGGTGAAGAGACTGCGGGAACCACGCCGGTTCATCCAGGTCCTCGCCGGGCCGAGGCAAACGGGGAAGACCACGATCGTGCGCCAGGTCACGGATGATAAAAAGATCCCGGTCCATTACGCCTCCGCTGACGAGCCCACCCTCCAGAGCCGGGCCTGGATCGAGCAGCAGTGGGAAACGGGAAGGCTGCTGGCTACGGAGACAAAGGGCAAAGGCGGGGCACTCCTCGTTCTGGACGAAGTTCAGAAGGTGACCGGCTGGTCCGAGGTGATAAAAAGGCTCTGGGACAGCGACACCCGCAATAAGATATCCCTCAAGGTCGTTCTCCTGGGTTCAGCGCCGCTGCTCATTCAGCGGGGGCTGATTGAAAGCCTCGCCGGCCGATTCGAGATCATTCCCATGACCCACTGGTCCTACGCCGAGATGCGGGAGGCCTTCGGGTGGGATCTTGACCGCTTTATCTATTTCGGCGGCTATCCCGGATCGGCAGACCTGATCTCCGACCGGCAACGCTGGTCGCGCTACATTGTCGACGCGCTCATCGAGACCACCCTTTCCCGCGACATCCTGCTCCTGACGCGGGTCGACAAACCCGCGCTGCTCAGACGCCTCTTTCAGCTCGGCTGCTCCTTTTCCGGCCAAATCCTTTCCTACCAAAAGATGATCGGGCAGCTCCAGGACGCCGGCAATACGACGACCCTGGCCCACTATCTGGAACTGCACACCGGTGCCGGGATGTTGACCGGCCTACAGAAATTTGCCGCGCATCAGGTCCGCGAACGTGCGTCGAGCCCCAAACTTCAGGTACTGAACACGGCGCTCATCAGTGCGCAATCGCATTTGACCTTTGATGAGGCGCGAAAGGACCGTGAGTTCTGGGGCCGGCTGGCGGAATCGGCGTCCGGCGCTCATCTGATCAACAGCGCCGCGGGAACGGGCGTCGAGCTGTTCTACTGGCGTGAGCGCGGCAGGGAAGTCGATTTTGTTTTGCGTTCCGGTAAGACCGTGGTCGCCATCGAAGTCAAGAGCGGCTCGCGCAAGGAGGGGCTTCCGGGCATGGACACCTTTGAAAAGGCCTTTAAGCCGAAGCGGAAACTGCTGGTCGGTGGTGACGGCATACCCCTGGAAAAGTTCATGCTCACCCCGGCGGCGGATTGGGCCGCAGGATGAATGACCGGGGCAGGAGGGACGACATCAGGATTGCCACCACACATGGGCTTCCGTCACGTCTCCCTTTGGCCGCACTGCAAGGACGGCATTTATCCGTAAAACCTTGGGCGGATGCCGTGTGAGATCGTCGTCAAGACCAGAAAGGAGGTTCATCTGATTATTGCGTACTTGCAAATAGCTGTCTTTCTTCCTGAAATCAGTAAAACGTCGCTCTTGAAAAAATGCTTCATACAGAAATAAATGATGTTGATTTCTCAGCGATCATGATAAAGGATAAGCACGCTGGATTTTTTATTTACAACGGAGGTAAAATTTTTGTATGGAACAGGCGGGAGCGTTGAAGTGTGGACACTTCCTGTTATCCACAAATCGGCAATCTTGATGAAAATACGAGATTTCAAACCGGAATCAATAATGTTGTTTTCTCGTTAATTATGATATGGATGACAGAAATCTGGACAACATCCGTGTCCGTGGCTGGTAGTAATAAAAACTTAGGAGGGAAAGCGATGAACAAAGGAGATCTGGTTAGCGCGGTTACAAAGGTTGTTGGTAAGAAGACGGCAGCGGAAGAAGCGGTCAACTGTG
>JAHJXP010000157.1 GCA_018827585.1 Pseudomonadota bacterium | reverse complement strand
TCCGAGCCGGGTTCGCTGCCCAGGCCTCCCGCGAGGATGGTCTCGACCGGAGGGAAGATCCGATGAGACCCCTGACGTTTTCCATGCCGTTTCTGCCCCCATCGCTGAACGTTTACCGCAATGAACACTGGCGCAAGCAACGGGAGGAGGAAAAGACGTGGAAGGATTTCATCGCCGTGAAGTGGGCGGAGCTGGGAAGGCCGAAGTTGAAGGCTGTCCGGATCACGATGGTCTTTTCCTTTCCCGACAGGAAGATGCGCGACCTGGACAACTACCTGGCCACGGGGAGCAAGCTCGTGGGGGACGCCGTCAAGGGGCTCTTCATCCCCGACGACAGCCCGGAGCACCTGAAGGCCTGGTGCTTCCGTTTCGAGTTCGGTGACGAGGCCAAAACGACGGTCGTGATCGAGGAGGCGGGCCGGGGCGGAGCCGGCGACCAGGCAACGCTTTGGGGAGAATTCCTACCGCAATCAAAGAAGACGGCGGGTGATGCCGGAAACGATGCAAGGCGATTCGCCGAAGGACTCTCTTCCAGCCCTCGCTTCGCCTGCGCGCTTTACGAGACCTGCCTTGCTCCACTGTGCCCTCTGGACCGGAGCAGCCTCAAAGGCATCTGGTATCCCGACGAAGAGATCTGCCGATCACGTACGCACGGAAATCTTCCTTGGATCAGAGCCCAGAGAAAGATCGCCAGGGCGGCGACGACAGGATACTTCACTCTGGAGATCCTCAACAGCATCCGCACCATTCGGAAGGGGATCACGGGACTTGACCCGAACGTCGATGAAAAGCCTCAGCTCCGGCGCTGGCTTGACCTTCATGAAAGGAAGCGATCCGACTTCGGCAGGAGGCAAAACACGACGCTGCTGTTTGAGACCGGGAAGGCCGAACCGGACGGCCCTTCCACCCGGTTTCCGGCGGACCCCAGAACCGGGGTTTCAGCCCCTCTTCAAAACGTGGCGAAACAGGGGGGTCAAGGCAAAAATTTATGCCGAAACGGGGGGTCTCAGCACCCCAATCGGATCGGGACGGGTAAACCTCCGTCCCGGAGGTTTGCGCCCCCAAAAACCATGACGACCGGCGAGGGGTAAACCACGCACCCGCCAGGACAGAAGGATCGCATCATCGGTAGAGAAATAGAGGGAAAAGTGACCACGATTTCCAGCGCGCCCACAAAAAGGTACTACCGCGTCGATGAAGTCGCCCGCTATTTCTCCGTTTGCGAACAAACGATCTATCGTCTCATAGACATGGGTGACATGAAGGCAATCCGCCTCAGGGGCTGCATCAGGGTGCCCGCGGACGCGCTCCGGCAATTCGAGGAGAAGCTGCGGGATGATTTTTAGGCAGGCGACGAACGGAAAGGCGAAGGCAGATCGCGGCCACCGACCGTAAATTCGTATCCTGACGACGGTTACAATTGGGTGACATGGCCATCAAGATGCTTGCAAACACTCCGTCAAAGAAGGCACAGGGAACAGGCAATCCGTTGCGGAAACGGCTCTATACCCTGAAAGAGGGAGCGGAATACCTCGGCCGGTCTGAGTGGGGAATGAGGGAACTGATCTGGGCGGGCGTCATCCCGGTCGTCAAACCGCGGACCGCGCGCAAGATCTTCCTGGACGTCCAGGACCTCGATCGGTTTGTCGAGGCGAACAAGTCGATTTATCGCTGATAAAGGTTGCAGCATCGTCAACCACATGGTAGAGGAGATCTATGATGGGAAATCGCCTGAAAGACATTCTGACAAGGGAGGGGGTATCGGCGTACCGGGTCTGCAAGGATCTCGGTCTGGACAAGGGGCAGATGTCGAGGTTTCTGAACGAGAAAAGCAACCTGACCCTGGCCAAGATCGAAAGGATCGCCGATTACCTCGGCTATGACCTCCAACTGGTCAAGCGAAAGTCATCCCGGAAAGGAGCGTGAACATGGGATGTATCTACAGGCGAGGAAAGACGTACTGGATTAAATATTATCGAAACGGCAAGCCGTATGCCGAATCCTCCGGCAGCGACAAACTGGAGGTGGCCAAAAGGGCATTGAAGATCCGGGAGGGCGAGATTTCCCAGGGGAAAATACCGGGGATCTGCTTCGATCGCGTATCATTCAATGAACTGGTGGACGACTATCTGGCGGATTACAGGCTCAACGACAGAAAAACGCAGCGGCGGGCGGAAAGATGCGCCGGGTACCTTCGCGGCGAGTTCGGCATGTTGAAAGCGTCGGAAGTTGACACCTCCAAAATCAGGCAATACATGGAAAAGCGTCTGTCCGAGGGCTGCGCCAACGCCACGGTCAACAGGGAGCTTGCCGCGATCAAGAGGATCTTCAACTTGGCGGCGCGCTGCACACCCCCGAAAGTTGCCCAGAAGCCCTATATGTCCATGCTGAAGGAAAACAATGTCCGGAAAGGCTTCATCGAGCACGATGAATATCTGGCGCTTTTCGAGGCCCTGCCCGGTCATCTCAAACCGGTTCTGCAATTTGCCTATGCCACCGGTTGGAGAAAATCGGAGATACTTAACCTGCAATGGAACCAGGTCAACCTGCGGGACGGGATCGTCCGGTTGGAACCCGGGGAAACAAAGAACGATGAGGGCCGCACCATCTACATGGAATCCGATCTCTTGGAAATGATGAGCAACCAGCACAGGACCCGGCGGCTGGATTGCAGGCACGTATTCCATCTGAACGGGAAAATGATGAAGGATTTTCGCGGATCCTGGGAGTCGGCCTGCAAGGTCATCGGCAAGCCGGGGCTCCTCTTTCACGATCTGCGACGTAGCGGCATCCGCAACATGATCCGGGCCGGCATCCCGGAGCGCGTGGCGATGGCCATTTCCGGCCACAAGACCCGGAGCGTCTTTGACCGGTACAACATCGTTTCCCAGGAAGATCTGATGCAGGCGGCAAATAAACGGCAGGCCTTTACCCGTGATCAGTCCGCACGGTTACAAAATGGTTACAATCGGCCCCGGGAAATAAAAAAGGTCACAACCTTGAGAGCTGTAACCAATTGATTTTATTGGTGCCGGAGGTCGGAATCGAACCGACATGCCCTTGCGAACGGGGGATTTTGAGTCCCCTGCGTCTACCTGTTTCACCACTCCGGCACGGCGGTGATTATTATGAGGGGGTGCCCAAATGTCAAGAAAAATGTATTGACAATGCGCAAATCCCTGTGTTAGCTAAGCCACCTTAAATAACAGCCAAGCGTGTGGGGTTGTAGCTCAGCTGGGAGAGCGCTTGAATGGCATTCAAGAGGTCGCGAGTTCGATCCTCGCCAGCTCCACCAGAAACGACAAGGGGTTAAGCAAGCAACTTAACCCCTTGTCGTTTCTTGCTCCGGCCCATCATGAGCGCCCGTTAAAGGTCCTTCAACTCTTTCGTCAACTCCAGACGCCCTTCCTTAAGCAGAGCCGCCTTGCTCCCCTCGATCCAGGAGCGGAAGGTCTCGCCCTTTTTTACCTGCAGAAGATACTTCGCAATGGCCTCCTTCTGCGAGGCAAACCCCTTGTCGTCCGCCTTGCCCCTCTCCCGGAACCGGACGAGCACGTAATTCCCCTCGACCGGAAAAACCTTCTTCGGATAGGGTTTCTTTTCGGAGATCTCAAAAAGGGCTTCCGTCAACTCCGCCGAGGCGCCAAGCTTGGGAACGGCGCTGCCGGGCTGGAAGAGGCCCGTTTCCTCGACCTTCAGGCCCTTCTCCCGCGCCACGGCCTCCAGCCCTTCGCCTTTCTTCAGACGGGCGAGGAGGGCTTCGGCCTCCCCTTTCGCCAGTTTATCCGCCTCCGTCTGCCGGTACTGCTTCTCCACCTCCGCCTCGATCTCCTTCAGGGCGGGGAGATAAGGGGCCTTCCGGGCGACCAGCTTGACGATATAGTACCCCCTCTCCCCCTGGAGCACACGGCTGATCTGGTCTTGCGCCAGTTTGGAGACGATCCCGGTGAAATCCGCGATCGATCTGAACTCCGCGGGCGGTTCGCTGAGATGGAAAAGACCGGTCGTATGGACCGTCAGCTTCTTCTGCGCCGCGTAGGCGTCGAAGTTCTCTTCCTGATAGATGGTGTCGTGGGCCTTTTTGGCCTCGTCCGCCGCCGCATATATCCCCGCGATCTGCCTGAGCGTGGTGACGATCCTGTCCCGGACCTCGGGAAGGGATTGGGTCTTGCCCCCCTTTGTCCACTCCGCCTTGCGCCGCTCGTAGTAATCGTTCACCTCGGCCTCTGAAACCTTGACAGTCGAGGCATGATCCTGGCCCGAAAAGAGCAGGTACTTCATCTGCGCCTGCTCGGGAACGCGGAACCGCCCCTCATTGGCCTTCAGAAATGCCTCCAGATCGGCCGGCGACGGCTTGATCCCGCCGGCGAACGTCTTCGACGAGAGCCGGATGAAATCGAGAGCGATCTTTTCGTTCTGCATCCGGTAGAAGTCGAGGACCTCCTCCTCGGACACCTTCACGGCGGCCTCGATCAGATCCTGCACCCTCAGGGTGATGAGCATCATCCTCTGGATCTCCTCGAACTCGTCGGCGACCATCTTGTTTGTCCGGAGGGTCTGCTCGTAGATCCGCTGGTCGAAAGCCCCGTTCCTCTGAAATGCCGGATAAGCAAGGATGGCGTTCGTGACGTCCTCATCGGTCGCCCGGACGCCCATCTCTTCCGCCTTCTTCAGAACGACCGCCTGGTTGATCAGGTTGTCGAGGGCTTGCTGTTTGAGATTCAGCCCCTTGATCATCTCTTCCGTCAGCCCCGGTCCCAGGCGCTGGCGGTACAGATCCACCAGATTCTGGTACTCCCGCTGAAAATCGACCTGGACGATCGGCTTGCCGTCGATCATGGCGATCCGCTCCGCCCTCTGTCTTTGCCCTATCGAGCCGAAATAAAATATAAAGACGATGATGATGATCCCCAGAATGGTCTTCATGAGCCAGTTTCTGGCGTGCTTTCTCATGAGATCGAGCATTCAATTTCCCCCAAACTTTCCAAAATTGACAACTTCGTAAAAAGCGAGATTTTCCCTCCCCCGGCGGGAGGGGATTAAGGGGAGGGGGAAATAACGTACGACAATACAGTCACTTACCACCCCCACCCTAACCCTCCCCCATCAAGGGGGAGGAGATTTTGATTCCTCATTCCTCGGGTTTCGCGCGCCTTGCCGGAGCCTGCCCCGGCGAAAGCCGCCGGGGGCCTTTTTACGAAGCCGTCCCCAGTTCAAGGCTTTTTATGACTTTTTACGAGAGCGTCAGTAATACAGTCCCCCCTAAAATGCAATGATTTTTTGGAAAAATGGATTGATAAGGGCGGGGAAATGCGGTATAGAGGTTCAATCTGTCGGAAGCATCCTTTCGCTTTTGAATGCAATTTACTGAATCACCAGGAGGAATGAACTTGCTGTTCGATTTTATTTTAGGAAAATTTTCCAACGATCTGGCCATCGATCTGGGCACGGCCAACACCCTCGTGTATGTTAGGGGAAAGGGGATCGTGCTCAACGAACCCTCTGTCGTCGCCGTGCATAAAAACTCCAAGGGGGAAAAGAAGGTCCTGGCCGTCGGCACGGAGGCCAAGAAGATGCTCGGGCGGACGCCCGGAAACATCGTCGCCATCCGGCCTATGCGGGACGGCGTGATCGCCGATTTCGACATCACGGAGGCGATGCTCAGACACTTCATCCTGAGCGTCCACAACCGGCGCGCCCTGGTGAGGCCGCGGATCATCGTCTCCATCCCCTCCGGGATCACCCAGGTCGAGAGGCGGGCCGTCCGGGAGACGGTGGAATCTGCCGGGGCAAGGGAGATCTACCTGATCGAGGAGCCGATGGCAGCGGCGATCGGCGCGGGACTGCCGATCACCGAACCGATCTGCTCGATGGTCGTGGACATCGGCGGGGGGACGACGGAAGTGGCGGTGATCTCGCTCGCCGGGATCGTCTATGCGAAATGCGTCCGGGTAGCCGGGGACAAGATAGACGACGAGATCATCCAGTATATTAAGCGCAAGTACGGCCTCCTCATCGGAGAGAGATCGGGAGAGAACATCAAGATGGAGATCGGCAACGCCTACCCCGATCCCAACCAGGAGGTCCGAAAGATGGAGGTCAAGGGAAGGGACCTGATCTCCGGCATCCCGAAGATCGTGGAGATCAATTCCGACGAGATCCGGGAGGCGATCACGGAACCGCTCAGCATCATCGTGGACGCCATCAAGGACGCCCTGGAGAACGCGCCTCCCGAACTGGCCGGAGACATCGTCGACAGAGGGATCGTCCTCACCGGCGGCGGGGCGCTGCTCAGGAACATCGATATGCTGATCCGGGCGGAGACGGGACTTCCCATCACGATCGCGGAGGAGCCGCTCTTCACAGTCGCCAGGGGCGCCGGCATCGCCCTGGACCAGATGGATGTCCTCAAAGAGGTGACGTTTCAGGTTTAGGGTGTAAGGCTTCCGGGCCGTTAAAGCATCTCGCCCTTATGATTTTTCCGTGCTCCGGCGACGGGGCGTTACTTCCCCGTGCAGATCGGCGGATCTTGCGTCTCCCTTCCGGTTGCGAGAAGAGTCCCGGAATCGCCCCAGCCGGTGGGAAGGCGCGACTTTTTGGCTGAGGCATGTTGATCCCCAGGAAATACCAATCCATTGCGGTGGCAGCCGTTCTGCTGATCATCTCTCTAAC
>JAHJXP010000156.1 GCA_018827585.1 Pseudomonadota bacterium | reverse complement strand
CGATCCGGCGATGGACCAAAAGACGCTGGAAGCCATTCCCGGGGTGCTTGCCGAGTTCGAGAAAAACTTCCTGGGGCATGCGGAGCGCCTAATGGAGAAGCACGGCAAGCCGGTCCTCGGGGTAAATCTGCTTCCCGACGAGAGCGCCCGCACGATCACGGAAATCCCGGGGCGCTCCTACAAGGGGGTATCCTTCCTGTCGCCGGAGCGGGCCGTCAAGGCCCTGGCCCGGATGCACGCCTACCGGCAATGGCGCGACGGGGGATAGAGATATGAAATCTACGACATAGAGAAAGGAGTGTTAAGATGAGGACCAAGCGGGACTACATCGACGGGCTGGCCAGGATGAAACGGAACCTCTACCACGACGGTCAGTTGATCGACAGGACCGACGAACTGCAGATGGTTTGCCTCAACACCATCGGCACGACGTATGATGAGGCGGCCAGGCCGGAGAATCAGGAGCTGTGCACGGCGATCTCCCACCTCACGGGCGAGAGGATCAACCGTTTCACCCATATCCACCAGAACAAGGAGGACCTGCACAAAAAGCAGGACATGACCCGGATGCTCTGCCAGAAGGTCGGCGGCTGCATCCAGCGCTGCATGGGGATCGACGGCACGAACGCCATCTACAACGTATCCTACGAAGCAGACAAGCTGAACAACGGCGCCACCCAGTATCATGAGAACTTCAAGAAGTGGCTTGGCCGTTTCCAGACGGAAGACCTCGTCGGCTGCGGCGCCCAGACGGACGTTAAAGGCGACCGGATGCTGCGGCCCGCCGATCAACCGAACCCCAGCGCTTACGTGCGGATCAAGGAGCGGTTGAAGGACGGCATCGTGGTGGAGGGCTGCAAGGTGCACATCTCGGAGGCCTCCGTGGCCGATGAAGTCCTGGTGCTGCCTACCCGCGCCCTGCGTCCCGAGGACAAGGATTACGCCGTGGGCTTTGCGATCCCGGGAGACTGGGACGGGTTGAAGCAGGTCGTCACGATCCACAATTTGAGGCCGAGGGACCATTACAAGCGCGGGTTCACGCCGGGCGCGACCGATTCCTATATGATCTTCGAAAATTGCTTCGTGCCCTGGGAAAGGGTTTTCCTGGCCGGGGAGCATCAGCACGGCGGCGTACTGGCCCTCCTGTTCGCCCTGTTCCACCGCCATTCGTATTCAGGCTGCAAGCCCGCCATCGGCGACGTCATCATCGGGACGGCCGCGCTGGCCGCGGAGGTGAACAACATCCACAAGCAGCCCCATGTCCGGGAAAAGCTGGCGGAGCTCATCATGACCACCGAGCTGGGTTACGCCGCGGGATATACGGCCTCCGATCTGGGAAAACCCGAGGTCTACATCCCGGGTTTTGGTTTCGTGCCTTACGGTCCCGGCTCCTACATCCCCCATTCGATCTACTGCAACGTCGGCCGCTGCCTGTCGGGCGAGGCTGTCTGGCGCGAGGCGGAGATACTCTGCGACCTCGCGGGCGGCGTCGTGGCCACCTTCCCCCACGAGAAGGATTTCCGGAATCCGGAGACCGGGGAGACGCTCCTGAAGTACACAAAGCGGAATCCGAAAATGTCGGCCGAGGACCAGGCCCAGTTTTGGAGATACCTGGGAGACGCGCTCTGTTCGGCGACGGGCGGCATCCATAACATCGGCAGCTACCACGGCGGGGGCTCGCCGATCATGGAGCAGATCGCCATCACGGGCCAGTACGACATCGAATCCCGCAAGACGCTGGTGAAATACATCGCCGGCATGAGTGGCGGGGACCGCGATGTCCTGAGCAGGAAGGTGACGGGGAAGTAAGGAGGCTTCGTAAAAAGTAAATTTTCCCCTCCCCCGGCGGGAGGGGACTAAGGGGAGGGGGAAATAACACGCGAAGATACGGCCACTTATAACCCCCACCCTGACCCTCCCCCGTCAAGGGGGAGGGAAATTTTGGACTTTCTACGAAGTTGTCAATTAAGGAGGGGATGATGGATAGTTTCAATCTTGACGGGAAGATCGCGCTAATTACCGGTGCGAGCCGGGGGATCGGCGAGGCGATCGCCAGGACATTGGCCGCCCACGGCGCGCGGGTGATCCTCGCCAGCCGGAAGATGGAGGGCCTGAGGCGCGTGGAGGAAGAGATCGTTCGGTCAGGCGGCCGGGCGGAGTCTATGGTCTGCCACGCGGGCGACATGGGGCAGATCCGCGAGCTGTTCGCGGAAATCGGCAGCCGTTACGGCCGCCTCGACATCCTCGTGAACAACGCCGGGACGAACCCCTTCTTCGGCGACGTCCTGAGCGCCGATGAAAAGGCCTGGGACAAGACCTGCGACGTCAATCTGAAGGGATATTTCTTCATGAGCCAGCACGCGGCGAAACTCATGCGGACGGCGGGAGGCGGCGCCATCGTGAACGTGGCTTCGGTCAACGGCGTCCGTCCGGCGCCGTTTCAGGGGATCTACTCGATCACCAAGGCGGGGGTCATCGCGATGACCCAGTCCTTCGCCAAGGAGCTGGCCCCCTATCACATCCGCGTGAACGCGCTTCTCCCCGGTCTGACGGACACGAAGTTCGCCTCGGCGCTCACGCAGAACCCGGACATCCTCAAGGCGGTCCTCCCCACGATCCCGATGGGGCGGATCGCGAAGCCGGAGGAGATGGCCGGCGCGGTCCTCTATCTCGTCTCCGGCGCGGCCTCCTACACGACAGGGATCTGCCTGACGGTGGACGGCGGAATGCTTGCGTAAAAAATTAAAAGAGCGAGGCGGTCCAGCCCATTTTCCGGTCTTCCGCCTCCTGGTTCTCCCTCATCCTTTGTTCGATCTCCCGGCGCAGGGCTTCGAAGGCCGCCTCGTCCAGCTCCGACGGGACGGGGATCGGCCCGTCCCAGCGGATGACGACCCTGCTGAAGGGCTTCGGGATGAGAAAGCGATCCCAGCTACGGAGGACCCAGGCGCGGTCCACTGAGATGTACACCGGAAAGATCGGGGCGCCGGAGAGTTTTGCCATGCTGATCAGCCCCGCCTTGACGACGCCCCGCGGGCCCTGCGGCCCGTCCACGGCATGAACGGCGAAGGGGTGCTCCGCAAGGTCCCTGATGATGGCCGCCAGGGCCTCCCGGCCGCCGCGGGAGCTGGAGCCGCGTAAGGGTCGGAAGTTCAGGCGCCGGGCGACATCCGCAATTATCTCCCCGTCCCGGCTTTGACTGATCATCGCCGCGGGGGCAAATTCGCTGAAGCGCTGGGCGTAGGTGATCACGGGGAATATCCGCTGATGCCAGAGGGCGGCGATCGCCTTGTCGCCCTTGCGGAGATGGTCGCGAAGCCCGTCTTCGTTGACCCAACTGATCCGGACCATAAAGAGGTAGAGGCGGATGATCCAATGGGCCATCGGGATCAGGCCGTATCTGATGGCGATGCGGGAAAGGGATTTAATCATTGCACCTTCTTTGACTTTTCCATCTCCTCCTGCCGCAGGATCTTGCGGAGGATCTTGCCGACGACGGACTTCGGCAGAGAGTCCCTGAACTCTACAATCCGGGGGACCTTGTAGGCGGTGAGCCTCTGCCTGCAGAAGTCGATGATCTCCTTTTCCGTGGCGGACTCGCCCGGCTTGAGGACCACGAAGGCCTTCACCGTTTCGCCCCGGTATTCATCCGGGATCCCCAGGGAAACCGCCTCGCTCACCTTGGGGTGCTGGTAGAGGACCTCGTCGATGTCGCGGGGGTAGATGTTGAAGCCGCCGGCGATGATCATGTCCTTCTTCCGGTCAACGATGAAGAAATAGCCGTCCTCGTCCATCCGGGCGATGTCGCCGGTGTGCAGCCAGCCGTTCCTGATCTGGCCGGCGGTCTCTTCCGGGTTGTTCCAGTACCCCTGCATGATCAGCGGGCCTTTCATGACGATCTCGCCCGGTTCGCCGGGCTTGACGTCCTCCGTCCCGCTCTCCACGTCCACCAGGCGCACGTCATTGTCCGGGAAGGGGATGCCGATGCTGCCCGTCTTCTTCAATCCCAGGACGGGATTGGCGGCGCCAAGCGAAGTGGATTCGCTCAGGCCGTATCCCTCGCTGAAAGAGATCCCCATGTCCTGCACCCGTTCGATGAGATCCACCGGCATCGGCGCCGCGCCGGAATTGAGCAGCCCCAGACGCTTGTCGAGGTTCAGCCCGGCCGCCTTGGGGTGGTTGATGATGGCGGTGATCAGGGTGGGCACGGCGGGGAAGAAGCTGATCTTCTCGAAATTGCCGATGATGCCTAAAAGCTCCTCGATTTCGAAGCGCGGCACCAGGATCTGGGTGGCGTAGTTGAAAAACGCCCAGTTCATGCACACGATGTTGCCGTATGCGTGAAAGTAAGGGATCACGCTCAGGACCAGCCGCTTTTCCGGCGGTACGATGGTAATGGTGGGATTGCCCCACACAGAGGCATGGAGGGTCGCGGCCACGATATTGGCGTGCGTCAGCACGGCCCCCTTGGGGACGCCCGTTGTGCCGCCGGTGAACTGGATCAGGGCCGGGTCGTCAGGGCCCAACTGGACGCGGGGAAGCCGCGTTTCGGTAACGCTTTCGAGCAGCTCTGAGAAGTGGTGCCACCCCTCCTCCAGATCGAGGTCCCGGGCGGCGCTCACGCCGAACCCCGTGATGTAGTCCGTCACCCTGGTTGCTATCAGCCTTTTGATCCCCGTCTCCTTGACGAGCGGCCGGACGTTGGGCAGCACCATGTCGAAGGTGATGATCGTCTCCATGCCCGTGTTTTCAATGATGAACCTGAGCTCGCCGGCGGAGGCGAGGGGGTTTAGGTTCACCACGATGGCGCCCAGGGAAACGACGGCCAGGTAGGAGATGACGAACTGGGGGCAGTTGGGCAGGTGGACGCCCACCCGGTCTCCCTTTTTCACCCCGAGCCTTCCCAGGGCGTTGGCCATCCGGAGCGACTGCTCCCGGAGCTGCCAGAAGGTGAGCTCCGTGCCGTAGAAGTTCGTGGCGGGCTTGTCCGGGAAGGTCCCCGCGGCGAGCTGGAAGAGTGCCTGGGCTGGGATCTGCGGGTAGCGGATGGTGGTCGGAACGTTGTAGTCATAGTGCCTGTGCCAGGGTTTGATGTGCATGGACGTCATCCTCTCGAATATGAAAATTTACCCCATACAACGATGCACCGGGAGCGGCGCCGCGGAATCAGGCGGAGAACGATTCCTCCGCCATCTCCACCGGCGTCTTGTCGGCCAGTTCAATGCACTTGCACCTGGCCCCGACTGTGGGAAGCACGTTGGCGGCAAAGTACTTTGCGGAGGCGATCTTTCCCTGGTAAAAGGCGATATCGGCGTTGTCCCGGGCCAGGGCGGCGGCCTTGGCCTCATCGGCCCCTGCCTCCGTGTACAGGTCGTCCAGCCGTTCCCGGGCGATGCCCGCGGCCTCCAGCAGTTTCCAGCCGATGACGATGTCGCCCATGATCATCAGGAAAAGGCGCGCATTCAATACGGGAATAACGTAATCCATGCTCTTTCCCCACTGGGCGAAGCGCATCGTCAGATTGCCCGTGGCCGTCAGGGCCTCTTCGAGATGGGCGGCGGCGGGGCTCAATTCGTCGCGCAATTTGAGTTTCGCGATGGCCCCGGAGATCTCCCCGAACAGGCCCATGAGGTTCCGCCCCTTGTTCTGCCCCAGTTTTCTGCCGACGAGGTCGAGGGCCTGGATATAGTTGGTCCCCTCGTAGATGGTGGCGATCTTGACATCCCGGAGGTACTGCTCCATGGGATATTCGCTGCAGTAGCCGTAGCCGCCGAAGATGTCGATGCCCAGCGTGCAGATCTCGACGGCCCTGTCGGAACAGTAGGCCTTGCTGATCGGGGTCAGGATTTCAATGAATCCCGCCATTCTCTCCCGCTCCTCTTCGGTCGCGGCGATCCGCTCCCGGTCGATGCAGCCGGCGATGAAATAGTTCATCGACCGCATGCCTTCCACGTGCGCCTTCATCCAGAGCAGGGAGCGCCTGATGTCGGGATGGTTGATGATGGCCACCGGCGGGGCGGCCTGATTGCTCCAGTCCTCGATCCTTCGGGACTGAATCCGCTCTTTGGCGTACTGCAGGGCGTGTTCGTAACTGGCGCTCGCCAGCTCCAGCCCCTGCATACCCGTGCCGAGCCGGGCTTCGTTCATCATCAGGAACATGACCTTGATGCCTTCGCGCTCCTGCCCCAGCAGCTCGCCGATGCAATTGCCGTTTTCCCCGAAATTGAGCGTGGCGGTGGCGGACCCCTTGATCCCCATCTTGTGTTCGATGTTGCCGGTGACCACGTCGTTGGGCTCTCCGAGGCTCCCGTCGGCGTTTAGCCTGTATTTGGGGACAATAAAGATGGAGATCCCCTTCGTGCCCTGCGGGTCGCCTTCGATCCTGGCGAGGACGGGATGGATGATCTGTTCGGTGAGATCGTGGTCGCCCGCGGAGATGAAGCACTTGGTGCCGGTGATGCTGTAAGTGCCGTCGGGCAGTCTCCGGGCGCTGGTCCTGATATTGCCCACGTCCGTGCCGGCGCCGGGCTCGGTCAGGCACATGGTGCCCGACCACTCGCCGGAAAACATTCGGAGCGCATATTTATCGATCTGTTCCGGGGCGCCGTAAGTCGCGATCATGGCGGCGGCCCCCAGGGTAAGGCCGGGGTACATCACAAAGGCGTAATTGGCGGCGCCGAAAAGCTCGGAACAGGCGATATAGAGCGAAATCGGGACCCCCTGGCCGCCCATCTCGGGAGGGGCGACGGAGGAGAGCCAGCCGGCCTCGCAGTATTTCCGGTAGGGAGTATGAAAGCACTTCGGCGCGTAGGTCTTTCCGTCCCGGAAAACGGCGGGATCGTGCTTGTCCCCGGCCTCGTAGGTCGGCAGGATTTCCTCCACCGCGAACTTCTCGGCCTCGGCAAGGATCATGTCCGCTACCTCGCGGGAGAATTCTTTGTACCTGTCCGAGGCAAGCAGCGTTTCCAGCCCGTGCTGCTCGTAAAGTGCGAATTTCTGATCCCTCATGTTCACCAGAGTGTTGCCTATTGATCGCCTCCTTGTAAGATGTGATTGGGGACCTTTAGCACAGGGGCCGAACTGTTATCAATGAATTATGACGCTCTCGTAAAAAGTAAATTTTCCCCTCCCCCGGCGGGAGGGGACTAAGGGAAGGGGGAAATAACAGGCAGAGATACGGCCGCTTATCACCCCCACCCTAACCCTCCCCCGTCAAGGGGGAGGGGATTTTAGACTTTTTTCGGGGTTGTCAATTATGCCGCCCTCGCCTGTTTACCCAGTGGTGCGGGGTCAGGGCCGGGAGGTCACGTAGACGGGATTGGAAAAGATCCAGGGACGGCGCCGGCCGAGGACCGTCAGCTCCGCCTCGGCGCGATAGACGCCCGGTTCGCCGATCGCGAGGGAAAGGGCCGTCCCGGTTTTCTCGTGGAAAAGGGCGCCGTTTCTGATCAGGCGGATGCGCGCCCGGTAGGGGACGCGGACCACGAGCTCGGCGGAGCACTCCAGGGGGAATTCATCGCCCATCGTGGCGCTTCTCCCTTTCTCCGTCAGAATCAGAGAAAACCCGGTAGCCGGCCGGAAATGGTCGAGGGAGGCATAGGCCCGGCCCTTTTTAAGGGCGTTCAGCAGTGCGGCGATGTCTTCCCCGCTGTTTCCGGAGAAGGGGCCCTCGGTCAGGACGTGCGTCCGGATGAGGCTAAACGCCCTGCGGAAGGGGAACACCGAGAGGGTTATCCCCAAGAGCCGTTTCGGGCTGTCGTGGTTGTCCAGCTCGCCTATGCCGACGACGCGGCGCTCCTGGGTCAGGCGGTCCCAGCGGGCGAGGGTTTTCGGCGAGGGGCCGCGGAGAAAAAGGGCGGGGAAGGCGTAGCTCAGGATCGCCCGGAAACGTCCGGAAAGGCTGCCCTGCCAGTCCGTCATGAAGTCCCAGATCCCCAGGCCGGTATAGCCGGCGGCCCGCCAGTCGGTCCAGGGGTAATGTTTCACGTGAAACAATTCCGCCCCCTCGTGGTCCGGATGGGCGATGAAGCCCATTCCCCCCCGGTCCCGCACGCGGTCGATATAGGCCTGCGGCGGGATCTCCGGCGTTTCGTCCGGGGTCGAGACCGCCTCCTTTAGCCCGAAAGCCAGGTAGTGGTTGAAGCGGGGCGCGATCTCCTCGCCGACGACGACCAGGACGCCATCATGCCAACCCTCGAATCCGTCGTCCCTGGCCCGGAGCGTCGCGTGATCCGTCAATAGCAGGAAAACGAGGCCGTTTTGTCTCGCGGCGGAGATGATTTCGGCCAGCGGGGCGCGCCCGTCGAAGGAATAGGCGGAGTGCAGGTGGATGACGCCGGCGTGATCGGTCAGCTCCATGGACGCCCTCCCCCGTCTCCCGCAAGGGGAACAGCACCTTCGTCTTTCGGCAATGTCCCCAGCGGGCAGGGGGCGCATTGCGGCGTCTTTCTGCAGAAGGTCTTTCCCGTCTGCACGAGCAGGGCGTGGAACTGGTTGAAGAGGGCGGCATCGGGCGGCAGGTTGGCCATGAACAGGTTTTGGATCCGGTGATAATCAGCGTCGGCGGGAATCAGGCGATGGCGCAGGAGGATCCGCCGCGTGTAGGCGTCGCTGACAAAGACCGGTTTCCGGCAGGCGAAAAGCAGGATGCTGTCGGCCGTTTCCGGGCCGACGCCCGGGACCCCGAGCAGCTTTTCCCGCAGGGGAAGGATCTCCCCGGCGCTCATCGCCTCCGCGCTGCCGCCGTATTCAGCGAGGAAAAACCGGACGAAGGCATTCAGGCGCTTGGCCTTGACATTGTAGTAGCCGGACGGCCTGATGATCCCGGCCAGGGTTGCTTCGTCCGTTCGGGACAGGGCCAGGGGGGTGAGGAGCCGCCTCTGTTTGAGCGCGGCAATCGCCTTTTCGACATTCGTCCAGGCTGTGTTCTGGGTCAGGATCGCCCCGACCATGACTTCGAAGGGTCCGTCGGCGGGCCACCAGTGAAGATCGCCGAAACGGGCGTTCATGCGGTCGTACAGATGAAGCAGATCTTCACTAACGCCCATCCGGCTTTCCCCGGTTCCCTTTGTTGCCGCTACTTCGACAGAGGCACGAAGAAGGTGGATTTCCCCCGCCTGATCAAAAGCAGGATGCCGTTTTTTCCCGCCGTCGCCTTGCCGATTTCCCGGGCGTAATCCTTCATGCTGTCGATCTTCACCCGGTTCACCTGCAGGATGATGTCCTGCGGCTGGATGCCTACCTCGTCGGCCACGCTGCCCTCCTGAACGTCCACCACGATGACGCCCTTTTTGACGGGCAGGCCCAGATGCTTGGCGATCTCCGGCGTGATCTCCTGGACCGTCATGCCGAAGGCCTCGCCTGCCTCACCTGCCGCGACGACTTCCGGCTGGTCCTTCCGCTCGGCGATCTGGATTGTGATCACCTTCTCCTGCCCTTCCCGGAGGATCTTGATCTTGGCCACATCTCCAACGCGGAAGCCCGCGATCAGCATCAGCAGCTCGTGCGTGTCCTTGATCTTCTTGCCGTTGATCTCGGTTACCACGTCGCCCGATTTCAGGCCGGCCTTGTCGGCGGGGTCGCCCTTGAACACGTCGGCGATCAGCGCGCCGCTCCGATCCTTGAGCTTCATGTTCTTGGCGATCTCCTCGGTGATGTCCTGAACGGAGACCCCGAGCCAACCGCGGGTGACCTTACCCTTGGCCTTCAGGTCGGGCAGGATGCTCTTGGCCATGTTGATCGGGATGGCGAACCCGATCCCCTGCCCCTGGGCGACGATGGCCGTATTGATGCCGATGACCTTGCCCTCCATGTTGAAGAGGGGGCCGCCGCTGTTTCCGGGATTGATGGAGGCGTCGGTCTGGATGAAATTGTCATAGGGACCGGCGCCGATGACGCGGCCCTTGGCGCTGACGATGCCCGCGGTGACCGTCTGCTCGAGGCCGAAGGGATTGCCGATGGCCATCACCCATTCGCCGACGCGGAGCTTGTCCGAATCCCCCGTTTCCGCGACCGGCAGGCTGTCGTCGGGCTTGATCTTGATCAGGGCCATGTCCGTCTTGGCGTCCCGGCCGATGACCTTCGCCTCGTATTCCTTGCCGTCGGAGAGTTTCACGATGATCTTGTCGGCCTGCTCCACGACGTGGTTGTTGGTGAAGATATAGCCGTCGGAGCTGATGATGAAGCCGGAGCCGAGACTCCTCTGCTTGAACGACCGCTGGGAATTATCGCCGAAGAAACGTTCAAAGAAATCGTCCCCGCCGAAATAGCGGTCGAAGGGCGTTCCCTGGCCGAAAGGAGAGCGGATGCCGCCGCGGACGGTTTTGGTGGTGCTGATGTTGACCACGGCCGGTTTGATCTTTTCGGCCAGATCCGCAAAGGACGCCGGCGTGCGCGAGATTTCGCCGGTGGAGAGCGCAGAGGCCGCCTGCACGTCGGGTCCGGGCGCCGCCGGGACGAAAGACGAGCGCAGGACCTCCACAACCGACACCACGAAAAAACCAATCAGAAAGGCCAACAGAAACATGATAAATGTTTTTCTGCCTTTGTTTTCCTTCATATTTTCCTCCGATATATTGCCTGTGCGCTTTGCGCGCCGCTGACCGCAGGGCGCTGCAGCGAGGCTGTAAATGACGCCGGTAATATAAACGTTAATAAGATTTTGTCAATGGTCTTCCTCATTTTGCCGAAAAAAAGGTGGGATTTCCCCTTCGTCCGCGCGCGACACTTTTTTAACGGACTCTGTCCTTTCCGGATTCTTCCGGCAAATTCAGCCCCCCGTTGACGTGCAATGAAATTAAACATTGACAAAACGTTCAGTATTTCCTAATGCCGTCTCAGTCCAGGACCAGAAATCGTTTGGGGTCCGGCACCGGGAATGCCAAGACCGTTCGACCTGCCAAAAGAGAGAAACTTAAAGGGAATGAGAGGAGAACCGTATGGAAGAGAAACAGAATAAAAAGGGCTCGCCCTGGAAAACCGACGACTGGTTTGTGAGCCCCTGGAACTACGTCGACGAGGTGACGAAGGGTTTCAATCCGCCCAAGAAGGTGATCATTCACGACGTCACCCTGCGCGACGGGGAACAGCAGGCGGGGGTGATTTACACCAAGGACGACAAGGTGCGGATTGCCGAAAAACTGGCGGAGGCGGGGGTTCATCGCATCGAAACGGGCATGCCTGTCGTCTCCCCCATGGATGAGGCGGCGATCAAGGAGATCGTCAAGCGCAACCTCGGTCCGGAGATATTCTGCTTCAGCCGCTGCATGGTGGACGACGTGAAGCGGGCGGCGGACTGCGGCGTGAGCGGAATCGTCATTGAAATCCCCGCGAGCGCCCACATGGTGGAGCAGGCCTATAGGTGGCCTCTTGAGAAGGCCATCGAACTGTCGATCACGGCGACAGCCTGTGCCAAAGAGCACGGCCTTTACACGGTCTTTTTCACCATCGACGGGACCAGAACGGAAATGGACTTCCTGCTCAACCTGGTGGAGCGGGTGGCCGCGGAGGGACACATGGACGCCTTCACCCTGGTCGACACCTTCGGCGTCCTCTCCCCGCAGGCCGCGGGCTACTTCACCCGCAAGGTGAAGGAGCGGGTGGCGAAGCCCCTTGAGATCCATTTCCACTCGGACTTTGGGCTCGGGGTGGCCAATACGATCATGGCGGTTCTGGAGGGAGCGGAAGTCATCCATTCCACGGTGGGAGGCATCGGCGAGAGGTGCGGAAACGCCCCCATGGAAGAGACGGCGCTGGCGCTGCTGATGATGTACGGGATCGATGTAGGCATCAACTACGGCAAGCTCAACGAGCTCTCCAAACTGGTCATGGACCTTTCCGGCCTGGAAACGCCGCCCCAGCGCCCCTTTGTCGGCGAAAAGGCCTATACCGTCGAATCGGGGATCGTCACAGGCTGGTACAGGAATGCCTTCAAGGACAACCCGACAACCGTGTTTCCGGTCCGCCATGAGTTTGTGGGCCACGCCGCGCCCGAGATCATCATGGGCAAGAAGAGCGGCGTGGACAACCTGCTGGTCTGGGCGGAGAGGCTCGGCCTCGAAATCGGCGAGGACCGGAGACTGGCCGTTATCAGTGAGGTCAAGCGGCTCTCCCATGATTTGAAACGGGTGCTCACCGAGCAGGAATTCAAGGAGATCGTGGCGCGGGTGAAGGCTTAAAGGAGGACGGGCGGGGATGCTCAGCCAGGCGGTTAAAGACGAGCTCAGGGCGATCGTGGGCGAGGAAAGGTATTTCGACAACAGGGAGGACCTTCTCCTGTATTCGTACGACGCCTTCATGGTTCAGGGGCTGCCCGAAGCGGTGCTCCTGCCGGTCAGCACGGAAGAGGTCTCCCGGATCATGAAGGTGGCTTCCCGGGAGAAGGTTCCAGTCACGCCCCGGGGCGCGGGGACCAACCTTGCCGGCGGGTCCGTTCCCACGCGCGGGGGGATCGCCCTGGTCTTCACCAAGATGAATAAAATCCTTGAGATCAATAAGGTAAACCGGGTTGCGGTCGTGCAGCCCGGCGTCATCAACATGGAGTTCCAGAACGAGCTTGCGAAAAAGGGCCTGTATTACCCTCCGGATCCCGGATCCATGGCGATTTCAACCATGGGGGGGAATGTGGCCGAGAACGCAGGCGGGCCGCGGGCGGTCAAATACGGGGTCACCAAGGACTATCTCCTCGGCCTGGAGGTCGTTCTGGCATCCGGGGAGGTCCTGCGCACGGGCGGAAAGACCCTCAAGAACGTCACCGGATACAACCTGACGCAGTTGTTCTGCGGTTCTGAGGGGACCCTCGGCCTGATCACCGAGATGACGTTCAAACTGATCCCCTTGCCCGAGACGAAAAGGACGCTTCAGGCCGCCTATAAGAACTTGAGCGATGCCGGAAGGACCATCGCCAGGGTCTTCGAAATCGGGATCCTCCCCGTGGCGCTGGAGATCCTGGACAAGGTCTGCATCAACATCATCGAGGACTACACCCATCTGGGACTCCCGCGCGAGGCCGAGGCCCTGCTGCTGATCGAAGTCGACGGCCCGGAAGCGGCGGTGGCCGTACAATCCGAGCGGCTCACGGCGCTTTGCCGGGAGATGGGCGCTCATGAGGTGACCGTCGCTGTGACCGCCGCGGAGATCGACGAGATCTGGAGGGCGAGGCGTTCCGCGTACGGGGCCCAGGCGCGGCTGCGGTCCACGGTGATCGCCGAAGACTGCACGGTCCCCATCGGGAATCTGGTGGCCATGTTCCAGGCAGTGGCCGAGATTGCCGAGAGGCATCAGCTGCTCATTCCCGTCGT
>JAHJXP010000155.1 GCA_018827585.1 Pseudomonadota bacterium | reverse complement strand
GAAGCGGAACTTATATTCACCTATTCTGTGTGCATCGAGGATATCCCTGACGGAGGTTATACCGCCTGCGACCAGCGTCTGTGGATGGGGGTTCTTCCCACCGAAGATCGCCATCATCTGTGCACCGATCTTCGATACCTTTAAGGCATCCAGGTAGTGGGAAAGAACGATCAGGTTCGCTTCAGGTGGAAGCTTGTATGACGGGTTTCCCCAATAAGCATTGGCAAAGGGGCCGAGACGACCAGATTTTACGAACTTGGTCAATCTCTGCTGAACCGCGTTATAGTTGGTCTCCGAACAATTGAACGGATTCGGATGATACGCCTTGGCCATCTCGACGGCCTTCTTCGGATCGGCCGACAGAGCGGAAACTACATCAACCCAATCCAGCCCGTGGAGATGGTAAAAATGCATGACGTGATCATAAAGGTACTGAGCTGCGTTAATCAGGTTTCTTACAAGCCTTGCATTGGGTGGAGGTTTCACACCGAAGGCGTCTTCGCAGGCCAGGATACTGGCTTCATAATGCGAATAGGTGCAAACACCGCAGAAGCGCTGGACCATCAGGCCCGCGTCTCGGGGATCTCGTCCTTTGAGGATCGTCTCAATGCCGCGCCAAAGGGTGATACTGCTCCACGCATCCTGAATGACATTTTTACTGTCTACCTCAACCTCTATTCTTAAATGTCCCTCAATCCGGGTTATCGGATCGACAATGATTCTTTTGTTGGCCATGCTATTCCTCCTGGGAGATAATTTATGAAAAGTTTAGTCTTCGACGGTACTTAACCCCGCGTGCACGGGAACACCCGCCCCTGTTACCCAAGCAGAACAGCTCCGACCTTGTCCACTGTACGTTCACCGCCCGCGATCGCTTTATCATCGATTGGTTTTTCCAGGAAGGCAAACGCATCCCAGAAATTCGGCTCCGTGCAACCTATACAGCCATGACCGGCCATGACCGGCCATGACACGCCGTCGTTGAATCTGATCCTGCTGCAATTGGCGGAGGTTTGGGGGCCTTTGCAGCCGACATCGAATAGGCACCAGCCTTTCTTGGCGCCATCGTCACCCCATTCTTTCACAAACTCACTGGCATCAAAGTGTGATCTTCTCTCACAGAAATCGTGTATCGCCTTGCCATATGCCCAAATTGGCCTGCCAAGATTGTCAACTGGAGGCAATCCACCAAACATCATGTAATGAAGAAGTGTGCCAACAAAGTTGGCCGGATTTGGCGGACATCCGGCAATGTTGACGGTCGTGATACCGAGCGCCTTGCCAACACCTTGTGCATCCGTGGGATTGGGTTTGGCCGCCGGGACATTGCCAAAGGCAGAACAACTGCCCATGCAGATCACCGCTGCGGCCTTTGACGTGACCTCTTTGGCAATCTCAACGCCCGTCTTGCCTTTTGGCCCGAGCGTTAGATATTTTCCGTCGAGTCCCAACGGGATGGCGCCCTCGATAACACAGATAAACTTGCCGGCAAAATCTTTCATGCACTTCTCAAGGTTCTGCTCTGCCTGATCTCCGGCGGCAGCCATCAAGGTCTCATGATACTCCAAAGAAATAGTCTCCAGCAGGATTTCATCGATATTGGGGTAGGAAGTGCGAAGCAGCGCTTCGCTGCAACCCGTACACTCGGCAAAGTGCAGCCACACAACAGGAATCCGGCTGAAGTTCTCCGCAGCTCTTGCCACCATTGGGCGGAATATGGGCGGCAGCATGAGAGCTGCTGTTGTTACGGATGTCCACTTGATGAAGTCACGCCTGCTGAGGCCCCGCTCCCGTAAAAGCGAGTTAAAATCCTCAAAGGGTTCAGGCAACTCCTTTTCTATGGAATCCATGTGAACTTTACACTTTTCCATTAACTCACGGTAATACTTTCTTACATCGGCATTGTATCCATAACCTTTCTCTTTACCCATATATATCCTCTCCTTTCTTCCAATTTATGAGCTCCCCCCGCAGAACACCCCGTCCTGTGGACGGGGATGAATGCGGAGCGGGGGTATGGGGAATGCAGTCCCCCTCCTCCAGTTTAAGATGCCCCGCCTTGTGGGCGGGGTAATTCACTGGTGACGACTTCGTAAAAAGCCCACAATATTCGCACCGTCATTGCTGATACTGCCCCTTATTCTTAAAATGGCTTTTGTCAAAGAAACAACTGGAACATCGCCCAGGCCGCTGAAGAAACGGGCATGCTGCGCCCGAACTTCCATGCTCTTCTGAAAAAACTTGGCATCTCCGTGCGGGATGAGCAAAACAATAATCACTGACCCCTGCCGGGAGATAGAGGCTGGCTTCCAGGCAGGCAGTCCCGTTTCTCGAAGGGTCTGCCTACCTGGAACGCTGAAAAAAGTTACCCGCCGTTGTTTCGTCGTTGTTTGTCAAGATGACTTTTGCGCCGGAAAAAAGCGGATACCGCCCATACTGCCAACCCTGCGCCGGCTTCGAGCACGCCGAAGGGTTTCTTAAACGCCTTCCAGAAAAATAGGGAAGCTCTTACCTTCGGGTTGGCAGGTAAGGCGTCGTAGACGCCGACCTTTTCCTCCAGCACATAGACAATATGTGTTCCGCCGAAGAATTTGTCGCCATATACGGAGGCATTTTTCCCCAGCTCGCGCGCGCGTTTAAACGCCAGATCCAACATGGCTGCTTTCTCGCCGTATTTCAGCGCCCCCGTGGGGCAGGCCTTGACACAGGCCGGAGGCAGATTGTTCTGGGTTCTCTCTGCGCAAAGATTGCACTTGTATGCCTTGTTTGAAGATTCTTCATATCGTGATTTGTCGAAAGGACAGGCGGCTACGCATTGTTGACAGCCGATACATTTTGCGTCATCCGTGCCTATCGCCCCACTCTCCAAACGAAATCTTGCTTCTGCAGGGCATACCTTAACACAGGCGGCGTCGTTGCAATGCATACATCCGTCTTTTCGGAACAACCACTGAACACCACCGTCCCGGTCCGATACTTCTTGGAAACGAACCAGTGTCCAGGTGTTTTTCTGGAGATCCGGTGGATTCTGATAGGTGCCCTTGTTAATCGTCAAGCCGGCCGGCAGCTGATTCCACTGTTTGCAGGCAACCTGGCATCCCCGGCAGCCCGTACACTTTGACGTATCGATGAGTTGAATTTTTTCGGTCATTTAAGCCACCCCCTTTTTGACGACGTTAACCATGAAAGCCTTGCTTTCCGGAATCATGGTATTGGCATCTCCTATGTAAGGAGTAAGTAAATTTGCTGAGTCACCTGTGGTGAACAGTTCCGGCTTCTTGTCTTTATTGCCGTAAGTCCTTTCGGCTGTTGTGGCCCAGCCGTAATGCCAGGGAAGGCCGATTTGATGCACTTTCTTGCCGTCTATGGCGAAAGGTTTGAATCTAACCGTGACCACGGCCACGGCCTCTACCTCGCCCCGGGCGGATTTGACGACCACATTTTCTCCGTTTTTAATCCCTTTTTCCTTGGCCAATTCTGTTCCTATCTCCACGAAGAGGGCAGGCTGCAATTCGACCAGCCATGGTTGCCATCTGGTAAGAACCCCTGTCTGCCAATGTTCGCTCACTCTGTAGGTTGAACAAACGAAGGGGAACTGGGGATCGCAGTTTCGTGCAACATCCAGTTCCGTTCCCACACCGGCTTTATCCCATCTCTTGATTACAGGGTTGTTCAATTGGGGTGATATTAAGTTATTCGCCAAAGGACCTTCCAGCGGTTCGTAATGTTCCGGAAAAGGGCCATCCGCTAAACCCGGTCCGAAAATACTTGCCACGCCGTCGGGCTTCATGATGAAGGGCGGCCTTCCCGAACCGGGATTGCCCACGCCGTCGGGCACATCGCCTGTCCATTTGGTTCCATCCCAGGTGATCACCGCCCTTTTCGGATCCCAGGGATTGCCCTGGAGATCAACGGAGGCGCCGTTGTAGATAATCCGGCGGTTGACGGGCCAGCTCCACGCCCATTCAGGGTAAAGCCCGATGCCTGAGGGATCTTTTATGCCCCTTCTGGCCGCCATGTTCCCCTTTTCTACATAGGAATTGCAGTAGAGCCAGTTTCCCGAAGAGGTGGAACCGTCATCCTGGAGGAAGGCAAAGGCCGGGACGGAATCGCCCTTTTTGAAGGCCCTCTTGCTGGCCTGATCAACCTTGTCTTCCAGGAAATAGCCGTTGATCTCCTTTGCCACCGCGTGGACATCCAGATGCGTTATCCTGCCGCCGGCGCCTACGGGGCCGTAATTCCACGTCAGTCGGGTAACGGCTTCTTTCATGGGGCCGCCTTCTTTTTCGTATAATTCCTTGATCCGGGAATAGAGAGCCGTAATGATGTCGGCATCCGGTCTGGCCTCCCCGGGCGATTCGACGGCCTTGTAGCGCCACTGCATCAGACGTCCACTGTTGGTGATGCTCCCTTCCTTTTCCAGCGATGCGGCGCAGGGCAGCAGGAATACCTCCGTTTTAACTTTTTTCGGATCTGTTCCCGGAGCGCGCCAGAAAGAACCTGTTTCGTTGTCGAAAAGATTCACGTTGACCATCCAGTCCAATTTTGTCAACGCCTGCCTTACTTTATTTGAATTGGCGCCGCTTCCCGCCGGATTCATGCCCCAGGCGAAAAAGCCGCTGAACTTTTCCTTGTACATCTGGTCGAAGAGAGAAAGCCATGAGTAATCGACGCCGTCGTCCAGTTTGGGCAGATAGGAGTAGGCTTCCTCCAGAGAGGCATTCATGCCGTAAAAGGAACGCAACAGGCTGGCACTGTATTTGGGGTAATTTTTCCACCAGTTGAGGCTGTTGGGTTCTTTGGTTTTGGGTGTTCTTTTGTCATTGTAGATGGCCAGACTCGTATCAGACGCCCGGGGCACTCCAAGATAACCAGGCAGGATATGGAAGAGAAGCCCGTAATCCGTCGAACCTTGTACGTTGGATTCTCCCCGCAGGGCCTGAACGCCGCCGCCGGCCATTCCCATATTTCCAAGAAGTTTCTGAATAATCGCCATAGCCCGGATGTTCTGGGTGCCTACGGTGTGTTGCGTCCAACCCATGGCATAGAGAATGGTTCCCGCCTTATCAGGGCGGCTTGTTTTTGCATATTCCCTGTAGACTTCCAGCAGTTTATCCTCAGGCGTGCCGGTGATCCTGGACACCATCTCGGGCGTATATCTTGAGTATTGCTTTTTCAGGAGCTGATACACGCAATTGGGATCCTGAAGTGCGCTGTCCTTCTTTATCCTGCCCTCTGCGTCCGTCTGATAGGACCAAGTAGCCTTGTCATAGGCCTCACCTTTAAGTCCGGAAAATACACCGTTGTTGTCCGCCGGGAGTTTAAATGCCGGATTAACCAGGAAAGAGGCGTTGGTATAATTTTTGACATACTCTTCCTGGATCAGGTTTTTATCCATGATGTACTTGATCATGCCGCCCAGAAAGGCGATATCCG
>JAHJXP010000154.1 GCA_018827585.1 Pseudomonadota bacterium | reverse complement strand
CTTCACCGCCGCCGGCCACTGCCCCGCCCTTTTGTAGAGCAGGGAAAGCTCCCGGCGGGCCTCCCGCGCCGTCTCCGGGCAGGCGCACCCGCGCAGGGGATCGAGCAGCCGGACTGCATCTAAGGGACGGTCCCGGCCGATAAAGAGCCGCGCTGCCGCGAGGCTGTCGCCGGGGTGACGGCGTGCGGTTTCTCCGTGGGGGGCCAGGAACTCCGCGAGATGGGCGGCCAGGGCCGCCAGGGACAGGATGTCCAGGCGGTTGTGGGCGAAGACACCGGCCATGAGCCTCCCGTCCCGCCGCCTCAGCCAGTCGAAGTAGCGCTGGGGGATCTCGCTGCCGGGAATGTCCCCCTCCCGCTCTAAGCCGAGGAGCGACGATTCCAGGGCCCCCAGGCGGCGGTCGGCGAGGCGATGGCTTAGGAGCCGCCGGGCGGGGTGGAGGAGATCGAGATGGGGAAGCCCGGCGAGGGGATCAGGCAGGCGGTTCATGATGAAGCGGGCGGCAAGGAGATTCGTGTCGAAAGCTCTGCCGTTGAAGCTGACGAGAAAGTGCCTTTCTCGGACCAGTTCCGCAAGGGCGAGGAGAGTCGCCCGCTCCTCTGCGTAATCCCGGGCGAAGAGCTGCCGCGTGACGAAGCCCTCCCCCTCGAACCAGCCCAGACCGATGAGAAAGGCCACGGTTCCCGTCCCGCCCGCGAGCCCCGTCGTTTCCGTATCGAGAAAGAGGGCCCGGCGGTAATCCAGCGCGCGCAGGGCAGGGTCGTTCGCCAGGACGGCCAACCGGCCCATGTCGAGGGGAACGAGGTCCCGGATGCAGAACCGGCCGTGCCGGGAAGGGCCTTCCGCCCGATGGTGCGCGCAGAAGAAGACCCCCGCCTCGTTGGCCGTCTCCGCCCCCGTGACCAGCTCCTCCAGCGGGACGCCGCGGCCCCGCCCGAAAGGCATATTCTCCACCCGCCGTCCCTCCGGCCGCCGGGAAAGGACGGCGTCGATCCGCTCCCGCAGGACGCGGATCTCCTCCGCCCGCGCCCCCTCGCCGGGCCGGGCATCGCCGCCTTCAGCCGGCTTTTCGCCGGTCAGCCGCTGTAAACGGGAAATAACGCTCATATCGCCTTTAATTCCCCACTCATGCCCGCTTTATTGCCGGCACGCCCTCCATTCTGATTCCCGGCAGGATCAACCGCCGTTAATATTTTCTATTTCCCCTCGATGAGGTCCAGGATCGCCAGGGCCGCCTCCTTCGCCCGGGGGCCGACCTCCAAGGTCGGGCCGACGCACGACGGGCAGCCGCATTGGCAGGGGCAGGCGCTGATGAGCCGCCGGGCCGAGTCAAGCAGGGCGTCGTGGCGTTCGAAGAGGAGATCGGAGAAGCCGATCCCGCCGGGATAGGCATCGAAGAGGAAGATCGTCGGGTCGAAGGCGTCCGTCGTGGGAACGGAATCCTCCCCCGCGGGCGAGGCGGTGATCTGCCGCCGGTTCTTATCCTTCCGGACGAACCACTCGCCGCTTTTGTCCCCGATCGCCCGGTCGAGGTCGTGGAGGTCCGCCATCAGCATCATGGCTGCCAGGTGGTGGAGGCTGTAGGCGAGCCCCGCCAGGCCGTCGATGATCTCCTCCTGGTTGTAGGAAAGCCCGGCGAGGCGGTCGCGGGGGATCGTGAACCAGTAGCTCGTCGTGTGCATGTCCTTCTCCGGCAGGTTCACGTCGCCGTAGCCCAGGTTCTCCGAGGTGTAGAACTTGATCTTTTTGTAGCCGACGACCTTGCTCACCACCTGGACCTCGCCGTGCTCGACGAGGATCTCCTTTCCCGGCTTCTTCGCGAAGGCGTCGATCACCCTGACGTTGGTGTAGGTCATCGCGTCGGTGTAGTACTCCGCCTCGACCTTGCGGACGTAGGCGGTCTTTCGCTCCAGGTCGAGCTTGTCCACGTAGTACTGCTGGGACTCCACCATGTAGATCGCGTCAGTATGGACGGCGGTGAAGGCGCTGTCCCAGTCCACCTCGGCGATCACCCGGTGATTCCCGGCCTCCGTCGCGTCCACGACGACGACGTTTTCGGGATTTATGCTGCGGAGGCTCACCTCGTCTGCGGGGTAGCTCTCCGCCGACCAGTGCCAGCGGGCGCCGACGCGGTGGAGGACCCCCTTGCGCTCCAGGTAGTCCAGGAGCTCCTCGAGGTTCTCACCGCCGAAGCTCTCCCCCTTTTCGAAGGGGAGCTCGAAGGTGGCGCTCTTGATGTGGTGCAAAAGGATCAGGAGGTTGTCCGGGTTGACCCGGCAAAACTCCGGCGAGCGGGAGAAGAAGTAATCGGGGTTCTCCACGATGAACTGATCCAGCGGCGAGCTCCG
>JAHJXP010000153.1 GCA_018827585.1 Pseudomonadota bacterium | reverse complement strand
TCCGGGGCGTTTCCTGCCGGAGGGCGCTGATCCCGAAGAAGGGGCGCTTCCGGGTATGGTATTTCTGGTTGACAATCTCATGGCACCGCCTCGAGAGTGCTATGGATTTTTCAACATGGAGGTAATCTATGCTCTCGCGGAGAAAGGGGAGGAACCCCTCCAGGGAATCGATGACGCCCGCGGCCTGCTCCTTCAGTTCACGATCAGAGAGCCTCAGCGGTGAATCCTTCAGAAAAACGGTGGCGGTGACGGCGCGACGGCCTTCCGGCGCCCGGCCCGTCTCACCCGGAAAACTGGTTTCGAGAAAGACGAGATTCCCGTCCGTTGCCGGGCGAGTTTCATCCGGGACCACCACGGAATAAGGCGCCAACCTCTCCGGAATTCCCCCCTCATGAACTCCCATATGGAGGCAGAAGGGATAGGCAGCCGGACAGACCGCGTCGAACCGGCGCGCCAGCCGATGAAAGGGCTTCCGCCCAAGCAGCAGGAGATTAAGTTTTTCCCACTTCGCGCTGACGATGAGCCTCCGGCCGCGGACGGTCGTAACAGTCCCTGAGCTTTCCAGATCGACGATGATTTCCTTGTCTGTTTCGACGCGCATCACAGAACATTCCTCCCGCAGGTCCCCTCCGCCGTCTGTAAACCTCCGGCGCAACCAGTCGATCCAGGCCCGTCTGCCCCCGAGCGGGTAGAAAATACCCCTTGCCGGCAAAGAAAGGAGATAGGCCGCAGACAGGGGGAGGGAATGGCCGCAGCCCTCGAGATGGGAAAGGATGGCGACCCCGGCTTCAATCACCCTCCTGAATCCGCCGTCGTCTCGCACAGTCAAGGCAAAACGGCCTGCGACGGCAGCGGGAAGACGAACAAGCCGGTTGAGAAGTCTTCTGAAATCCAGCCGGTCGCCCGGGCGATCTTCCTCTATCCATCTCTCCGCCAGAGGGCCCGCCTTTGCGACAGCGTGATGGAAACGCCTTATCTCGCTCGCCTGTTCCGGAAACTCACGGATCAGCTCGGCGATCAACCGCTCCCCGTCACGGAAAATATCCACCCGGTGGCCGGGGAGGATCACCTGAAAGGCCGGATCCATGGGCAGAAACTGGGGCGCCCCTTCCATCGGAAGCCGAAGATCCCCCAGGAGCTTGGCCACAATCTGCCCCTGTCTGAAACCGGACAGGGGTGTCGGATCGAGCGGAAAGGAATATCCCGCTTCCCGATGCTCGGCTTCCAGAGTGTCTTCCGCAATCAGGACCGTTTTGAGTCCTCTGTGCACAGCCGTCAGGGCGGCGATCAACGAGCTCAAATCCCGGCCTATGATAATCGCATCGTACATTATGAATCCAACACATTTTTTATAGGGGAAAACCGCCCGTCCAAATGGGGGAAAATTAAAACCGGGTGAGAGGAGGATTGTGCAGCGCGCTTTCCATCATCCGGCGGCCATCTCTGACACGGACCTTGCGGCCCTCAATCTCGATTCTGCCCTCTGCGTAATATTGAATGGCCTGGGGGTAAATCCTGTGCTCTTCCTTCAGGATCCGCGCGGCAAGCGTATCGGCGGTGTCATCCGGATCAACCGGGATCACGGCCTGGATGATGATCGGCCCCGTATCCACCCCTTCATCGGCGAAATGGACCGTGCATCCCGAAAACTTGACGCCGTATTCCACCGCCTTCTGCTGCACGTGGATTCCGGGAAAAGAGGGGAGCAAGGCCGGGTGGATGTTCATGATCTTCATGGGAAATGCCCGAAAGAATTCCGAAGAGAGGACCCGCATGAAGCCGGCCATCACCACAAGCTCGACGCCTGAGGCAGCGAGCACTTCGATCACCCGGCGGTCGAATTCCTCACGGGAGGCAAACCGGCAATGATCGACCACGGCCGTCGGGATGCGATGTTTTGTGCATCGCTCCAAGGCGTAGGCCTCCGGGTTGTTGCTCAGGACGATCCTGATTTCGGCATCCAGTTTTCCGCCTTCGATGTGATCGATGATGGACTGGAGATTAGAGCCGCTTCCCGAAACGAGAACCCCTATGCCGATTTTCCGCAGCATGTTATGGCCCCTAAATTGAAGCTCTCCGCAGCAAGCTGCGGAGAATCTTCGATCCTTAATGAGGAACACACCATTTCGTTTCCGATCGCTCACCTCGCGGCAAGCAGCGGGGAATGCGCTCGCTGATGGATTTAAAACAGCACTCGCCCGCCGGCGGCGGAATCGGACCTATACGAAAGAGACCGTCGGCTGATCGTTTTCTCTTTTTTCTATCATTCCGATAGCATGGGCTTTTTCGCCCAGCATTTCGAGCCTCTCCAAGATTTCCGCCTGGTCCTTCTCGGCCACGATCAGCATCATGCCGATCCCCATGTTGAAGACCCGGAACATCTCCTTTTCCTCAATGTTCCCCATTTCCCTGATCAGGTCGAAAACGGGCGGCGTCGGCCATGTCCCTTTCCTGATGACGGCGCGGCAGGGACCGGGGATGATCCGCGGAATATTGTCCAGGAAACCGCCGCCGGTGATATGAACGAGCCCCCGGATGTTGAAGTTCTTCAGGAGTTTCAGGACCGGTTTCACGTAGATCTTCGTCGGCCGGAGAAGTTCCAGTCCGAGGGGTCCTTCGAGACCGCCCGCCCGCTCGCGTGGATTGAGCTTTCCCTCGTCAAAAAGGACCCGCCTGGCAAGGGAAAAACCGTTGCTGTGAAGACCCGAGGAGGCGATGCCGACGATCCGGTCCCCGACGCGTATTTCGGAACCGTCGATCAATTTGTCCGCGTCAACCACTCCGCAGCAGAAGCCGGCCAGGTCATACTCGCCGTCCGGGTAAAATCCCGGCATCTCGGCCGTTTCCCCCCCGATCAGGGCGCAGCCCGCCTCCTGACATCCCTGAATGACTCCCTCCACGATCTGAACGGCCGTCTCCACGCTGATCTTGCCGGTGGCGATGTAATCCAGAAAGAACAAGGGCTCCGCCCCCTGCACGACCACATCGTTGACCGACATGGCCACAAGATCGATCCCGACCGTATCGTGCTTGTCCATCATCTGGGCAATCTTGAGTTTGGTCCCCACGCCGTCGGTTGAGGAAACCAGGACAGGGTCCCTGTTCTTGCTGACATCGAGATGAAAGAGACCTCCAAACCCGCCGATGCCGTTCATAACCTCCCGGCGGGAAGCCGCCTTGATCAGGGGTTTTATCCTCTCGACAAAAGTATTCGCCCGGTCGATATCGACGCCTGCGTCCCTGTAAGTTGTCTTTCTCTGCATAAGAACTCCCGTATTTGCTGCGCCGGCGCCCGGACAAGGCGCGGCCTCTCCCGTTTTGGCAGCGTTTGTTTGATCTAACCGAAATCCTCCTGAAAGTCAATTCTTGATTATTTCACTAAAATGCGGCTGACCTGTCATTCTTGATGGTCTCGTAAAAAGTCTTAAAAGTCCCGAAATGGGGACGGCTTCGTAAAAAGCTCCCCCGGCCTTCGCCGGGGCAGGCTCCGGCAAGGCGCGCGAATCATGAGGAATGAGGCGTACTTTGGCGTACGCCGCAATAAGCCTGCCCCTGCGAAAGCAGGGGAAGGATGAAGCGCAACGCAGCATCCGGACTTTTTACGGAGTCGTCATTCTTTCCTTGCGGAAACATGGAATACCTGATAACAGTACGATCGCTTTCTATCCGATATCATAATGGATTCATCTCGACAACCGGCAAGGGATGAAACATGGACTTATTGGGGAAAATAGTGGAAAAGATGGAGGCGCCCCTCTTGTTTGCTGCCGGAGGCGCCTTCGAGCGCATCTCTCTGGTGAAGAACCTCGAAACGGCCATGATCGCCCTATTGAGACAGCTGCGGGACGGCATAAGCCGCGAGGCGCCCGGATCACGGAAGGAAGAGCTCAGCAGGATTTCTCTGGAGCTGGTGCATCTGTTCCAAGGCTATGACGACCTTGCCCTCGAACTCAAAAAGGACCGCATTGCGGAGGCCATCCGGCGGGTTTCTGCCCTAAAGTCGCTCCTGCAGCACCGGCCGGCGGGCGATGGCGGATCCGCGATGGCGGAGGAAGGACAAGTTGCCGCTCTTCTCTCCCGGCCGGTCAGTTCCGTCCGGGGCGTTGGTCCCCGGATCGCGGAACTGCTGGCCAGGAAAAACCTCGCTACCGTTGAGGATATGCTTTATTTCCTGCCGAGACGCTACGAGGACCGCCGGAGTATTTGCCGGATTTCGGAGACGGTCCCCGGGCTCAGGCAGACCGTCGTGGGCAGGATCACCCAGGCGGAGATGCGCTTCTACGGCAGGAGAAGGATCTTTGAGGCGACATTCGACGACGGCCACGGCATCCTCAAGGCGAAATGGTTCAAGGGACGCGAGGCCTATCTGAGGGGGACCTTTAAACCGGGGCGGCGTTTCATTCTCACCGGGGAGATCACGGGATTTCCCTTCGAGAGGGAGATGATCCACCCCGATTTTGAAATCCTCGACGAACGCGAGGATCAGATGCTGCATTTCAAAAGGATAGTTCCGGTCTATTCGGAAACGGAAGGTCTGCACCAGAAGACCATCAGGCGGGTCATGTGGCAGGTGGTGCGGGATTTCGCCCATCTCGTGCAAAGCCCGATCCCCGAAGAGATATGCCGGAAACGGCGGCTGATAGAGATCAGCGATGCCCTCCGCCAGGTCCATTTTCCCGCGGCCGATCAGGACATGGAGGCCTGCAGCGGGATGCGGTCGGATCCGCACCGACGGCTCATCTACGACGAGCTCTTTTTTTTTCAGCTCGGCATGGCCCTGAGAAAGAGAGGGGACGTGATCGATCAGGGCGTCTCCTTCCGGGCGGGAGGAGAGATACTTAGGCGATTCTACGGCCTGCTTCCCTTTGCCCTGACCTCTGCGCAGCGCCGGGTGATTGCGGAAATAGAAAGGGACATGACCTCTCCCCGGGTCATGAACCGCCTGCTTCAGGGGGATGTCGGCGCCGGGAAAACGGTCGTTTCGATGGCCGCCATGCTAATCGCCTGTGAAAACGGTTATCAATCGGTGATCATGGCTCCGACGGAAATCCTCGCGGAACAGCACCACCGCAACTTGAAGGCCTGGTCGGACGCGCTCGGACTCAAGAGCGAACTCCTGACCGGGGGCCTGAAAACGGCGGAGAAAAAGAAACTCCAGGAACGTCTGCTCGGCGGGGAGATCGACATCGCCGTCGGGACCCATGCCCTGATCCAGGAGGGGGTCGCTTTCCGCCGTCTGGGGCTGGTCGTGATCGACGAGCAGCATCGCTTCGGGGTAGTCCAAAGGGCGGCCCTGCGGAAGAAGGGCGTCATTCCGGATGTGCTCGTCATGACGGCGACGCCGATCCCGAGGACCCTGGCCATGACCGTCTACGGGGATCTCGATGTCTCCGTCATCGATGAAATGCCCCCGGGCAAGAAGCCGGTCCGGACGAAGGTGTTCTCCGAGACCCAGCGGCCCCGCGTCTATGAGATCATACGCCGGGAGGTGCGGAAGGGAAACCAGGTCTTCATCGTCTACCCCCTCGTCGAGGAGTCGGAAAACCTGGACCTCAAGGACGCCACGCGGATGGCGCAGCATCTGAAGGAGAAGATCTTTCCGGACTGCCACATCGGCCTCGTCCACGGGCAGATGAAGGGGCACGAAAAGGATCGGGTCATGGCCGACTTCACCGCGAAGAAGATCCAGATCCTGGTTTCCACCACCGTCATCGAGGTCGGCATCGACATTCCCGAGGCGTCGCTGATGGTCATTGAGCATGCGGAGCGTTTCGGTCTTTCGCAGCTCCACCAGCTCAGGGGCAGGGTAGGGCGCAGCGACATCCCTTCCTTCTGCATCCTGCTGGCGCAGTTCAGCCGTTCGGAAGACGCCCGTAAACGCCTGCGGATCATGGAAGAAACAAACGACGGATTCCGGATCGCCGAAGAGGACCTCTCCATCCGGGGACCGGGAGAATTCATGGGAACGAGGCAATCCGGGCTGCCGGATTTCCGGGTGGCCGATATTCTCCGGGACGGCCGCATCCTCGGCGAGGCCAAAGCGGACGCCTTCGCCCTCGTGGAGGAGGATCCGCGGCTGGAGAGGCCGGGGCACGTCACCCTCAGGGAGGCGCTTCTGAGAAGGTGGGGGGGCAGGCTGGAGCTGGCCAAAACCGGATGAACGACGAATTCTTTTGACAAAGCCCGGTAAATTGATATAGAAACGGGCGTCATTAAAGGCCGCAGGGGCAAAATAATCAACCTTTAGGTGTGCCAGGACCATGAAAAAGATATCGATAGGGCTAATCGGCTTCGGGACGATCGGCACGGGAGTGGTCAAACTTCTTCAGGAAAACGGCGAGTTAATCGCCGGGCGTCTCGGCGCCGAACTTGAGTTGAAGAGAATAGCGGACATCGATATAGAAAGATCAAGGGGAATCCGGGTCGATGGCGGATTGCTCACCGCCGACGCCGCCGACATCCTCAATGATCCGGGGATCGATATCGTCGTCGAGCTCATGGGGGGTTACGAACCGGCCCGGACCTTCATCCTTCAGGCCCTCAGCCGGAAGAAACACGTGGTCACGGCAAACAAGGCCCTGCTTGCGACCCATGGGGACGAGCTCTTTCGGAGCGCAGTCCGCCACGGGGTCAATGTGGGTTTCGAGGCCAGCGTCGGCGGAACCATCCCCATCATCAAGACCCTGAAGGAAAGCCTGATCGCCAACCGGATCATGTCCATCTCCGCGATCCTCAACGGGACCGCCAACTTCATTCTCAGCAAAATGACGGATGAGGGAAAGGCCTTCGCCGTGGTTTTGAAGGAGGCCCAGGCCCTGGGATTCGCCGAAGCCGATCCGACCTACGATGTCGAAGGGATCGACGCGGCGCATAAACTGGCGATTCTCCTCTCCCTGGCCTACGGGAAAAAGGTCCGCCTGGAAGATATCTACCGGGAAGGGATCGCCGCGATCACCGAACAGGATATTGCCTTTGCGCGGGAACTCGGCTATCGGCTCAAGCTTCTTGCGATCGCGATCCTCAGAGACGGAGAAGTCGAGGCGCGCCTCCACCCGACGATGATCCCTTTCGATCACCTGCTGGCCAATGTCAACGGGAACTTCAACGCCTTCCACATCGTCGGGGACGCGGCGGATTCGGTGTTTCTCTACGGCCAGGGCGCCGGCATGATGCCTACCGCCAGCGCCGTGGTGTCAGATATTGTCGATATCGCGCGCGATCTGCTCAAAGGGATCGCCGGGCGCATCCCGCCGCGGGTGATCAATGAAGAGGCCATTGCCCCAATCCGGCTGATGCCTTTCGACCAGATCCGCACGAATTATTATTTCCGTTTCTCGGCGGTCGACCGGCCGGGCGTTCTTTCGCGGATCTCCGGCATCCTGGGTGAAAACAACATCAGCATCGCCGCCGTCATTCAGAAGGGCAGGAAACAGAGCGGCCCCGTCCCCGTCGTCATGACGACCTACAAGGCGCGGGAACAGGATGTCCGCCGGGCACTGGAGGATATCGACCGGTTAGAGGTGGTCATGGGCAAAACAATGCTGATAAGGATCGAGGATGACAAACTCTGACGGCTTCGTAAAAAGGCCGCAGGCAAGGCGCGCGAATCCTGAGGAATGAGGCGTACTTTGGCGTACGCCGCAATGACGAAGGATGAAGCGCAACGCAGCATCCGGACTTTTTACGAAGCCGTCAGAGTTTGTCATCCTCGATCCTTACCAGCATTGTTTTGCCCATGACCACCTCTAACCGGTCGATATCCTCCAGTGCCCGGCGGACATCCT
>JAHJXP010000152.1 GCA_018827585.1 Pseudomonadota bacterium | reverse complement strand
CGTCTGACTGTGCGGTTTACCGAGAAGACGGCGCGTGATCTTTTAGCCGATGCCTGGAATGTTGCCGTTCCCGACTGGTTGACCGATGAAGATTGTGCGGCCATGAAACTCCTCGACCTGGACCTTCGAGAGGAGCAACCCTGCCGTTTTGAAGAGGCCCTGCTGGGCCATTTCCTTGGGGCCGTATTTCGCGGAGAGCGTCTGGATCGGAATCGTATCGGGGAGGCGGTTGCGACCCTTGCGCGGCCGGAAATACGGGTGCTCCTGGACCGGAATCCCATACTGCTGCGGTGCCTCCGGGAACAGGGCCAACGCTGGGTCAGTCACGCGGACCCGACGTGGGAGAAGTCGTTGATCGAAAATCTCATCGATGAACCGGAGCAACTGTGGCAGGACTTGAGCTTCTGGGCGCTGCTTTCCGGGTATCCGGAGAAATTGCTGGAATACGTCGTCCCCCTGCAGCGGGTGAAATTCCTGCGGAGCATTCCCGGTGAAGTTGTCAAGGCCCTTCCGCTTGAACGCAAAGCCATCGAAGAGGCATTGACTCAGATCGAAATGTTTTTCCAGGACGTCGGAGAGGAAATCGTTTCTTCCGATGTGTTCCAACGGGCGGTTTTTGGCGCTTCCGGGCGCTTGTTCAAAGAATTCAAGTTGCTCAGGGATCTGTTGACGTCTGGTCGGTTCGCGGCGAGCGCCGAAGATATCCGGGCGGTCAAGGGGAAATTTCGAGATTGTCCGGGCCTCAGCGCCGCGGAACTGGCGACACTCGACTACCTTGTCGTACCGCCGCGCCCCCTCCCGCCCGACGGGAACGCGTTCGACAACCCGTCCGCTTGGATAGCCTGGACGGAGAAGGACTATGTTCCCTATCGGCATTGGCAGACAAAAAGCGGTCATGAGGATGCGGAATTGGAGAAGGTTGTTCAATCCTTTAGCGACTGGTACATCCGGGATTATGCGATCCTCCATCAATCAACCGCCTTCAGCCTTGTTCACGCGCTCGGCGCTTTCGGCGATTCGATCCGCAACGACACCCTCTCACTGATCATCTTGGTTGACGGCCTCCCGCTGACATTCTGGCCGATATTCCAGGAGGCCTTGCAAAGGGCCGGTTTCCATCGCTATGCCCTGGAGTTTCGTTTTTCCCCCCTGCCCACGGATACGGAGTTTGTCAAACCGGCCCTGATCAGCGGCGACTGGAACTGCCCGCCGGGGGCCTATGAAACGCTCCTTCGGACGCGCATCGGAAACGATTGGAACGGTCGGCAGGCCGTCTATTTGTCGAATCTGAAAATGCTCTCCGACTTCATGCCGACGGAGACCCCGACGGTTGCCCTGCTCAATCTACTGACCGGCGACGAGATCCTCCATGACGATATGGCCGCCAAGGGGACGACACACGAGGAGGAGCTCCACCGCCTGTTCATGCGCGTCGGCGAGGCGGCGGCCTCCTTTCTGGATCGATGGCCGGGTGCCAGGGACGCCTTTGGGCTTTACGTCCTGACCGACCACGGCGCCTGCTGTGTTCTCGATCAGGAGAGGCAATCCTTCGAATCGAGGATCACGGGGAAGCTCTTCGCGGACGAAAGAAGACGCTTTGCCGTGGTTGAAAAGGGAATGGCCGACGCCGTTCCCGAAAATCTCTGGTCGCTGGGGTATCGTTTCGTTCCGCCCTTTGTGAAAGGGGAAAACGTCTTCTTTATCCCTCGGGGGCACAGCACCGTAAGATCCGGCGCGGGCAAAGGATATTCCCACGGCGGTGCGACGCCGGAAGAGGTGATCGTGCCGACAGCCGTCTTCAAAGCGACCAAAGTTGCCCGGAAAGCGCCGAAGGCGCGGTTTATGGGCCTGCAGACCGATTCTGCGACGGGCAAGGCGTTGTTCCACATCCAGCGTTTGACGCGGTTTTCAATTGAAATCATAAACCCCAATCCCGAGGGCTTGCGCGTCGTGGGCGCGACGATCCTTTGGCCGGAGGCGGAACTCAAAGATCGGGAGCTTCCCCTTGTTGCGAAAGGGGGGACGGCAATCGTCTCACTGGAGTGTTATTTCAACAGATCCGCCCTCGGACAGGGGGACTTGACGGTTCAATTTGTCTACGAGATCGCCGGTGAAGAACGGGCTATGGAGCTGAAGGCGGCGGCGGAATTCAGATCGGCGTTGACGGGCGGGTTTAGTTTGAAGGACCTGAAATAAGACGTTTGAAGGCGTCAAGGATGGAAGAGCAATGAAATCATTCGAAGCGAAGGCTCAGGATTATTACGGAGAGGTGGTCATCAACAAGGGGTTGATGTCGAAAGCCGGGTTCGG
>JAHJXP010000151.1 GCA_018827585.1 Pseudomonadota bacterium | reverse complement strand
TTCGGCCTGTTTGCCGTCTCTTCCTTCGCCTTTCCCGGGACGAACAGTTTTGTGGGGGAGCTGTACGTCCTCATCAGCGTCTTTGCGAAAAGCAAGATCACCGGTTTCTTTGCCGTGGTCGGGGCGGTCGTGGCGGCCGCCTACATGCTGAGGCTTCTCAAACAGATCGTCTGGGGCAGGGAAGACAAAAGAGACTTAAAAGATTTAGATGTAAGGGAATTTCTTTATCTGACGCCGCTTGCCGTTTTCGTGCTCTGGGTGGGGCTTTTCCCCCGTCCCTTCGTCCGGATCATGGAAAACACGCTGGTGCATCTCCATGCGCAACTTGATAAATTAGCCCATTAAGGGGTTGGCCCGATGACGCTGCTTCCTGAACTGTACATGCTGTTGTTTGCCGTTTCCTTCCTCTTCCTTTCGCTGGGGAAGAAGAAAGCGCCCGTTTTTGCCGCGGCGAAGGCGCTTGCCCTGCTCGGTTTTGCCTTGACCCTGGCCTGTTCGGGCGCGCGGGGAGAGCTTTTTTCCGGGGCCTACCGGGTGGATTTCTTCTCCCAGGTCTTCAAGGTGTTGCTTTCCGCCGGGTTTACCCTCGTCGTCTTCATGTTCGAGAAGGAGGACGAGGTGGAAAATCTCCCCGAATACTTCATGTTCCTTGGCTTCTCCACCCTGGGGCTGATGATCCTGGTCAGTTCGGTCGAACTCATTTCCATCGTCATATCCCTGGAGATTTCCTCTTTCAGCCTCTATGCCGTTGTCCCTTTAAGAAAGGCCCAGACAAAGACGCAATTGGAAGCGGCGATGAAGTACCTGTTTTTCGGCGCCATTGCGACAGGGATCATGCTGTACGGGATGGGCTACCTCTACGGGATGGCCCATTCCACTTATCTTGCGGACGTGGCGGCGAAGCTGCCCCAATTTCTTGCCCAGCCGCTGGGGGTGCTGGCCCTGATCCTCGCCTTGACGGCGTTTTTCTTCAAGCTCTCTCTTTTCCCCATGCATTTCTGGGCGCCGGACATCTACGAAGGGGCGTCCGATGCCACAACCACCTTCATCGCGACGATTCCCAAGATCGCCGCCACGGCCCTGCTCATCAGGCTTACCATGCTGGCCTCTTCTAACCCCGGGCAACTGGCGACGATAATCATCGTACTGGCCGCCTTGTCCATGACCCTCGGCAACCTGGTGGGTCTTGTCCAGAAGGATATGAAAAGACTGCTTGCCTATTCGGGGATAGCCCACGCCGGCTACCTGATGATGGGCCTCCTTTCCTTCAACAGGGACGGGAACGCGGCGGTCGTCTATTATATTGTCGTTTATCTGTTTATGAATCTCGCCTGCTTCTATGTAGTCATGCTGCTTTCACGGCGGGGCGAGAACGTCTCGATTAGCGACCTGAGCGGCCTTTCCCGAAGGTCGCCCCTGCTTGCCTTTACCCTGGCCGTGGCCGCCTTCTCCCTGGCAGGCATCCCGCCTACGGGCGGTTTCACCGGCAAGTTCTTTCTCTTCGTGAGCGCGTTCGAGGCCGGTTATCTCGCCATCGTCCTCATCGCCGCCGTCAATACGGTCATCTCCGTCTTCTACTACCTCAACCTCGTCCGGGTCAGCTATTCCCGCGAGGCAGAGGACCGGCAGCCTCTGCAACTGGCCCTTCACGAAAAAGTTCTCTGCTACGTCTTCAATGTTATCATTCTATTCACGGGGCTGATGCCCCACGGCCTCCTCGACCTCTTCCGCCGCGCCATGTAAAAGTTCGCCGCAGGGGCGGAAGGGAGCTTTTCCGCTCCGGTTAACAACCAATTTCCGGCTACGAGTGATGTTCTCCGAGTGATGTTCTCCCCCCACACTATTTAGATCAGCTGCGGCAGAATGCTGTTGCCAACTCTCTGATTGTCTGGTACATCCTCTATCAATTCTTCAATCCTTAGCGCCGGCATCATCCACTTGAGGGCATGGCATCTCATGAACGCGCTGCGAACTTACATACGAAACGTAGAAAAGACATTGGCAGGAGGTAACGCAACCGAACACACCTACCGGCCATTCCTCAAGCGGATCATCGAGTCTCTTGCCGATGGGATCACCGCCACCAACGAGCCGCGGCGCGAGGCGTGCGGCGCCCCTGACTTCATCATTACCCGGAACGAAATCCCAGTCGGCTACATCGAAACCAAGGATATCGGCAAACCGCTTTCCGTCATTGAGAACGATGAACAGTTGAAACGCTACCGGTCACGTCTGGGAAATCTGATCCTGACCGATTACCTGGAGTTTCGCTGGTACGTCGGGGGTGAACACCGCCTGACGGCCCGCCTCGCTTCGGAGGGATTGAAGGGCGGCATGAAGGTCAGCGGGGAAGGAGAGAAGCAGGTAGAGTCCCTCATTAGGGCTTTTCTTCAGGAGAGAATCGCGCTGGTCAAAAGTCCAAAGGACCTTGCTGTGCGGATGGCGGCGCTGGCGCAGCATATCCGGGATACGATCCTGCGCGCCCTGGCGGTTGAAGAGGGCGCAGGAACGCTCCACGCGCAGATGGAGGGATTCCGGAAGGTTCTGCTGCCCGAGATGACGGCGGAGCAGTTCGCCGATATGTACGCCCAGACGATCGGCTACGGCCTTTTTGCCGCCCGCTGCAACGCCCGCATGGGGGATGGAAAGCATTTCGTTCG
>JAHJXP010000150.1 GCA_018827585.1 Pseudomonadota bacterium | reverse complement strand
GTGTGCGATCAGTTCCCCTATTTCGGCTGACCAACTGCCATATTGGCCTCGAATTGTTATTACCGGCATCTCAAAGTCCTCCTTTCTTTATGAATTATCTATATACAGCTATTAAAAAAATCCCTTCATTCCTGATCAATTATTCCCATAACCTATCCTCATTTTTCAAGAGGGTAACGCCCCGGCTCACGGGCGGAGAAACAATACCGTGGAGATGGATGTTGAATATTTCGGTTCATCCCATAATCAGCAACGCCACGTAAGGAATGGCATTGAACGTCAGGACGAAGATCTTAAACAACCCAAGGAACGAATACATGACTACGGTGAAGGATTCCTTGGGCATGGGAAACCATCTACACTGGGTACGGTACACCCAATCCATAGCGAATACACACATAATGGTCCACAATAATAACAGGGCGCCGTTCATTATCGTGCACCACATGAAGAATGTCTTGAGCTTCTGAATGTCCATGATACTCCTCCTGTCTTCCTCCGCATCTAACATTATACTGCAGTTTCGTTTTACCCGCCCCCGGCAAAACATAGACTGCACGAAATTGTTCGGCACCTCTTGCTCTTGCCTACTTGGACTCTGCGAAACCCGTTATTTTGTTATAGAGCCACGCAAATACTACGCCGCCAATCAGGCCATCGAAAAACGCCCATATCAACCCTATTACGCTGCCTATAGGAGAGATCGTGTAACCACGGTATAGCCTGCCGATGAGCGTAGGTTCCCCTATAGACCCGTCAAATGCGATGATCCACCAAGTAAGGAAAAAAAGTCCTAGTCCCCAGACTATGCCGCAAGTCAGTGCGAATGCCTTAATGTTGAGCTTCATATGCATCTTCTCCTTCTCTGTTTCGAGTCAAATCATCCTTAATTTTCCCGGTAGAACCGATCAACGAGATCTGCGTAGGTTTTGTTGGCCTTCTCGATCCCTTTCTCGTCACGTCCCTTTAGATAGGGTTTGATACAAAGGGCCTTGAGCGTATCCCTACCATGCTACGATATATTTCGATCATGCATCCGTTGGATACTGCGCTGTAGTGAGCCGGTCATTTGTGTTTTAATTAACTATAACATAGGTATTGAGAAAAAAGACATCCTTGATAACGAATTGAAATCCAGCAACTTTCTTTAGTTTGACAATTTAATGACTTGAAGAAGTATATACCGCTGCCGACCATTATGTCGGGTGGCGTTAGACTGGGGAAGGGATCTAAGAATCTGGAGTCAACCCGCTTTCTCTGGTGGTTCCCAATCGTAAAACTTCTGACATGATGATATTATGCTTGAGTGCCGCGGCATGAAGCGGCGTTTTATTCACTTTATGGTGACAATGGCATGATCACGAAAAGAAAAAGGTTGCTGGTTTCCCTTCTGCTGACCATCGTTACCAGTGCCTTTCTGATGGCCTGCTCTTCCGGCGCCAAGTTGCCCCGCCTTGCCAGTGATGCGGTCATAGTGGCGTTTGGTGACAGCCTGACCTTCGGAACCGGGGCCACACTTACAGAAAGCTACCCGGCGATCCTGGAGCGTCTGGTCGGTCGGCGGGTGGTTAATTCCGGGGTTCCGGGAGAGATAACAGGTCAAGGGTTATCTCGTCTACCGGGGGTGCTTGAGAGAGAAAAACCTGCACTCATGATCCTTTGCCACGGTGGTAATGATATGCTCCGTCGATTGGATCAGCGGCAAACCGCCAATAATTTACGGGCAATGACTCGGTTAGCGCGGGAGCGGGGAGTCGCTGTTGTTATCATCGCGGTGCCGTCTCCGGGTTTGTCCCTGTCACCCCCGCTCTTTTACCGAGAGACAGCCGCGGAAATGCGCCTTCCCATCGAAGAGAAGGCCCTGCCCATGGTGCTGTCCGATGGTTCCCTCAAGTCGGATTATATCCATCCAAATGCCGCAGGATACCGCAGGCTGGCTGAGTCGATTGCAGCCCTACTAAAGAAGAGCGGTGCGGTGGAGTAAGGCCGTCTTGAGAAGGACCGGGCGGCCTTCGGTAAAGGCCATTTCTATGACCTCGGCGCCATCGGCTTGGCCGGCATCAGAACCGTGGCAAGCGAAGTCACCACCAGGACAAGCGCCGCATAGTCCTGCCAATGGGGTGTCTCACCCAACAACAGCATCCCGCTGAACACGCCGACCACCGGGGTCATCATGATCGAGATGCTGGAGACACCGACCGGCGCAATGAGAGCGATCTTGATCCACGCCCAGTAGCAGAAAGTGAATGCCACCAACACATTGTAGAATACCCCGAGCATCGGCCACAGAGACAGAGCGAACGGATTGAAAGTCCCGCTCTCGAAGATAATCGCAAAGAGGATGATGGGAGGGACGCTGATCAGCAACTGCCATGCGGTGAAGGCCGAAACGGGAAGGGAGACGGGCCAGCGCTTCATCATGATGGTGCCTATGGCCCAGCTGACCGCGGCGCCGACCATGAGTATCGCGCCGAGCGGCGAGCGCCCCACGGCCTGAATCTCCTCCCCGAGAAGAAGCAGCAAACCGGCGCCCCCCAGTACACAGCCGAGTGCCCGGCGCTTCGTAAAGGGTTCCTTCAGAAGCCAGGTCGCGATGATCACGCTCCACACCGGCATGGTATAACCGAGGATGGCCGCCCGACCCGACGCCATCAACTGGACGCCATAGACGGCGAATATGTTCCAGCCCATCGTATTGACAAGCGCAATGGCGATCGTCTGCGGCCACTGCCCCTTCGGAATCCGTATCGGCAGGCCGCTCATACGGGCAATGGTGAAAAGGCCGGCTGCTCCGAAGAACAGGCACAGGGTCCGGAAGTGCATCGGGGCCATCTCGAACAGCACTGCCTTCATGATCGGCCAATTGATCCCCCAGCCCAGCGTGAGGCCTACAAGCAGCCAAACGAGGTGCGATGGGAATGTCTGCAGTGGTGTGTCTTTGTTCATTCGCTCCGCCATCACACAGAACTGAGGTTTCTGAAGGTACATATGAAGCTACCCGCCCACAGGGCAGTGCATCGATATCATAATTGCTGAGTAAACAACATCAATGATTTTGGATTGAAGTGCTGCATTTTCGTTGAGGTTGGCGTTTTGTGGATAACAGGAAGGATGATACAAAAATCGCCTTCCTGATTTTTTCAATAATCGTTCGACTGACGTACGAGAAGATAAAACACACCTAAAGCCACACCAGGCACCCCTAAGACAACCTGTGTTAGAATTATCCGCGGTGCTTGCCGCTGCTTGAGTTCTCCCAGGGGATGCATTTCCAGGGACCGGCTCAAGGCAGGCAAGAATCTTCACTCCATTGGAACTCGCGGGGGCCGCGAAACGGGGTTTTTGCCGCTGAAGATAATTCCCATCCGCACGTAGCGGTGGGTGCCGTCGGTATCGTGCCAACGGTCTTCGAATTCTCCTCGGCTCAACACTGCGCGGCTGCCAAGAACCGACGGGTCCTCGAACACTACTGCGTCTGGTTCGACGGCAATGATAATCGCATAATGACCGTCGTCCCAATCATCCCGATAGGTCGAACGTGGCTTGTCCGACCAGGCTTGGAGCGCGACCAGCACGGGCGATCCGGCGTGAACGATCGCGGCGATTTCACCGACCGTCATTCCTTGCCGCAGCTCAGCCGTTAAACCCCGAGCCCGTGCTACCCTGATTATGGCAGGTGGATTCACACCCTTATTCGGATCAGCACCGAGCTCCCGCGCGAGAAGATCTTCGCGGGTTTCTATGCCATAGTAAGCCAGCACAGCTTGAAGCGCCGACGCGCCGCAGGTATAATCGGTTGCCTGCCGCACGTCGGGAACCGCGAGTTCCCGGTGCTCGGTCGAGCAACCCAGCACCAAGAGCAAAAGCGTAACCAGGACAACAAACGGTCCCGTCCACCGTCCTTCTCTCGGAGTTAAGCTTACTCCGTGACGTAATGGTCTTTTTTGCTGTTCGTGCGCCATGAGGTGCTGTTCTCTTCGCTGACTCTTATTGAGAACGTGTCCCAACACGCGAGTTCCCGCACAGTACGTGCTGGGCCGACGGCATACTAACCCCGCACTATCCTTCAGTACACCGGCACTATCCTTGAACTATTCCGTCCGAATTCGATAAACGAATGCCATTTAAAAGAGTGGCTATCCAGCAAAATTACTGGACGCTCACTTTCAGGAAGCTACGCGTCAACCGTATGAACCAAAAATAGGGTTCCTGGGAGGGGGCTCGTTCCGATCCCTTTGGGTTTCCGGAACAAGCCCCCTCCCCGATTCTTCCAAGAACTACCCCGGCAGGATCGGGTAATGCACCTGCGGGGCTTTTCGTTCCACGACCTGTTCGGCGGTCAGCGCCAGGCGCAGGAGCGTCTGTTCCTGCCAGGGGCGGCCGATGGCCTGCATGCCGACGGGAAGACCGGCGTCGTTGTAGCCCGCCGGGAAAGAAATGGCCGGCAGTCCCGTCATGTTTGCCGGAGTGGAAAAACGCATGATCTCGACGAGGGTCGTCAGGTCCGATTCGCCGTAGGGCAGGGCGGTCTTGGGGATTAAAGGCGCAACCAGGCCGGTGGCCGGGGTGACGATCACGTCCGCGTTCTCCAGGGCGCGGTTGAAATTGGCGATCATGCGGGTGCGCACCCGCTGGGCCTGGACGTAGTCGCTGGCGGTCATTGCGCGCGCCAGGGCCAGGTTGATGCGGACATCCAGGCCGTGCTCGCGGCGGTGGGCTTTGTACGTGTGACTCAGCGCCTGCGCCATCTCTCCGGCGATCGTGACGGTATGCGCCAGCCGCCCGGCCTCCAGGTCGGGAAGGGAAATTTCGCGCACTCCGGCCCCCCTCCGTTCGAGCTGCCCGAGCATTGATTCGCAGGCCGATACGACATCGGGGGCGGCGTGCCGGAACCACGGCCAATAGACTCCCAGCGTCAGGCCGCTTAGGTCCATCCTGTCCCATCCGTCCAGGGTGGGCAGCGGTTGCTGCAGGGAGGACGGGTCCCTGGGATCGGGACCGGCCAGGACCGCGTAGGCGAGGGCGGCATCCGTCGCCGTGGCGGCCAGCGGCCCCAGATGGGCGACGCTCCAGCACAGCGGCGCCGCGCCGTGCTCGCTTACCCGT
>JAHJXP010000149.1 GCA_018827585.1 Pseudomonadota bacterium | reverse complement strand
GTCTCCGCGGGTGATGTCCTCGAAATGACAGCGGGGGATGACGCCTGCGGCAAGGATCGACTTGACGATGCCCAGATAGTCGTCCAGCGCCTGGCGGCGGTTCCTGCCCAGCTTGAGAAAGATGTGGTAATCGGAAACGGATGTGAGGATGCCTGTTTCCTTGAGCCCCGACTGCTTGACCAGCGGGACATCCTCCGCGCTGGCCCTGATCCACCCGGTGATCTCCGGGTAGCGCAACCCGAGGTCCCGGCACTTCTCCACCGCCTCCCTGTCCTTGGCGCTGTAGAGGAAGAATTCCGACTGGCGGATCACGCCGTTGGGTCCGCCAAGACGGCTCATCAACGCGAAAAGATCCACGATCTGCTGTACGGTGTAAGGAGGCCTCGCCTGCTGTCCGTCCCGGAAGGTGGTGTCTGTGATGAAGATGTCCTCCGCGGGATCGATCGGGATGATCCTGTGGTCGAAATCGATCCGGCATACCTCATCGTAGGGAAACACATCCTTCTGGAGATTCGGCTCCTCCACATCCTTGAGATCGAACTTCCAGAAATGGGTATGCTCGTGATCCAGAACCTTCTTGTCCTTGTTCCATCTGGCCATGTCTTCGATTCTCCCCCCGAATTACGTCACGATCTTCAGCGATAGTTCCATGAGTTGCTCCACGCTGACCGGCGAAGGCGCGTCCGTCAGCACACAGGTGGCCTTCTGGGTCTTGGGAAAGGCGATCACGTCCCTGATCGACTCCGCCCCGGCCATCAGCATGACCAGGCGGTCGAGACCAAAGGCGATCCCGCCATGAGGCGGCGTGCCATATTCCAGGGCATCCAATAAAAAACCGAACTTGCTGCTAACCTCCTCATCGCCCATCCCCAGCGCCTTGAAGATCTGCGTCTGGACATCCTTCCGGTGAATCCGGATGCTGCCGCCGCCGATTTCGGAACCGTTGAGGACCAGGTCATAGGCCCGGGCATGGACCTTTCCCGGGTCCGTCTCGATCAGGGGCAACTCCTCCAGGACCGGCGAGGTGAAGGGGTGATGCGTCGAGACGAAGCGTTTTTCCGTTTCGCTGTACTCAAACAAGGGGAAATCGGTCACCCAGGTGAAGGCCATCGCCCCCGGGGCGATCAGGCCGAGCTTCTTCGCTAGGTGGCTCCGGAGATTTCCCAGGGCGTCGCGGACCACGTTCGGCGAATCGGCAACGAACAGAAGGACGTCCCCCTCGCGGGCCTCCATCCTTTCATTGATCGCCCCGACTTCTCCCGGGGTCAGAAATTTGTAGATCGGCGAGGTCCAGCCGTCCGGGACGACCCTGGCCCAGGCCAATCCCCCGGCGCCGTACTGGGCGACATAGTCCTTAAAATCATCGAGGTCCTTCCGGGAGAGTCCTTTCCCGTCCGCGACCCTGATCGCCGAGATTACACCGCCTCCGGCGGCGATCTCGGCGAAGAGCTTGAATCCCGATCCCTGGAGGATGTCCGTCAGCTCCCGGATCTCCAGGCCGAAACGGAGGTCGGGGTTGTCCTTCCCGAAGCGGTCCATCGCCTCCCGGTAGGAGATCCGCGGAAAGGGGAGGGGGAGCTCCCGGCCGAGGCAGGTCTTGAAGATATGGGCGATCATCCCCTCCATGATCCGGATGATGTCCTCTTCGGTGATAAAGGACATCTCCACGTCGATCTGCGTGAATTCCGGCTGCCGGTCCGCCCGGAGGTCCTCATCGCGGAAGCACTTGACGATCTGGAAATAGCGGTCGAACCCGGAAATCATCAGCAACTGCTTGAATATCTGCGGTGATTGGGGAAGGGCGTAAAACTGCCCCTGATTCACCCGGCTGGGAACCAGATAATCCCGGGCGCCTTCCGGGGTGCTCTTCGTCAGAAACGGGGTTTCCACCTCTATGAATCCCGCCCGTTGCAGGTAGTCCCGGGTTGCCGCGGCGACGCGGCTTCTCAGGATGAGGTTCTTCTGGAGCTCCGGGCGCCTGAGATCGAGGTAACGATACTTGAGACGGACGTTCTCGGAGATCTCCGCCGTGCCGTCCAGGACGAAGGGCGGCGTCTTCGCCTCGTTGAGGATTTCCAGGTCGTGCGCCAGCACCTCGATCTCGCCGGTTTTGAGATCGGGATTTTCCATCCCTGCCGGGCGACGGCGCACAAGGCCTTTTACGGCCAGAACATATTCGGACCTGATCCGCTGGGCCTCTTCATGGCAGGAGGCGCTGATCTCCGGGTTGAAGACGACCTGGACGATGCCTTCCCGGTCCCTCAGATCGACGAATACCACCCCGCCGTGATCCCGCCTCCGGTGGGTCCAGCCCATCAGGACCACTTCCTCCCCGATATGGGCGCCGTTCACATCCCCGCAGTAATGAGTTCTTTTTTTGATAGTTATAAAATCAGACAAATCTTTCTTACCTCGCCAGTGTCATGATGGTATTTTCCAGGTCGTCGAGACAGACCTCTTCCTGGGCGCTTTCGCGCATGTTCCTGAGGAGTGCCTTGTTGTCTTGAATCTCGCGTTCGCCGAGGATCAGGGCATAGGCGCACCTGAGCCTGTCGGCCTTTTTCATCTGGCTCTTCAGGGAACGGCCCGCATAGTCCATCTCCACGTGGACCCCGTTCATCCGCAGGCGGTTGCCCAGAATGAAGGCCCTCTCCGCGGCCTTTTCTCCGAGCGCCGCAATGAAAAGAAGAGGCCCCTGCGGAGCGTCCTCACCGCTCTCCGGGATCATGGAAATCAGACGTTCGAAACCGATGGCAAAACCGATCCCCGGGATGTCCGGCCCCCCGAGATCGCGGACCAGATGGTCGTAACGGCCGCCGCCGACGACGGCATTCTGCGCGCCGAGATGCTCCGCGGTCACCTCGAATGTCGTCCTCGTGTAGTAGTCAAGCCCCCGGACCATTTGATCATTGAGACGGTAGGGCACTCCAAAGAGGCGAAGACCCTCCTGCACGCCTTCAAAATGGGTCCGGCAATCCCCGCAGATGAATGAATTCAGGCGCGGAGCCCGGGAAATGATCTCGCCGCATTTTTCCACCTTGCAGTCGAACACGCGCAGCGGATTGGTCCCGAGCCGCCGCCGGCAGTCCCCGCAGAGTTCCTCCGCCTGAGAGCCGAGGAAGGAGATGACCGCCTCCCGGAAGGCGGGCCGGCATTCCAGGCAGCCGAGAGAATTGATCTCCAGGTTCAGTTTCGCCAGCCCGAGTCTGTCGAGAAAATGGATCAGCATCAGGATAAGCTCGGCGTCGGTGCGCGGGTCGTCCGGACCGAGGATCTCGGCGTCGATCTGGTGGAACTGACGGTAGCGCCCCTTTTGCGGCCTCTCCCGCCTGAACATGGGGCCGATGGTAAAAAGCCGCGTCACCGTTTCCGCGGCATGGACGGCGTGCTCCAGATAGGCGCGGATGACCGACGCCGTCGCCTCCGGCCTAAGCGTCAGCGATTCCTCTCCCCGGTCGAGAAACGTGTACATCTCCTTCTCGACGATGTCGGTGGTCTCCCCGATCCCGCGACAGAAGAGTTCCGTCTTTTCGAGCAGGGGGATGCGGATTTCGTGGAAACCGAACGCGCCGAATACCTTCCGGGCGGTTTCCTCGACATGACGCCACTTTTCCGTTTCCGGGGGAAGGATATCCTTGAATCCCCGGACTGCGGTGATGATCTCCATCGGCAGAATCTCTCCCTGTCCTCCTTTAACGCTCTCGTAAAAAGTCATAAAAAGCCTTGAACTGGGGCGGCTTCGTAAAAAGGCCGCAGGCAAGGCGCGCGAAGCCCGAGGAGTAAGGCGTACTTTGGCGTACGCCGCAACGACGAGGGATGAAGCGCAACGAAGCATCCGGACTTTTTACGAAGTCGTCTCCTTTAATTGAGGGGCGTTTGGATAGCATATCGGGCGCACAAACGCAACATAAATTGAGGACCGGAGGCCCCCTCGATCAGCGGCGGTCCGTCCGGAAGACTCTCGTTGTGAGATGGGTTCCGTCCGTCGTCAGGGTGACGGCGCCGTCTCGGTCGGTCCTGAAAAGCCGGGTCCTGAGGCGTTCGTACCG
>JAHJXP010000148.1 GCA_018827585.1 Pseudomonadota bacterium | reverse complement strand
GCAAGCTCTTTTGAAAAAAAGAAGTTTGGGGCAATTGAAGCAAGACCGGGTGCGAGCCCTTTTTGAAGCAGCTATGAACTCCACAGGTATTTGCGAGGGGAAGCAAAGTCTCCTTGTCGAAATCAAACATCTTGTATCGTGCATCGAACGGGAATCTCAATTTATGGACCATCTGGAGGAGCAGATGAGTAAGTACCTGAGACGGATTCCTTATAGTCAAAGCATTCTTTCCATCAAAGGGATCGGAGAAGTAACCGTCGCCGGATTGATAGGTGAAGTGGGAGACTTCATGCAATACAGAAGGATTCCCGAAATCATGAAATTGGCCGGTCTTGAACCTAAAATGACCTTCTTCGAACCGTTGGTCCAATGACCAAGAGGAAAACCATGGGAGTGCTCTTAGGATGTATTGGGGGATGATTTTACCGGATCGACCGATCTGGCGAATACCCTCGTGCGTCAAGGCATGCGAACCGTTCAGCTGATCGGGGTTCCCAGAGGGGAGATTCCCGCCATCGGGGCGGATGCATACGGGGATTCCCTGGACTGCAAGTCTTGGCGACGATCCCATCGCGCTGGCTTTGAAGTCCGGCAATTTTGGCGCCGAAGACTTTTTCGAAAAAGCGTTGACAATGCTTCCCTGACTTTATTTTCACCAAAAGCAAACGAAATACGATGAACCGAAATTCTTGACCGTTTATGCAAGGTCCTGATCGGACATTGCAGATTCTATCACGGCATTCCGGAGCATTTTAAGGGGGGACGACGGGTGGTCAGATCAGGAAGTAGACGGCCTGGATCAGCGCCCAGGAGAGAACGCCCGCCGTCAGCGCGACGCTTGCCGTTCCAAGGAAACGGAGGATGAAGGCCTCCGCCTCCCGTTCCCGGTAGCCGGCCAGAAAGGCGATCGCAATGCCGGAGACAAGACCCCCTCCATGCGCCCAGTTGTTGATTCCCGGAAAGAAAAGACCGAAGACGGCCAGCCCCACGACCCACCCCAGCGCCTGGCGGTAGATCGCCTCTCCGTAAAAGCCCCCCCTGCTCTTTCCGTAATAGAGGATGGCGCCGATCAGGCCGCAGAGGGAGGCGGAGGCCCCGATAGTGAAAGGGACGCCAGCCAGATAGGAGAGGAAGAAGCCGGCGACGCCGGTCCAGAGGTAGAGGATCGCGAAGCGGTTGAAACCGAACTCGGCCAGGACAAAGGGGCCGAGTTGCCTGAGGGCCATCATGTTGAAGAAGATGTGCAGGATCCCCCCGTGGAGAAAGGAGGCGGAAACAAGGGTCCACCAGCGGCCGTAGGCGTCGATGGGAAGGGTTCCGGTCGCGCCGAGGAGAAAGATCCCCTCGCCGGAGGGGGACAGGAACGTCATGGGGTTGGCCGAAAGCCCGAGAGACGCCGGATTCAGGAGGAGAGAAAAGAGGTAGAAGGCGGCGTTCACGACGATGATTGACTTGACCGGATCAACCCTGAGCAGGGAAAAGCCGCCGAGGACCCCCCGCTTCCAGAGCGCCCCGGGCCGCACCGTCCCGCAATAGGGACAGGTCGGCTCGTCGCTGCTGATCAGCTTCCGGCAGTTCGGGCAGAGCATGGATTTTTTTTCCGTCATGAGAGGGCCCCTTTCACAAGAAACTCATGATCACCGGAATGGCGACGAAGGTCCCGATCGAGGTCGTCAGGTTGACGACGGCAACGAGCAGAAGCAGGCGAGTGATCTTGTTCCGGAAAAAGCCCCTGAGGGAGACGATGTCGTCCTTCAGGGCGAGGAAGTCCTTGACCTGCGGCTTGCGCAGCGTCGCTTCCGCCAGGCCGGCCACCCACCCGGCGGCGATCAGGGGGTGCAGGGTCGTTATGGGGGCGGCGATGGCCGAGGCCGCGATGGTGAGCGGATGGGCCAGGAGGATGAGCGCCCCGACACCCGAGAAGGCGGCGGTGATCATCGCCCACCAGGTGAACATCTTTATACCGCCCTCGACGCCGGAAGAGAAGAAGCCGGCGACGAACAGACCCACGATGGCAAGCGAAAAGACCCACCCGGCGCATCTTCCCCAGATGCCTTTTTCGGGGATCAGGTTCAAGGCCGCGATGTCGATCTCTTCGCCTATGTGCTTGAGAATCCCCGGCACATGACCCGCGCCCACGACCGCCACGATCCGGGCGCCCGCCGCCCGACCGATGGCGTGGGCGAGGTAAAGATCCCGCTCGTCGATCAGGGTGGTCTTCAACCCCGGCAGCTTTTCCCCGACGGTCTGCAGGGCCAGCTCCAGGACGTCGTGCTTTTTTAGCTTTTCGATCTCCTCCTCGGTGATCTCGTCGGTGGCAAACAGTGAGAGCAGGACCTCGGGAAGGAACTTCACCTTGCTCCAGAAGCCCATCTTCCGCCAGGTCCGCAGGAGAGTCACCCTGATTTCCCTGTCCGCGAGAACGATCTTGGCCCCGATCTCCTCCGCCCGGGCGATGGCCCGGAGCATCTCCTCGCCGGGGGTGATGTTGAATTTCTGGGCGATCTTCCGCTGGAGGGAGGCCATGATGAGCTGGGAGAGGAGGATGGGCGCGCGTTTCTCGCGGATGACCCTGACGATGTCGGTCTGCTGCCACTTGTCCTTCAGGCGGATCGCGTCGTAGCGGGGTTGGCAGAGTTCGACGCAGACCGTTTCGGGCCGCTCTTCGGTGATGACCTGCTCCACCAGGTCGGCGCTTTCCCTGGAGACATGGGCCGTTCCGATCAGGATGATCTCTTTTCCGTCAAGTTTAAGGCGATGGACGTTCTCGTTTTCCAAATTTTCTCTTTCCTTGGGGTGATTTGGGGAGGTCCATAGCAGCATTTATGCAGGATGTAAAGGTGAATGGTGAAGGGCGTGTTGGGATAACTTGAGCTGGAATATATCAGCCGCGTCGTCGTCGGCCGATTTCGCTCAGATAACGCTTTGGCTGCGGAGACGGCAGCCGACGAGTTCGTAGATCTTCAGTTCGCCAAGGGTGTTTCCGGCGTCGTACACGCCGATATCCCGGAGATCGAGGATCGAATTCATGGCGGCGATTCGCGTCTTTTCACTGATGAGGATGCTGTTCAGTCTGGATTTTGTGAGATCCTGCAGCCGGAAGACGGCATTGACCGAATCGCCGATGACGGTGTAGTCCATCTTCTTTTCAAAACCGATATTGCCGACGACCGCCTCTCCTGTGTGGATGCTGATTCCCATGGTCAACGGGGATTCAATCTCCCCGGAAAAATGGTCGTTGACACTCGCCAGGATTTTCTGCATTTCCAGGGCGGCGGCGATGGCGTTGTCCGCATCGGTCGCGCCGGAGACGGGGGCGCCGAAAACGGCCAGAAAGCCGTCTCCCAGGTACTTGTCGACGATCCCCCCGTGCTTGAAGACGATCTCTCCCATGCAGGCGAAAAAGTGGTTCAGCATCGCCACCGTCCGCTGGGGGCCGATCTTCTGAGACAGGCTGGAGAAGCTGCGGATGTCGATGTTCAGGAGAGTCAGGATTTTCAGCTCTTCGAGCAGCGGTTTGTCCGCCTCGGTGTTGTGGATGATCTTATCCACTATTTCCCGGGGGACGAATTTCTGGAATACATTTCGGATGCCTCGTTCCTGTTCGGCCATGGACAGGGTCTCCTGGTAAAGCCGGGAATTTTCCAGGGCGATGCTGACTGAGGCGGCGATGGACTGGAGGTGATGGAGGTCGTCGTCGTTGAAAGAGTCGTTGATCTTGTTGAGGATCTCGATGACGCCCAGGACCCTCCCCCGGGAGATGAGCGGCACGCAAAGGACGGAACGGGTCCGGAAACCAGTCTGCCGATCGAAATCGTGCCGGGAATGCCGGGAGGTGCTTATGTCCCTGACGAGAACCGCCTCGCCGCTGGCGGCGCAATAGCCCGATATCCCTTCGCCGAGCCCAAAGCGGAAGTTCCGGAGGGCGTCGGTATTGATTCCGGGATCGATGTTGAAGGCGACCTTGAAAGCCAACTGGTCCTTTTCCAGCAGCAGCAGTGAACCGGCCTCCACGTTCATGATCGTCCGGATCATGTCCATCGTGTGTCTGAGCACCTCTTCCCGGTCGAAAGTCGAGGCGGCAAGCATGCTGCCGATCTGTTTGAGCGACTCCATTTCCCGGTCCCGCTTCAAAACCGACGAGTAAAGACGGTTCTTTTCCATGGCGAGCGTCAGAAGCGAGGCGATCTGATCCAATGGTTCTTCCATCCCGTCGAAACTCCCGGGCCGAACGCTGCCGAGAAAAAGGAGTCCGATAACCGTGCTCCCCATTTTCAGCGGCGCCAGCGAACAGGCCTGAACCCCCGGTCTCCCTATCAGTTCATGATCAAGCGGATGTTCAAGCAGGGCGGCATTGTTGATGATCCGGCCGCTTCCCTGCTTTATTGCCGCTTCCAGAACGGAGCCGGTGTAGTCGTAATCCGCATTTCTTTCGAGAGAGAGAGGGATTGAGGCGAGGATGTCCAGAACGGTGAGGCAATCCGGTTTATTTTCCGGGACGGTAAAAATGACCCCGACGTCGAAGGGGACGTTTTCCCGGAACTGATTTATTATGACGTGAAACAGCTCGCTGTTTCTGAGACTGGAACTCAGGCTTTTGGAGATGCCCGCGAAGGTGGAAAGCTGCTGGCGTTTTTCCGTATTGACCTTGATCAGGTTTAGATTGTCGTAGGTGAAG